>PLDO01000295.1 GCA_003136215.1 Bryobacterales bacterium
CGTATTTGGTCTTAGCGGCCTTCGTCGGAATCCAGATGGCACTTCTTGTACTTCTTCCCGCTGCCACACCAGCAGGGTTCATTGCGGCCTAGCTTGGGCTCGTCGCGTTGGAATGGCTGGTCGTCCACCACGTCGAAGCCATCCAGACAGACTTCGTAGATGGAGGGCTCCGCGGCGTCGGCGATTTCCAGGCGCGCCTCTTCGATTTCGGCGCGGAGGCTCTTGAGCTCCTTGCGCGCCTCCCGCGAGAGAGTGGCGCCGTAGCGCGCTTCGATGGTGGCCGCCGGTTCGCTGGCGTCGCCATGCATGACGTACGCGCTGGTCAGCATGCTGACAATCACCAGGTCGGTTTCGTCCTTATCGAATTCGGCGAGGTTGTCGGCCAGGCTGAGGAGGACCTCGGAGCGACCCGGGACGTCGGGCATGAGGCAAAGCTGCTGGGCGAGAGCGGCCAGATCGAGCGCCTCTGCGGCGATGGAGAGTTGGCGAACGATGTCGAGAGTCTCGGCCGGGCGCCGCCGGGCAATGCGCAGGAAGGCCCAACGCGCCGCGCCGCCGATGGTGTCATCCTCCAGCGGGACGAACCTGGCGAGAGCGGAGAGAGCGGCGGGGTCGCCGATCTCGCCCAGCAGGGCGAGCGAGCGGACCACCAGACCGTCGCCGGTATCATCCACCAGATCTTCGCCATAGGCGTTGAGGACGCCGAGCAGGAGGGGAGCGCAATCGGCGCCGCGCGCCAGCACGCGGTCGAGCAGCGAGGCCTCAATGGCATCCAGGCCGGCGACGAAGAGCTCGTGGAGCAGGCGGTGCGGCTGCAACTCGCGGGCGACGGCTTCGGGTTCGTCCCCGGATTCGAGCGGCGGAGCGGCGGTGTCGCCGGGTTCCGGTTCAGCCCGAGCCTCGGGATCGAAGTGCAGTTTGCTCTTGCCCAATGCCGCGTAGGCGGCGGCCAGAGGCGCGTCGGAGAGGACGCGGCCCAGTAAGGCGTACCCTTCATGGGAGACGGGGTTGGCCTCGATCCAGCGGTGGGCCAGCTGGGCGGCGAGGGTGCGGTCGCCAGCTTCCTCGGCGGCCAGGGCTAGAAACTCGAGCGCGGCCGGGTCGTGGGGATCCACGGCTAAGGCCTGGCGGAAGGCTTCGCCATCGTCAAGGGTGCCGGCGTTCATCTTTTGGGCCAGCTCGCGGCGGAACTCACGGATGGAATCGGGTGGAAAAATCATGGGAAGTGGAGATGCAGTGCCCGGCTAGTGCGCGGTGTATTGCTGCTGCGGCGGGTTGAGCGTGATCTCGAGGGTTTTTTCCTCTTCGGTGATGTCAAAGGTCTGGCCGAAGGTCTGGTAGCCTTTGGCGATGACCTGGACGAGAATCTTGCCCTGCGGGATGGACGGGATACGGGCCTCGCCCTCCGGGTTGCTGCGCAATTCGAAGGTCGTCCGGATCGCTTTGCCGAGTTTCACAACGGAGTGTCCTTCGACGAAACGGACCACGACGCTGGCGTGGTCCACGGGCTTACCGGCCTGGTCCTTGAGGACGATATTGATCTTGGTCATGGGCGCGGCGGCGGCGGATGCGCTGGCGGCGAAGCCGGCGAGCAGGACGGCGGATACCAGCAAGGGGCGAAAGAAGCGATCCCGAGTACGCATATTCCGATTATAAACGCCCACCGGCGCCGCGGTGGTAGAATGAGGGTGTAGTACCTGCCAGACGCAACCATGTGGGGGCGCAACGGATTCGACGGGATTGAATCGTGGTGGGGAGGCGTGCCGGGTTCCGAGCTCCCGTAAAACGATCGGAAACTATAACTGCCAATACGCAGTTTGCATACGCTGCTTAAGTAATTAAGCAGCCGCTCCAGCCACTGAGCCCGCGCGGCGGTGAGTGAGCGTCATTTTGCGGGATAGGCCAAGAGCTTCGGTCCGGAGCTGGCGGCTGAGAACCAATCGGGCTAGGCTTCCATCACCCTTGCCGGTTCAGAGGTGGCGGTCAAAAATCATGAGCCGGATACGCACGTAGTTCTCTTCATTGCGGGCTTTCTCGGACGGGGGTTCAACTCCCCCCGCCTCCACCACACAGTACGTAAGGTGTCAGTAAGGGACCGTGAAACGTCCCGTCTCTTCGACGATCGCATAATCAAGCGGTGGACTGAACTGCCTCAGATCAGGTTCGGCACGGCGCAGATTCACATAGCGGAGTGTTACTTCCCACTGCCGGGAATCGAATACCTTTTGCACGACATTGAGGTGGAGTTCGGGTGACACCCAACTCTCTTCGGTCTGCGTGACCGCCTCGCCCTGAGAGATAGCACCCTTGGGGAAGGTAGTGACTGTCCGTCGGCCTTCGACCAGTACGCCCTCCAGATTCTTCGTTCCTAGCGCTTCAGACTCCACCTTTGGGCCCCGCGTTGAGGGTGCCCCGACGAAGGCACTGCGCGGGGCGTTTCCTTCCTCAGCACGTGGCTTCGGATAGGCGAAGCGGTGCGCGATCTTGGCCTGAGGGTCGAGCGTGTATTGCACACAGGAAACCGGATCATCGATTAGGATGACCATTGGAGGATTCTCTCCACGGATGAGTGGGCGTTCGACGCGAGTCCGGCCGAGCGAATCGCGGTAATCGCGCTTTTCTAACCGGGGCTCACCGCCGAGCCGCTCAGACCCTCTTATCATGAGTTGTTCCCTTAAGAGGTCGCCCGAGTACGGGGAGTGCATCACCCTGGACTCTGGCTCCGGAACCTGCGGTATGAAAGTCTCTAATCGGCCAAATCCTTGCCCCCGAAGTGCGACTGTCGAGATCGTCAGCAAGCCAAGAATGCACCGCCGCGTCTGTTTGGCCATAGGACAAGAATACCCGAATAGCCGTTCCGCACCAACTCCCAAGTGCGATTGAGGTATCACGGACATTTCGCCTTTGGAGGCGGACGCGTGGGCGCCGCCAGCCGCAGCGCGGAACCTTGGCCACTATCCGGTATCATGGGAAGGGAAGGCGTCGTCGGCCATGAATGTCATCATCGAAATTCCGGATGACCGCGCAGCGCGGTTTAAGAAGGAAGCAGAGTCTCGCGGACTGACAGTTGATCGTTGGCTCCTGGCACTCGCGGAACAAAACGCTCCAGCACTGTCGGCGCAAGCGCCCAACCGCACATTGGCCGAGGTATGCGCTATGGTTAGAGGCTTGGCCGACGATTTGGACTTCAGTCGCGATCCTTCACCAGGTCGTGACATCGTTCTATGAGCGGCTTCCTGCTCGATACGAATATCCCTTCGGAGATGATTCGTACCCACCCGGACCCTCGGGTAGATGCCTGGGTTCTCGGAAAGGACGAAGCAGCACTCCATCTCAGCGTGGTTACCATCGGTGAGTTGCGCAAGGGATTGACGATTCTACCGGAGAGCCAGCGCCGTTCCCGGCTGGAGAATTGGTTGGAGAATGACTTGATACCGTTGTTCGCGGGCCGGATACTTCCCGTAACACAGAGAATTGCGAACCGATGGGGTTTGCTGAGCGGCGTGCGTCAGACGGCTGGACGTCCCCTGAGCATGGCCGATGGCTTGATCGCGGCTTCTGCGCTGGAGCACGAACTCGTCGTAGTCACTCGCAACATCAGGGACTTCGAAGGCTTGGGCGTCACGCTCGTGAATCCGTGGGAACCCGTCTGAGTCAATTCTGCGTAGGCTCATCCAGGAACCTTGGAATCAGCTAGCCCCATGAAAATACTTGTGCCGGAAGAATCGGGTTGCGCTGCACCTTTCCCGTCTATCACGCGCCAATCACCGCGCGGCAGAGTAGATCAGGATCTCCTCGCCCGAAGCGGCCCGCTTCACGAGGCGTGAGAGGCTGCTCTTGGCGTCGTGCATATTGACAACCGTAGCCATGATCTTAATTTAGCCCACTTTTTCGGGCTAGATTTCCGCTGCTTTCGCCGGGGCTTTGCAACAGAAGGCAGGCACCTAGGCGCAGGAGGGCGAGGGATGCTCCGCGCCCGAACCCCTGGTGCGGAACTCGTAGCGCCGGATCGACAGGGCGGCCCAATCGACATCGGAGCGGATCACCCGGCCGGAGGCGACGATTTTCAGCGGGCAAGTTCCGCCCAGACGGGCGGGCCAGTTTACCGACACCTCGGCATAGCGTCCGATTTCGATGCGTTCCCGTGTCGAAAAGCGGATACCGCTACCGCTCATGTCGAGAGTCAGGCCAACTCCGGTTGACTTGTCCTTCCGACTGTTGATTACACGGTAATGGAGATCCTGGTGAACCGGAAAGCGGGCGGACTTGCGCCTTTCCAGAAACGGGGGCCGATTCAGAAACTCAGGCAGATCGACCGGCAACAATTGCAGCCCACGCAAAGCGCCACTGCGCACGTTTGCGATGGGTACCGCTCCGGAGAGTGGGAGGCCAGACCTCATTGTGACTTTTGGCCTGAGCCATCAACGCAGAATGTGAACACCGTGAAGAATTACTCTACACCGGCTCTCCCCAAAAATCAAGTAAACACGGTCTGCAACTCTCATTGTCCCAACGCCGCTGCGTCCGCCTGCTCACTGTGCTGTAATCAGGGGACAGCCACACACGGCGCATGAAACTTCTCTCTTGGAATATCCAACACGGCGGCGGTACGCGCGATGTGCGGATTGTCAGCGCGATCGCCGATCACAATCCCGATATCATCGCCCTCACCGAATTCCGCGCCAAACCAGGCATGGCGCTCTGCCAGGCCTTCGGCGCGAATGGCTGGCCGCATATCGCCTCCAGCAGTCCCGCGGGAATCGACAACGGCATCTGCGTGCTTTCGCGAATGCCCCTGCGCTGCGACCGCCCCACCGCCGCCCCGCCCGAAAACGCCGTACGCTGGCTGGATGTCGATCTGCCCGAGCAGGGCTTCGGCTTCGGCGTGGTCCATATCCTGACCGCCATTCCCGGCGCCAAGGAACCCGAGGGCGCGGCCAAGACGCGGTTTTGGGATGCACTCCTGACGGCAGCGGAAGCGCGCATCTCGGAACCACTGCTTTTCGTTGGCGATTTCAACACCGGGATGCCGTTGGTGGATGAAGCCGGATCCACCTTCGTGTGTGCCGAGCATTTCGCCCGCCTGGCGGCATTAGGATGGATCGACGTGTGGCGACATTTCCACGGCGGCGCCACCGAGTACACCTGGTATTCGCAGCCGAAGGGCGGCGCCCCGGCCAACGGCTTCCGCCTGGATCACGCCTTCGCCACCCCGAGCCTGCTGCCGCGCATCACGGCATGCCGCTACTCGCATGCCGAGCGCGAGCAGAAGGTCTCCGACCATTCCCCGATGATCCTGGAAATCAAGTGAGGGGCCCGAGCTGCGCTCGGATGCACAAGGCGGAGCCTTATGCCACGGGTTAATTCTCGGTAGGCACTTTTTCCAGACGGTCGATCACCAGCAGATCCACCGGGCCCTTGCGCTGCTCCAGCTTCAGGCCCAGCTGCTCCTGCAGCGCGGTGAAAATGGTGGGGCCGGCGTTATCGGGAGCACTCGCCATCGGGCCGCCGGCACCTGGGCCGCCTTCGTGTGGGGGCGGGGGAGGAGGCATCATGCCCATCGGTCCGTTCATGCCGTCCGGCGCGAAATCCAGCGTGAAATCGTAGTTGGCCTTCAGACCGGTAGCATCCACCACCGGACGCCCCAACTGATTGCCCAGCATTTCGAGCAAAGCGCCAATGGGCCGGTGATTGGCCACCAGGCGCATGCGCCCGTTCATCATCATCATCATCATGCCGTTCTTGCCCATGCCGGGCGGAAGTTGCGGAGTGCCGTCCGCGCCGATCTTGAAGCGGCCGGGACCCGCCCCGTCACCCCCGGGAGGCGGAAGCGGTGGCGGCGGGGGCGCTGCGGGGTCGTCCTCCACCGACTCCTTCAGCTTGGAACCGCCCTTGCCCACCACCAGCGCGTACATCGGGAGTTCCTTGGTCTCGTGATGCAGCGTCAGCTTGAAGCGCTCCGCCAGCAGATTCTGCAACATGAACTGGAATTGCTCCTTGGTGGCGCCCATGGGGATCTTGGCGGTGATGTCGAACCGCTCCATATCCAGCCACTTGGGGCCGCTGAGTTGATATCCCTTGACGTTGTACGCATTCGTCAAAACGTTCTTCAACGAAACATTCGTGTAGGTGAGCTGACCGGGGTCGGGAGTGCCCGGTCCGCCGCTCATCCGGACACGCATCATCCCCATGGCTTGCGGCTCGGCCGGTTTGACCGAGGCCACCTCGAAGGTGGGAGACTCGTTTGCGGCCTGCCCGAAGGCGGCGCACGAAGTAAGTATGATCAGTCCGGCACTCAGAAACGCTGGTCGCATGGTAGATGTCCTTTGCCCCCTAATGTACCGGCTTTCGGCGATGAACGTTTCGCCCCGGCGGCGTACAAAGGGAATGACGGCATGGCAGGCCGAACGTTGGGTTAAAATCTACCCATGCGAATTCTTCCGGCCCTGCTCGCCGCCGCGGGCGCTCTGTGCGCACAGAACAAGCCTGTAACCGGCTGCGCCGATCTGCGCAGCCTCACCAGCAACCAGATCACAGTGGCCGTGGCCCAGGCGCTGGCGGAGACGCCGCAGGCTCCCGCCCACTGCCGCGTCTTCGGCCAGGTGCTGCCGCAAGTGGGCTTCGAGGTCCGCATGCCGGCGGAGTGGAACGGGCGCTTCGTGATGGTGGGCAACGGCGGGTACGCGGGCGAGCCTACCGACAGCCCCGGCCGCGCCAATCAGTACGGCCGCTACATGAAGCGGGGCTACGCCGTCGCCGCCACCGACACCGGGCACTCGGCCACCACCGAGCCGGGCGGCATCTTCGCCACCGACCGCCAGAAGCTTCTCGACTACGCCTTCCGCTCGCTGCACGTCACCGCCGACGCCTCGAAACTGGTGTTGCGCGCGTATTACGGCTCCGCGCCGGCGAAGTCGTATTTTGAAGGCTGCTCCACCGGGGGACGCCAGGGGCTGATTCTCGCGCAGCGTTTTCCCGGCGATTTTGACGGCATCACGGTGGGCGCTCCGGTCCTGAATTTCACCGGCACCATGATGCGCTTCACGCAGGCTGCCAAAGCCCTCAAGGACGCACCCATCGCCACCGGCAAGTTGCCCGTCCTGGCTGCCAGCATCTACGATGCGTGCGACGCCAAAGACGGCCTGAAGGACGGCATCATCGACGATCCGCGCCGCTGCGACTTTCGGCCGGCGCGGGATCTGCCGAAATGCCAAGCCGGCGCCGACCGGCCCGATTGTTTCACGCTGGCGCAGATCGCTACCCTTGAAAAGATCTACGGCGAGGTCACGAGCGGCGGCAAGCGCATTTTTCCAGCCTGGCCCGTGGGCGCCGAAATCGCCGGCCAGAACGGACGCAGCGGTTGGGATCCCTGGACCATCCACGAGGGCGATCCCAGCCAGGGCATGTTCTTCGGCGAGAACTTCTTTCGCTATCTCGCTTTCCCGAAGCCTGATCCCCAATACGATCTTCATCAGTTCGATTTCGAGAAAGACCCCGCCAGATTGGAGACTATCCACCAGATTCTGGACGCCACCGATACCGACCTGACGCGCTTCCAGCAGCGCGGCGGCAAGATTCTGATGTACTTCGGCTGGGCCGACCCAGCCTTGAACCCCATGATGGGACTGGAGTATTACGAGGCCGTCCAGGCGCGAATGGGTCCCGGCACCGCCAACTTCTTCCGGCTCTTCATGGTGCCCGGCATGTTCCACTGCGGCGACGGACCCGGCCCCAACCAGTTCGATACCACCGGGCCGCTCAGCGAATGGGTGGAGCGCGGCGAGGCGCCGCAGGCCATCCGCGCCAACAAACTCGCCGATGGCAAAGTGGTGCGCAGCCGGCCGCTCTGCGCCTATCCGCAGGTGGCCCGATACACGGGAACCGGCAGCATCGACGACTTTGCCAACTTCACCTGCGTGAAGCCCTGACGGCGAAGCTGCTAAACTCAAGAGAAACCCAATATGGTCAAGGAAAAAGAACTACAGCAGAAACAGCCCATGCCGCCCATTGGCGCATGGTTTCCGGCTGTTGCCTTAGGCTGGCTTATCCCCGGCGGCGGGCACTTCCTGCTGAAACGCAACGGGCGCGGCGCGCTGCTGCTGGCCTCCATCACCGCCATGTTCCTGTGCGGCTTGATGATGCAGGGGGCGATGTTTCAACCGCAAAGCGGAGACCTGCTGACCACGCTGATCAACACCGGCGGGTTTATCGGCGACGTCTGTTCCGGCATTCTGTACCTGTTGAGCGTGTGCTTCGGATACAGCCAGTTGGACACCGCCGGACACGTTCACGATTACGGCACCAAGTTCCTGGTGACCGCCGGGTTGCTGAACATCCTGGCGATGGTGGACGCCTACGAGATCGCCGCGGGGAGGAAAGAGTAAATGCCGAAAATGAATCTTTCGCATTTCGAAGCGGCATTCCTCTTCGCCTTGTTCACGTCGGTAGTGATGGGAGTGGTGACCAAGCGAAACGACCGCGACCGCCTGCATTACGGCGTCTACACCTTCGGCTGCTTCCTGCTGGCGTTGTTCGGGCTAGGCTGGCTGATGTACTTCGGACACGGGTAAAACAAGAATGCTGACAGGCGACACAAAGCGATCGCCTGTCCTACCTACCGCTTTCTGCCGTATGTGACCGTAATCGAGGTCTCGCCGCCGCTCCCGCCCACCATGACGTTCAACGTACGCTGTCCGCCTTCGTCGGCACCGGCGACCAATCCGCCCGCAGCCGAGGCCCCGGTAAGGTTTATGGTCATGCCCATGTCCTTGATTTTGGCTTCGTAGAAGGCCATCACTTTAGACGAAGGATCGGGCGTCGTGAAGGTGACCACGCCGCCTTCGCCCGCTCCATCCGCGCCCTCGCCCCTGGCGGTCATGTTGCCCTGTGCCTTGGCGCCGGGATAGGTTGGAACCCACGATGGCAGCTTGCCCTCGCCGCCGCCGATTTCCATATTGGCCACCTCTCCGTTCTTGCCCTTCGCGGAGAAGGTCAACTTGCCCTTCTTTATGTCGTCGAACGAAAGGGTGACTTCCTCGCCCGTCTTGCGGTCGCGGATGCGCATGGTCTGCGAACTCGGATCCGTGGCCACAACCTCCGCGTCGGGATTGGACGCCGTGATGATCTTGCCCAGCACCAGGCCAGGATTACTCACCACGGTATGAGCCATGTACATCGCGAAAACTCCGCAGCCGACGAAGCTCAACACGATGAGGCCCAGCACGGTAAGCAGGATCCAGACAATTGGGCTGACCTTGCCCTTCACCGGCGCAGCGGCAATGGGAGCAGCGGGAGCAGCGGCCATGGGAGCAGCGGCCATGGGCGGCGCGTGCGGCTGCGGCGCTGCCGCTGGAGCGGCGGCAGCGCTCGACGGCGTGCCGCATTGCTGACAGAAAGCGCCTTGAACCGTGGCGCCACAAGTGGTGCAGAAAGCCATGAGGAATCGGGGACCTCCACCCGATCCCCCACTCTACGCCACCCGGCGAGGGGAAGCAATGCCGAATTTATTCGTCGCGCAGGGCTACGGACGGGTCTATGTTGGTGGCGCGAATGGCCGGAATCCAGCAGGCGATCACGCCCACCAGCGCCAGCACCGCCGGCACCAGGGTGAAAGTGAGCAGATCGCGCGGATTGCCGATGAACAGCATGCTGCCGACGCTGCCGGCCGCCGCCAGCGATGCCGCGGCGCCCGCCGCCACGCCGATGGCAACCAGACGAATCCCTTCGCCCAGAATCATCCGGTGTATGTCGCCGACCGTCGCGCCCAATGCCAGGCGGACGCCGATCTCCCGCGTCCGGTGCCGCACGGAGTAGGAAATCACGCTGTAGATCCCTATGGTGGCCAGCAACAGGGCGAGGGCGCCAAACACCGCGAGGAGCCCGGCCGACAGGCGCTGCGCCCAGAGCAGTTCGCGGATGGAAGTCTCCAGGCTCTCGACCTGCAACAGCAGATTGCGATCCAGCGTCTGGACCTCGCGCCGCACCGCGCCGATCACCGCTTCCGGATCTCCCGCCGTCCGCACATACAGAACCGCGGTGGGGAAGTAGTATTGCCCTAGCGAAAGGTACACCATGGGCTGCGGGGCTTCGGCGATGGCCTGATAATTCGCCGTCTTCACGATGCCGATAATCTCCACCGGCAGCCCTTCGCCGGCAAAAGTGATGTGCCGCCCGACGGGGTCCTGTCCCAGCCAATAGGCAGTTGCGGCGGTCTGGTTGACGATCGCCACGCGCGGTGTGGACTTGCTATCCGATGCCGCGAAATCGCGCCCGCGCAGCAGGGGAATGCCCAGCGTGCGGAAGTACCCGGACGACACCACGCTGGTCAGAGTCGAGCGCCCCGGACCGTTGGCGGTATTCTCCTCGCCTTCCAGCAGCACCATTCGGGTGGACGAGATGTGGAACGGGCCGTCGCGGCCCAGCGCCGCCGAAACCACCCCGGGAACCGTCGCCGCTATTTCGACCGCGCGCTGGTGGTAGTCCCGCCCGCGCCCTTCGTCATATGCCTGGTCGGTCACGTTGTAGGCCACGACACCTAAATGGGCGGCGTCGAACCCCGGGTCGATCTGAGCGGCGTTGCGCAGACTGCGCGCGAACAGCCCGGCGCCGATGAGCGCAACCAACGAAAAGGCCACTTGCGCCATCACCAGCACGGCACGGGGGTGCCACATACGATGGAATCCGGCCGGCGCGCCGGCACGCTCCTTCAGATCGGTGCCCAAATCGGCCTTGGTGGCTCGAAAGGCAGGCGCCAGGCCGAATAGCACACCGGTGGCCAGGGAGATGCCTATGGTGAACAGCAGCACCTGCGAATCCAACTCCAGGCGGAAGCCCGCATGATTGAATACGGGCGGGCGCAAGGCCCATAGCAGGTCGCGCGCCCAGCTTGCCAGAAGCAGGCCGCAGGCCCCGCCCACAAGGGCCAGCAGCACGCTCTCCGTCAGCAACTGGCGGATGAGGCGGCCGCGGCCGGCGCCCATCGCCAGGCGGATGGAAATCTCCTTGTGGCGCCCGGTGGCTCGCGTGAGCAGCAGGTTGGCCACGTTGG
>PLDO01000380.1 GCA_003136215.1 Bryobacterales bacterium
CGTACGCGCTGTATCCCACCAGGGAACCGAACGTGATCAGGTAGATAATCGCCGACACCCCGCGCGTACTCCAGTGAATGGTCCAGTCTCCGCTCGCCAGGGTAAGCGGGATCATTCCCAGTCCCGCCGCCAGTTGCTGCACTCCGCCGGCGACCACCGAATGCGCCTTCCCGGCCTTGCGCCGCTGTATGATCGAGCCGAAGCTCCATCCCGCCATGCCGAACTGGAGCAGCATAAAACCGACGATGAGCTTAGGATCGATGGCCCCCGCCCCCGGGTCCGGCGTAAAGAGCAGCGCCGCCCCGGCCAACCCGATGGCCATCCCGGCGATGGTCGGGGCGTGCAGACGGTCGCCGCCCGGCAGCAGCGCCTCCACGCCCACCATCCAGAAGGGCGAAATGGTGATGATGAGTCCCGCAATGCCGCTGGGGATCATTGTCTCGGAAGCGACCAGCGCCCCGTTGCCGATCCCCAGCACCAACAGGCCGCTGAAACAGGCCCAGGCCAGTTCCTTCCCCTTGGGCAGATACAGTCCCCGCGCCCGCGAAAACAACAGCGTGATCGCCCCTGAAATCACGTACCGCACGCACACCAATAACATCGGCGGAAAGGATTCCAGGGCCATGCGAATCCCCAGGTACGTGGTTCCCCAGAAGAAACACACCGCGGCGAGAGCGAGATACGGCTTGAATAAAGGATGCCGGGACAACCTTCAGGTTATCAGGATCACTTCCCAAACGCCCGCTGCACCACCGCCCACACCCGTTTGTGCCGCCGGTCGTCCGTCATCAATCGCTTTCCCTCTGGCGATCAATGGGTCGCGTGGTTTTCCGGCTGGAGGCGCGCGGCGCCCCGCAGGCCGCTCCACTCTTCCGACATCACAATCGAGTTCGCCGGATTGCGCGGATCGTACTTTACGCTCATCGCGCTCACACCGGAGAAATCCGCCGCCGCCTTGTCCACCAGGCGCGCGATATCCTGCGAGGCGGTGTACTCCACACCGCGCACCCCATAGCAATAAAACACCAGGCTTTCGCGGATCTCCACCAGCGTCGCGTCGGTGATCTTCCCGGTAGCCACCAACCAGGCGCAACGCCGCCGTTCGCGTTCCTCCGGCGTGACTCGCGAACGCTGCCAGGCGCGGTACCCGAGGAGCACCAGCGCCGCCACCAGGATCGCGGCCAGCGCGGTCAGAATCAGCTCGACGGCCGTATAATGCGTGGTCAGTCCCTGCATCAAGTGCAATCGCTAGCGTGCCGCGGGCGTCTCCGTGAAGACCTTATTATAGTCCTTCATAAACTGCTCCAACCCTTTGTCCGTCAGCGGGTGATTGAACAACATATCCATCACCTTGAACGGCATGGTGCCGATGTGCGCCCCGGCCATCGCCGAATCGATCACGTGCAGCGGACCGCGCAGCGACGCCGCCAGCACCTGCGTCTTGTACCCGTAGTTCCGGTAGATCTGCGTGATGCTGCGGATCAGGTCCAAGCCAACAGCGCCGACGTCGTCCAAGCGCCCCACGAAAGGGCTGATGATGTAGGCGCCGGCCTTGGCTGCCAGCAGCGCCTGCCCCGCCGAAAAACACAGCGTCACGTTGACCCGGATGCCCTCTTTGCTGAGCGCCGAAGTCGCCTTGATGCCCTCCCGCGTCAACGGGCATTTCACCACGATGTTTTTGTGAATCTTGGCTAATTTGCGCCCTTCCGTCATCATCGCGCCGGCTTCCACGGAAATCACTTCCGCGCTGATGTCGCCATCCACGATGTCGCAGATCATACGCACCTGCTCCTCGATCGGACGCCCTTCCTTGGCGATCAGCGACGGGTTGGTGGTCACCCCATCGACAATCCCCCAACTGGCGCCCTTCTTCAGCTCATCCAGGTTCGCGGTATCCAGAAAGAACTTCACGGTCGTGTCCTCCGAGTTTCTATTTCAGTTTACACCGCCGCGCCGCTGCGACTGTGAGCAGAAGTGATTGCCTGTACAATGGAACTACAGTGTCTGGGAAAACCTTCTACATCGAAACCTTCGGCTGCCAGATGAATGCCCACGACTCCGAAAAAGTCGTCGGGACCCTGCTGTCCCAGGGCTATTCACAGGTGGAGACCCCGGAAGACGCGGGGCTTGTCCTCTACAACACGTGCAGCATCCGCGATAAGGCCGAACAGAAGGTCTTCAGCCGCCTGCAGAACTTCAAGCGCGAGGGGATGAAGGACAAAGTCTTCGGCGTGCTGGGCTGTGTCGCCCAGCAGGAAGGCGAGAAAATCTTCGACCGCGCGCCTCACGTCTCGCTGGTCGCCGGCTCGGCCAGCTACACCCACCTCGGCGAGATGCTGGTCCAGTTGGAAAGCGGCAGCCGCCGCGTCACCGGACTCAGCTTCGACAACGCCGAAGCCTTCGACACGCCGTTTACGCGGCGCGATAACCCGCACCGCGCCTATATCACCATCATCGAAGGCTGCGACAAATCCTGCGCCTATTGCGTAGTGCCCTTCACCCGCGGACCGGAGCGCAGCCGCACCAGCGAGAGCGTCATGACGGAAGCCCGCGGACTCGCCGAAAAGGGCTACACCGAAGTCCAGTTGCTCGGCCAGAACGTCAACAGCTACCGCGATCCCTCGCCCGCCGGCTGGGACTTTGCCACGCTGCTCGGGCGCGTCGCCGAAATCCCCGGCATGCGGCGCGTGCGCTACACCACCAGCCATCCGCGTGATTTCGTGCGCGGCATCGTGGATGCCATGGACGCCAACCCCGCCATCTGCGATCACATCCACCTGCCCGTGCAGTCGGGCTCTTCCCGCGTCCTCGCCGCCATGGACCGCCTCTACACCCGCGAGGAGTATATGCGCCGCATCGAGTGGATCCGCGGCGCCAAACGCCATTACTCGCTGACCACCGACATCATCGTCGGTTTCCCCGGCGAGACCGCGGAGGACTTCCAGCAGACCCTCGACCTGCTCGCGGAAGTCCAGTACGATTCCCTCTTCAGCTTCAAGTACTCGCCGCGCCCTAACACCGCCGCGCTCCGCATGGAGGACCGCGTCCCGGATGAAGAGAAGCAGCGCCGCCTGCTGATTCTCCAGGAGAAGCAGCGCGCCATTCAGATCCGCCGCAACGCCGAGCTCATCGGCGGCATACAGGAGGTGCTGGTGGAAGGCCGGAATCAGGCGCTCGGCCAGTGGATTGGCCGCACCACCTGCAATCGCACCCTCAACTTTTCGCACCCCGATGCCAATGGAAACGACCTGACCGGCAAGTACCTCTCCGTACGGGTCACCCGCGCCGGCCCCAACTCGCTAGTGGGCGAGAGCGCGGCGATTGTGTGATTCGTGGTGTAATCAGGATGGGGGAGGACCGCAAGAAAATGGAAGTCGAAATGAAAATTCGCGGGCTGATGATGGATCCCGTCACCAACATGCCCATTGTCATCCTGAAGGATGTCAATGGCAACACCGTTCTCCCCATCTGGGTCGGCGTGTACGAGGCGAATGCCATCGCGCTCGAAATCGAAAAGGTCTCGACCCCCCGCCCCATGACCCACGACCTGATCAAGACCTTGCTGCTGGGCCTCGACACCGGCGTGCGCAAAGTGGTGGTTTCCGAACTCAAGGACGACACTTTCTACGCGGTGATCTGGCTCGACCGCAACGGCGAGTTGATCAGCGTGGATTCGCGCCCCAGCGACGCGCTCGCCCTGGCGCTCCGCCTGGATTGCCCCATCTACGTGGAAGAGACGGTGCTCAAATCGTCGAAACTGGCAGCCACGGTTTCCGACAAAGTGAATAACGAAGAACTGCGGCGCTGGCTGGAAGGCCTCAACGACGAGGACCTTGGCCGCTATAAAATGTGAGCCGGATCGACGACCTGAACATCCGCCTCATGGTGGAAGGCCCCTCGGTTTCCATTTATGTGCGCGACAACTGCATCGCGGCCGTAGGGGGCGCCAACGTTATCAACCAGGGCAGCACCGGGATGATGACGGAGCAGGGTCTGGCGTACCTGGTGTGGCGCGACGGCCTGCCTTTTCTCGCGGCCAAGGGCGGCGAGACCCCGGCAACCCCGGAACAAGTGGAAACAATCCGTAAATTCTCCGCGGACCTCAAGAGCGCCCTCAACACAACTCTGAGCCAATGACCATCGACGAACAACTCACTTACCTGCGCAAAGGCATGGCGGAGATAATCCGCGAAGAGGACCTGCGCGAACGCCTTATCCAAGCCGCCAAAACAGGCCGCAAACTGCGCGTCAAAGCCGGCTTCGACCCCACCGCGCCGGACCTGCACCTGGGCCACACCGTGCTCCTCCGCAAGATGAAGCACTTCCAGGACCTGGGCCACACCGTCATCTTCCTGATCGGCGACATGACCGGCATGATCGGCGACCCCACCGGCCGCAACGTCACCCGCCCGCCCATGACCACCGAGGCCATCGAACGCAACGCCGAGACCTACAAGCAGCAGGTCTTCAAAATCCTCGACCCCGCCAAAACCGAAGTTCGCTTCAACAGCCACTGGCTGGCGCCGCTCCGCTGGGAAGAAGTCATCCGCCTCACCAGCAAATACACCGTTGCCCGCCTGCTGGAACGCGACGATTTCGCCAAGCGAATGGCCGCCAATGCGCCCATCTCGGTGCACGAATTGATGTACCCGCTGGCCCAGGGCTACGATTCGGTGGCGCTGGAGGCAGACGTGGAAATGGGCGGAACGGACCAGAAATTCAACCTGCTGGTGGGCCGCGAATTGCAACGCGATTACGGCCAGCCGCCGCAGATCGTCGCCATGGTGCCCATCCTCGAAGGCCTCGACGGCGTCAACAAGATGTCCAAATCGCTGGGCAACTACATCGGTATCACGGAGCCGCCCGAGGTCATGTTCCGGAAAGTGATGCAGGTCTCCGACGACCTGATGTGGCGCTATTACGAGCTGCTCACCGACCGCAGCCTGGCGCAGATCGAGCAGTTGAAGACGTCGATGCATCCCATGGACGCGAAGAGCGCGCTCGGCAAGATCATTGTCACCGATTTCCACTCGGCCGCCGACGCCGATGCCGCCGCCGCGGTCTTCAACGCCGTGGTGCGCCGCAAGGAGGTTCCCACGGACATCGTTAGTGTGCCGATGCCCGAAGGCGTGAGCGCGGAGGGCGGCATTCGCGTCGACAAGCTCCTGGCGCGCGTCGGGCTGGCCGATTCGGTGAGCGACGCGGTCCGCAAGATCAAGGCAGGCGCCGTGCAAATCAACGGCGAAAAGGTGAAGGAAGTGTTGCTGAAGAACCCGTCCGCGGAGTTGCTGATTCAGGTTGGAAAAAACTGGAAGCGCGTGGCATGAGGCTCCCCTTCGAGCCCATTACCCGCCCGGAACCGCGTCCTCCGGCGCGCCCGGCTCCAGCCGCCACGGAAAAGTGCGAACCTGATAATACGGTGAGAAAACTCTTTTTCTGGAAACTGAAGCAGCGCGAGATCCGGCTGGGCGAACGCACCGTGATCATGGGCGTGCTGAATGTGACACCCGATTCGTTCTCCGACGGCGGCAAATACTCCGACCCCGACCGCGCCTATGCGCGCGCCATCGAACTCGAAGAGCAGGGCGCCGACATCATCGATATCGGCGGGGAATCCACCCGCCCCGGTTCGGCGCGCATCTCGGCAGCGGAAGAGATCCGCCGCCTGATCCCGGTCCTGAAGCGCCTCAAGGACAAACTCACCATCCCCATTTCGGTGGACACGTACAAGGCCGAGGTGGCCGAGCGCGCGCTCGATCTCGGCGCCGAGATCATCAACGATCCTTCCTGCCTCACCTTCGAGCCGCAACTGGCAAAGACCGTGGCGCAGTACAACGCCGGTCTGGTGCTGAACCACATGCGCGGCACGCCGGAAACCTGGGCTAAACTGGGGCCTATCGCGGACCCCATTGGGACCATCGCGCGCGATCTGGAAGCTACGATCAGCCGCGCCCGGCGCGCAGGTGTCGAGAAAACCCGCATCGTGATCGATCCCGGCCTCGGCTTCGGCAAACGCAAGGAAGACAATAACGTGATTCTGGCGCGGCTGGGCCAGTTGAACGGGCTCGAACTGCCAATCATGGTGGGACCCTCGCGGAAGAGCTTCCTGGCGCACCCCGACCCCGAGGAAACCAAGTTCGCCTCGGCGGGCGCCGTCACCGCGGCGGTGCTGGGCGGCGCTCACATTGTGCGCGTCCACGACGTGCGCGAAATGCGTGCGGCGACCGACGTGGCGGACGAGATTTTACGCTGCCGCCAAGAGTAGCCGTTCGATACTGGGAACGAGATCGCTCTACCGAGTATCTTGATAGTTGGTGGGGCAGGCGCTTTCGCCTGCCAATACTTCTATGAAGCGAGTTTCTGTCCTCTTACTGCTGGTCGCCGCAGCGTTTGCGCAGACGCGCAGCCGCCTGGCTGAATATGCCCTGGTCCTCGAAGACCCGCCGGTAGCTCAAAAGGCCCAGTCGCGCGCAACTCTTCAGAGCGCCGAAGCACAGGCGCACCTGCGGAAGATCCGCGGGGCGCAAAGTCTGGTATTGGCCGAACTCGCTGCCCGCAAAGTTCGCGTCAGCGCCACTTCGCAGGTTCTGGTCAACGCCATATTTGTGCGCATTGCGCCCGAACAGGCCGCCGCGCTCAAGAACATCCCGGGCGTGAAGTGGATTCAGTACCAGCCGATGTCGAAGCCCTTGCTCAACGCGGCGGTCAACCTGGTGGGCGTGCCGGCCGCGTGGACAGCCATCGGCGGCAGCGCTAACGCCGGCGCGGGCGTGCGCATCGGCATCATCGATACCGGCATCGATCAGAACCACCCCGGATTTAAGGACACCGGGTTTACCGCGCCGGCCGGTTTTCCCGTGGGGGACGCTGGGTACACCAATAACAAGGTGATTGTGGCGCGAAGTTACGTTTCCACGCTCACCGATACCGACCCGGTTTACTCCACGCCCGACGACTTGTCGCCACGCGACCGGCAGGGGCACGGCACGGCCATCGCGATGATCGCCGCCGGGGTGCAGAATGCGGGCCCGCTGGCAAGCATTGCGGGCGTGGCTCCCAAGGCGTTTCTCGGCAATTACAAGGTTTTCGGCTCGCCGGGAGTCAACGAGTACACCTACCGTTCGACGTGGATTCAGGCACTGACCGACGCAGTCAACGATCACATGGATATTGTGACTCTCTCGTTGGGGGAGGGCGACCCTGCCTACTTCGGCCCGCTGGACGTCGGTGTCGGAGTGTGCGGCGACGCGATCTGCGACGTGGGCGCGCAGGCGGTGGAAAGCGCATCCAGCCTGGGGACCCTGGTCGTGGCGGCGGCCGGCAACGGCGGCAATATCGGGCAGAAAGGGGTGACCCGCAACACCGTGAATTCGCCGGGTACGGCGCCGAGTGCGATTGCGGTGGGAGCGTCGGCCAACAGTCATCTGGTATATCAGACCGTCCGCGTCAACGGCGTCGGCGGCCCGGGGAATCTGCGCGGGTTGACCGGCGACGGCCCGAAAATCAGTGCGCCCTTGACCGCGCCGGTCAAGGACGTGACTACGGTGGGCGATAACGGACAAGCGTGCGCCGCACTGCCCCCCGGGTCGCTCACCGGCACGTGGGCGCTGATCCTGCGCGGCACCTGCTTCATCAGCAACAAGGTCAACTTCGCCCAGGCGGCGGGCGCCATCGGCGCAATCGTCTACCAGCCGGCAGGCATTGACGACGTGACCGACCGCATGTACGTGCAGGATACCGGTATCCCGGCGGTGCTGATCGGCAATACCGATGGCTATGCGTTGAAGTCGTTTCTCGCGACCAATCCGAACGCGACCATCACATTCGACCCGGCTTTTGCCTCGGCGGACAACTCGCAGGTGAACACGGTGGCCGGGTACTCCTCGCGTGGGCCGAGCGTGGGCAATTTCGCGGCGACCCGCGATTTCGCCCTCAAGCCCGAACTGGTGGCGCCCGGCACCAACGTCTATACCGCGACGCAGAAATTCGACCCCAATTCGGATACCTACAACGCCACCGGCTACACCGCCGTGAACGGCACCAGCTATGCCGTGCCGTTCGTGGCTGGCGTGGCGGCCATGGCGAAGGCCAGGAACTCCAGCCTGAATACGCCCGCGCGGCTGAAATCCGCCGTCGTGAATACGGCGACCGCGGACGTCCAGGGCGGCGTTCACGTGACCGATGCGGGTGCTGGCAAACTCAATGCCGCCGATGCGGTGAACGTGGCCGCCACGCTGGACCCGGCGGCGATCTCCTTCGGACCCGTCACCGCGCTGCCCGTCAATCGCACCTTGACCCTGACCAACGTGAGCAGCGCCGCCGCCACCTTTTCGATCACCGTGCGGCAACTGACGGGCGATTCCAATACGCACGTCACAGTGAGTTCGAGCAGCGTCAGTCTGCCTGCGGGGCAGTTCCAGACGCTCTCCGTTTCGCTCACCGGAAACAAGCCGGCGGCGGGCGCGTACGAAGGCTTCCTGGACGTCAAGGGCGCCACGGGTACTCCCGATCTGCACCTGCCCTACTCCTATGTGGTAGGCGACGGAGTGCCGTACGACATTTTCGCGATTCAGAACGGCTCGTTCACCGGCATCCCCAGCGATACCGGATATCTGCTCCTTTTCCGCGTGATGGATCAATATGGCGTGCCGGTGGCAAACACTCCGGTGACCTTCCAGATTCTGAAAGGCGGCGGAAAGTTCGACGTGCAGGGCGGCGATAAGACCACCGATTCGCTGGGTACCGCGGGCGTGTTTGTGGACCTCGGGCCGCAACAGGGCGACCAGATCTTCACTGGCACCTCGGGCGGACTGACCCAGGAGTTCGACGGCTACGTGCGCCGCCTGCCCACAATCAACAGTGGCGGCGTGGTCAACGCAGCCCCCCCGTATCAAGCTGGGCAGGGATTGCAGCCGGGATCGTACATCTCGATCTTCGGCAACGACCTTTCCGACGCCCCCGTACTCGTAGAGAGCACGCCGTCGCTCCCGGTGTCGCTCGGGCAGGTTTCGGTGAGCTTCGACGGCGGCGGGATGAGCCTGCCGGGCCACCTGCACTTCATCAGTCCGACACAGGTCAACGTGCAAATTCCTTGGGAGTTCCAGGGTCAATCTTCGGTCCAGATGAAGGTGACGCTTTACGGCTACCTCTGGGGCGCCCTGTACACGGTGCCGCTGGCCACCTATTCGCCGGGGATCTTCGCCGTCACCGATGGCAGCAATAATCCTCTGCCGATCTCGGCATCCAATCCTGCCAAACGGGGCGGCAGCATCGTAATCTATGCCAACGGGTTGGGGCCGTTGGACGCGGCACAATCGTCGGGCGATCCCGCGTCGGCGACCGTGCTGACACGGACCCAGGTGTCGCCCACGGTGACCCTTGGAGGCGGCCCGACGGGTTTCCTCTTCAGCGGCTTGACGCCCGGCAGCATCGCGTTGTACCAGGTGAACGTGGAGGTCCCCGCCGACGCGCCCACCGGCACGCAGCCCCTGAAGCTCTCCATCGGCGGCCAGGATGCTACCGTAAGCGTAGTGGTGCAATAAGCCCCACCCCTACTTCGCTATAATGTGACCTTGGGAGCTGTCCCCGTTCGATGACCGACTTTAAGAAAAAACTCCAGGATGAGATCACTGTGCTCGAATACGAGTACCTGGTCGAGCTGCCAAGGGAAATCCTGAAGGCGCGGGCCCACGGGGACCTGAGCGAGAACGCGGAATATCACGCGGCCAAAGACCGGCAAGGCTTCCTCAACGCGCGCATCGGCCAGTTGAAGAAGCGTCTGGCGGAGATGTCGATGGTCGATTTCTCCAAGATTCCGCATAACAAAGTGGGGCTGGGTTCCACCGTGGTGGTGCTCGACGTCAAGCGCGACGAAGAGGTC
Organism: Bryobacterales bacterium; assembly: GCA_003136215.1. Classification (GTDB taxonomy): domain Bacteria; phylum Acidobacteriota; class Terriglobia; order Bryobacterales; family Bryobacteraceae; genus Solibacter. Next base: position 9,881 of record PLDO01000380.1, read on the forward strand.
ACTTACTATATCGTGACCAGCGAAGAGGCCGATGCCGCCAATGGCAGGGTCTCCACCACGTCGCCCATCGGCCGCGCCCTGCTCAACAAGGAAGTGGGCGACGAGGTCAAGGTGGTTAGCCCCGGCGGAACCAAAGAGCTGGAGATCCGCAAGCTCACCACCATGCACGATGAAGTGAAGTGATATGACGGGCACGCGCGCGATCGGCTGGTTCTTTGGTGCGATCATCGACCGCATCGTTCGCTGGCTGGCGCTTTCCAAGATTCACCCCAATGTGCTCACCTTCATCGGCCTGGTGATCAATATTTGGGCGGCGTGGCTGTTCGCCGCGGGCAGTTTCCGCTGGGCCGGCGTGGTGGTCACCGGCGCCGCCTTGTTCGATATGGTGGACGGCCGCGTGGCGCGCGCCACCAGCCAGGTGACGCGCTTCGGCGGCTTCTTCGATTCCGTGCTGGACCGTTACTCGGACCTGGCGCTGCTCATCGGGCTGCTGGTTTACTACGCCAGCATCAATCGCTTCTTCTATATCGTGCTGACCGCCATCGTCATGATGGGGTCGGTGATGATCAGCTATACGCGGGCGCGCGCCGAGAACACCATTCCCAAGTGCAAGGTGGGCTTCCTGGAGCGTCCGGAGCGCGTGGTGCTGATCATCATCGGCGCCCTTTTCGATCGCATGGCGGCGGTCTTGTGGGTCATCGCCGTGCTCTCCAATGTGACCGTGGTCCACCGCATGATCCATACCTTCCAGCAAGCCAAACTGCTGGAGGACGCGCAATTGCGCTTGCCGACCCGCCAGGAGTAACCTCAATCTTCCAGAATCACGTGCGCCATACCGAGCTCCGAGGTATGGGTAATCGAAAGCGAGATATTCTTCACGCCTAACTTCTCGGCAAATTTCGCGGCCACGCCGTGCAACAGCAGGGTGGGCTTTCCGGTGCGCAGGTTGGCCACTTCGAAATCCTGCCAGGTGACGCCCCTGCGCCAGCCGGTGCCGATAGCTTTCATGCCGGCTTCCTTGGCGGCGAAGCGCGCCGCGTAACGTTCGAACTTGTTGGCCTTGCGCTCCACGTATGCAATTTCCGCGGGCGTGTAGATGCGCCGGATGAACTTCTCGCCGTAACGCTCGATGGATTTTTTGATGCGCGGGACCTCCGCCAGATCCACGCCGGTGCCGACAATCATTTCAACTCCTGTCCGGTGGTGGTGATGGTCAAGCGCCCGTGCTTGACGCCTTTCGTGCTGATCAGGGTGTCGGCCACTTTCCGCACCACGGCGCTCTTACCGCGAACCACCAGAACCTCCAGGCAGTGATCGTGATCCAGGTGGACGTGGAGCGTGGAGAGGATGGAGTGATGAAAATCGTGCTGGATGCCGGTGAGCTTCTCACTGAGCTGGCGGACGTGGTGATCGTAAACCAGGGTGACGGTGCCGACCACCTGCGCGTCCGGCGATTCCCACGCCTCTTCCACCAGTTCGTCGCGGATCAGGTCGCGAAAAGCTTCGGAGCGATTGGTGTAGCCGCGCCGGCCGATCAGCTTATCGAACTTGTCAAGAAGGGCGCTTTCGATGGCGACGCCAATCCGGCTGAGGGCGCTCATGCGTACAACATAGTAGCACCCGCAAACCCAGCTGGGGCAAGCCTCGGACTCGTACTCGTCAGAGGTTGTGGGGCAGGTTGGCAACCTGCGGCGGGTTGGTAACCCGCCAGAACCCCTTGTAAACAGGCCAGCAGGCGCCGGTTGGCGGGGTACCCTCTGGGTCGCGCGCAGGATAGCATCCCGCCCCACACTGAATGCGGACTGTTCAGTCGCGCGAAAACCAAGTGGCAGTCGGAGCCGCCGGTGGCACGAATTATTGGTTCGTGCTACTTTGAAGGCAACCGTGCACATACCCGACGGATTTCTCTCGACGCCTGTGTGGGCCACGCTGGACGCGGCGGCGGCGCCGGCCGTGGGCTACGTCGTGCGCGTCGCGCAGCGCGGGTTTGACGATGCCAAAGTGCCGCTCCTGGGTGTGATGGGTGCCTTTGTCTTCGCCGCGCAGATGATCAACTTCCCGGTCGGCATCGGCACCAGCGGACATCTGGTGGGCGGCGCGCTGCTGGCCTGCACGCTGGGCCCGGCGGCGGCGTGCGTGGTGATGAGTGCGATTCTGGCCATCCAGGCGCTGGTGTTTCAGGACGGCGGCATACTGGCGCTGGGCGCCAACGTGGTCAACATGGCGATTCTGGGCGTGCTGGCGGGATACCTGCCGTATCACCTGTGGGGTCGCGGACGCGGCCGGCGCGCGGCCATTTTCGCTGGAGGCGCCCTCTCGGTGGCGGTGAGCGCGCTGCTGGCGCTGGCGGAATTGTTGATTTCCGGCGTGCGCATGCCGGCGTCGGTGCTGGGCGTTTCGCTGGCGCTCTTTTTGGTGTCGGCGCTGATTGAGGGCGCCATCACCATGGCGGTAATGGGGGCGCTGGAGGCCATCCAGCCGAACTTCGTGCGGCAGCCGGCTGCGGGTGGGCGCTACGCGCTGGTGGCGGCGGGTCTGGCCGCGGTGGTGCTGGCGGCGGGCGGAGTGGTGTTTGCCTCGACGGCCCCGGATGGCATCGAGAGCCTGGCGCGTCAAACGGGGATCTCCGGACATGCGCGGACGCTGATTTCCACCCCGTTTAAGGACTACCAGGCCTCGTGGCTGGGCGCCGGCTGGCCCGCGCAGGCGGCCGCGGGACTGGTCGGCCTGGCGCTGGTCGGCGGCATTTGCGTGCTGATCGGGCGGAAGCGGTAGGGGCGCGGTGCATCACGTCACCTTGGATCAATGGAGCCGGGGCGCAAGCGCACTCCACCGGCGGGATCCGCGAGTCAAGATCGCTTCCGTGCTGGTGTTTCTGGTGGTGCTGGCCACGGCGCATCGCGAATTGGCCTGGTTAGGCGCGGCGCTGTTTACCGTGCTGTGCGTGGCAGCCCGGCAGGCGCGGCTGCCGCTAGGGGCGGCCCTGGCCCGCGCCGGAGTGGTGTTGCCGTTCACGGCGGTGTTTGCCGGCGTCAGTTGGCTGGCCGGCGATCCGGCGCGCGGCGCCACGCTGGTGATGAAGAGTTACCTCTCAGCGCTGGCGGTACTGTTGCTCGTGTCCACCACCCCACTGCCGGTGTTACTCCGCGGCTTCGAAATGACGGGCGCTCCGCGCTTCCTGCTGATGGTGGCGCAGTTTCTCTACCGTTACCTCTTCGTGATCTCCGAAGAGGCGCAGCACATGCGCAAGGCGGCCCTGGCCCGCGGCGCTACGGTGGGGGGCCTGGCAGGCAACGCAGCGCGGTTCCGTGCCGCGGCCGGCGCTCTGGCCGTGCTGTTCGCGCGCTCGTACGCGCGCGCCGAAGAGATTCACCGGGCGATGCTGGCGCGCGGGTTTCCGGGATACTTCCGGCCTTTGATCGAGCTGCACTTTCACGGGGGCGATGTAATGTTTCTGGTCCTTGGCGTGTTGACTCCGGTGGCGTTACGCTTACTGATCGAGAGGGTGGCGTAATGCCCCCGCTGATCCTTGTACGGGGACTACGGTACCAATACGACGATGGTACCGTCGCTCTCAACGGCGTGAACTTCCGCCTGGAAAAAGGCGAGACAGTAGCTCTCCTGGGAGCCAACGGCAGCGGAAAGACCACCTTCGCCCTGCACTTAAACGGGCTACTTTCGGGCCAGGGTACGGTGGAAGTGTGCGGACTGGCGGTGAACCCGAAGAACATCGTGGAGGTCCGGCGCAAGATCGGGCTGGTATTTCAGGATTCGGAAAGCCAGTTGTTCATGCCCACCGTTCTGGAAGACGTCGCCTTCGGACCATTGAATCACGGGCTGAGTCCGGAGAAATCGGCGGAGCGGGCCATGACCGCACTCGGGCAGGTGGGTATGACAGGGGCGGCAGGCAAGGCGCCGTATCATCTGAGCGCGGGGGAAAAAAAGCGCGTTGCCATTGCGGGCATTCTAGCGGTGGATCCCGAAATCCTCGTCCTTGATGAGCCGACGACGTTCTTGGATCCGCCGGGGCAGAGGGCACTAGCCCAGTTATTATCCGCCTTGCCGCAGGCTAAGATCCTGATTACACACGATATGCCCTTTGCGCGAGCCTTGTGCTCCCGCGCGGCATTCTTCCGGAACGGCGCGATTGCGGAGGAAGGATCGGTGGCACAAATGGCAGCGCGCTTCGAGTGGGACTTCGCCGCGCCGCGTAACCCCTAACACCTGCGGACTTACGCTTCCTTAGGGGCTTGGGCCTTACGTTTGCGCGCTTCCGCCCACCGCTTTTTCTGCGCCAGGGAGATGCGCTTGCGCGCAGCTGCACTCAGGACGCGTTTCTTGCCGGCGGGCTTGGGCGTGGCTGGCGCCGCGGAAGAGGCAGCTTTGCCTTTCAGCATGGCCTGAATTTCCCCGATCTTTCCTGCGATCCGCTGTTTCTCAAACTCATAGCCCACTAGCGCCATTTGTAGAGTGCTAAGATCTTTCGTAGTTTTTCCTCGTGCCATGTTTCGCTCCCGGACACTATATTATAGGAAAATAAGACGCCGTCAAGCAACCTCAAAACGCGGCTGGTTCCAGGGTGTACAGGACTACCTATGAGATTGGTTCTACAACGAGTCAGCGAAGCTAGCGTAAGTGTAGCTGGAGTCACTGCCGGATCTATACGTACGGGATTATTGATACTAGCTGGTATGGCAAAATCGGACACCGAAGCGGAAGCGGACTATCTTGCGGATAAAGTCCTGGGATTGCGCATTTTTCCCGACAGTGCCGGGAAAATGAACCTGAGTATAGTCGATGCCGGCGGATCGTTGTTGATCGTCTCCCAATTCACCCTGTATGGCGATTGCCGCAAGGGACGCCGTCCGAGCTTTGACCAGGCGGCTGCCCCAGAGCGCGCCCAGGCTCTCTATAATTATTTCGTGGAGAAGTTGCGCCGCGGGCCCGCGCCGGTGGAGACCGGCGTATTTCAGGCGATGATGGAAGTACATCTGGTGAACCAAGGCCCGGTAACTATCCTGATGGATACAGCCGATCGGAATAAGAAAAATGATTGAAACCTATGGTTATGCGCGCGCTGGGTTCTTAGGTAATCCCAGCGATGGGTACTATGGCAAAACGCTGTCTTTTGCCATGTCGAATTTTCGGGCCCGGGTCCTCCTGTATCCCAGCGGGCGCCTGGAGATCAAACCTTCCAAGGTAGATCTTCCGGTCTTCGAGAACCTCGACGACCTATACCGGATTACCCGGTGGCGCGGTTATTACGGCGGGATTCGGATCATCCAGGCACTGATTGTCCGCCTGGTGGATTACTGCCGCGAGCAGGGCGCCGAGTTGCCCGATCGCAACTTCACGCTGGAGTATGACTCCAATGTGCCGCAGCGCCTGGGGCTTGGCGGATCGAGCGCCATTATCACCGCGTCCTTACGCGCGCTCTGCCAGTATTACGAGCTGGAGATCCCGCTGCCCGTGCAGGCCAACCTGGCACTGGAAACCGAGACCAGGGAGTTGAACGTTCCCGCCGGATTACAGGATCGCGTGGTGCAGGCGTACCAGGGGTTAGTATATATGGATTTCTCGCGGGCCTTGATGGAGGCCCGCGGTTACGGCGAGTACGAGCGCATGGATGTGGGCCTGCTGCCGAATGTATATGTGGCGTACCGGACGTCGCTCAGCGAAGGGACGGAAGTGTTCCACGGCAGCCTGCGGGAGCGCTGGCTCCGTGGCGATCCGGAAGTGGTGGGCGCCATGGAGACCTGGGCCGGCTACGCCGCCGAGGGACGCGCCTGCCTTTTGCAGCGGAACTACTCGCGGCTGAATCAACTGGTGGACGCCAACTTCGATCTGCGGGCGCGAATCCACCGCATCGATCCCGGCAACCTGGAAATGGTCACCATGGCGCGAGCGGCAGGGGCCACCGCGAATTTCGCGGGATCGGGCGGCGCCATCGTGGGCACCTATGACGACGAAGCCATGTTCGGCAAGCTGACAGCGGCGGGAAAGGCAATCGGAATCGCCGTGATTAAACCGAAAATCGTCCTGTAGGACAGGCCTCCGGCCTGTCCCTGGAGATTGGCCATTTTCGCCGCAAATCTAGCGCGACAAGTTT
>PLDO01000038.1 GCA_003136215.1 Bryobacterales bacterium
CCCAATCGAGCATGCTGTAGCGAGTCAGATAGACGAAGAAATTCGCCGCCGCGAACAGCCAGAGGTAGCGGTTCCGGAGGATATAGGTCACCAGCAGGTCGCGGGTGCCCAACTCTTGTTCGCGGTCGCGCGCCCCTTGTTCGGGGTATTCGTTGCGGTACTCTTCAACGGGCGGAAGACCGACGGATTGCGGCGTGTCGCGGAGCCTCACCACCAGGTAAACGGCGCACAGTAAGGCCAACACCCCCGGAACGTAAAAGGCCGACCGCCACCCCATCCAAGCCGTGCTGTAGGCGGCGATCAGCCCGGTGAGCCCACCACCGACATTGACGGCGAGGTTCCAGAAAGCGAACACGGTTCCACNNCCCAGGGAGCGCCCGCACGGCGCCCACCCCATGCCCTGCGCCAGGCCGTTCAGAGTCCAAAGCGCGAGGTGCACGGAATAGGTGCTGGCGGCGCCGAAGGCAAAGTTGCACAACGCGGTGAGCAGCAGTCCGGCGGGCATGAAATACCGGGGATTGCTGCGGTCGCTCCACGCGCCCAGCAGGAATTTGCCGATGCCGTAGGNNGTGAGCGCCAGCAGGTCGCCGATCTGGCCCTTGCTGTAGTGCAGGGCCTGCCCCATTTCCTTGGAAACCACCGGCAGGTTGTTGCGGACGACGTAGAAAGTGGCGTAGCCGATGAAGGTGGATTCCAGGATGCGCCATCGGAACCTGGGGTACTGCTTGCGAACCTCGTCTTCGGGCAGCCGGGCAATCTGTGGCGCAGGCCGCAGCAGCGTGCTCAGTCGATTCATGCATCCCCACCCAATACGTGGTTCACTATAGACCAGTGCGGCGCCGATATCAACGAGGCGGTCTGCGTCAGTCGAACGGCGTTACTTGTCCAGACAACATATTCTAGCCCGTCCCGGCGGCTGGAGCGCGCGAAAAACAAAAAGGCGCACCTCCGTTGCAACGGAAGTGCGCCTCGCCAAACTGTAAAACCGGGCTTAAACCTGGAAGGAGCTGCCGCAGCCGCAGGTGGACTNNCGCCGTCCAGGTACAGCAGGCTGGCCTGATCCACGAAGACCCTTAACCCGTCATAGGTGTAGGTTTTGTCCAAGATATTGGGCTGGTTCTCGAAGGCCATGGAATAGCTGAACCCGGAACAGCCGCCACCGACCACGGAGATACGCAGTCCGCTGGGGGCGGGATCCTGGGAACCCATGATTTCCTTAACCTTGCCGATCGCTTTTTCGGTCATTTGTACCATGTTGTATGTTGCTCCTGAATTTTTGGGACTTCCCTGGTCCCCATTATACCGATGGCACCGGATGGCTCCAACAGTCAATCATTTAGATGGCGCCGGTGGCGATTCGGTCGCGGAAAAATCGACCCTGAACAGCGACGGGCGGAATTGGGGCGCTGCCAGGGACCCGCCACCGGGAAGGCGTGCTATCTTGCAAGTGTATCCGCTGAAACCCGGTAGGTGCAGGATGCGTCGATAGCGATGTATGGGAACACTGACCGGCGTACTTTCGATTCCGGGTTTCAGTAGTAAGGTTGCGGCGAAATCCAGAGTGGATTACCAGAACACCCCGGAAGGTGCGTTAGTCCAGCGTGCGCAGGCTGGCGACGAGGCGGCGTTTCGCGAGATCGTGGAGCGCTACCAAAGCAAGGTGTTCTCCATCATCCACGGTATCGTGCGTCAGCGCAACGACGTGGAAGACATTGCGCAGCAAGTATTTGCGAAGGTCTACCTCTCCGTCAAGAGCTTCGATTTCCGCAGCTCGCTGATCACCTGGATCTACAAAATCACGGTCAACGAGTGCTTCGACTATCTGCGCAAGCGCAAGGTCCGGAAGCTGGTCTACGAAAGCGACATGAGCGAGGACGAGGTGCGCCGGGTGGAGAATTCCCAACCGGCGGTGGATCGCCAGATTCCCATGGATACTCATCTGGCGCGCCGGGATTACATTGTCAAGCTTCTCGGGCGGGTTTCCGAAGAAGAACGTATGTTGTTGACCATGAAGGAAGTGGAAGGGTTCTCGGTGGAAGAGCTGGCGGCGCAGACCGGGATGAACGAGAACACCATCAAAGTGAAGTTGTTTCGGGCGCGGCAGAAACTGGTGAAAGCGGCGCAGCGTCTGGACAGGCCTCCCGGCATGGTGGCCGGTTGAAAAGTGTGGGCGGGCGGTTGGGTTCGGAAAAGGGCAGGTTCCCGGAAGCGGGCGGGGCCAGGTGGCCGACAGACTCGCAAAGGGTGGGCTGAGGCGTGGTAATTTCAGTGGTACAGGGAAGAAGCTTATGCACGCGTTAGTGATGGATAGCCTTGAGGAGTATCTGTCCGGCACGCTGAAGCCGGCGGCTCTGCGGGACATCGAGGCGCACCTGAGCGGCTGTGAGATCTGCCGTCGGGAAGTGGCTGATATGCAGCAAGTCTCGCAGTGGTTGGGCGCGTTCAAAATGGAAGAGGAACTGGCGCCGGCACCCGGGTTTTACGCGCGAGTGATGCGTCAGGTAGGTCACCGTCAGGCGGTGCCGTCTTTTGTGGGATTCTTTGCCCTGGATTTCGCCTTTGGGCGGCGGTTGGTTTTGGCGTCTCTATTGACGCTGGCGGCACTGGGCAGCTATCTGGTCTCCCACGAAAGCGAGTACCCCACCGGCCTCTCGCCCGAAACTGTAATGGCGCAGCAGGATTCGCCTGCCTACGAGAGCGCCCGGGCGCAGGACAACATGTTGGCCACCATGACGACGTATGAGCCCTAATCTGCTGGAGAAAGCGCGTTTCGCCCGCTCCTGGGACCCCAAGGTCGCCTGCATGGTCACGCTTACTCTGGTGTTCCTGTGCGGTGTCGCGGCGGGAGCGGTCGCCATGAATTTCGGCGCGCATAACCTCTTGCATCAACCGTCCTTCGATACCGCCGTGGGGAGGGAACTCTATTTCTCGCGGATGAAGCGCGAACTCGACCTGACACCCGCCCAACAGGAGCAGATGGAGTCCATCCTCAACGATTTCTGGCAGTACTATCGTACTGTACTGAGTGAAAGCAAGACCAAGGTCGAACAGATCCTCACCGAAGAGCAGCGCCGGAAATTCGAGCGGATTTTGCAGGAACGGCAGCGGAGATAGTAGCATCCTCCGATTGGGCCGGCGGACCCAGAGGGTACCCCGCCTGCCCCACCATTTTTCATCAGCTTTCGCCGGCCGCAGGCCCATCCCAACATTTCGCGAACGTCGCATCGGGCACTTACAGGCTGTTGGCGGAAAAATAGCCGGCCGTTCATTCACCCAAATCGAATGTGCCGCCATCTCGCCAACCCGGCGTCGCCTGGCTGCCATCGGCGTGCATCACGTCCACCGGATTGAACCTCCCGCAACATGCTACCGTGAGCCTCAAGCCGTGACCGCCCCCTCCATCCTCGGCGCCAAATTCCGCAAGCTTGCGGCCCAGTTCCCCTACCTCCCGCAAGCCTTGCGATTGGTGTGGGCCGCCGCCCCCCGCCATGCCGGATTGTGGGTTGCCCTCCTCGTCCTCCAGGGCCTCCTTCCCATCGCCACGGTCTACCTCACGCGATCCCTCGTCAACGCCCTCGTCCAAGCCGTCCGCGCCACCGACCCCGTGGCCGCCGCTCAACCCGCCCTCCTCCTCGCCGGCCTCATGGTCGCCGTCCTGCTCCTTGCCGAAGGCGCCCGCGTCGCCGCCTCCTGGGTTCGCGCCGCTCAGGCCGACCTCGTCCAGGATCACATCAGTTCCCTCATCCACCGCCAATCCCTCGCCGTGGACCTCGCCTTCTACGACAACGCCGATTTCTACGATCGCCTCCACCGCGCCCGCTCCGAGGCCGGCTACCGTCCCGTCGCCCTCCTCGAGAATCTCGGCGGCATCCTGCAGAACGGCATCACGCTGGTCTCCATGCTCGCCCTCCTGCTCCCCTTCGGCGTGTGGTTGCCGCTCGCGCTCCTGGCCAGCAGTCTGCCCGCGCTCTACATCGTGCTGCGCCACGCCCTCGACCAGCACTATTGGCGCCTGCGTGCCACCACCGACGAACGCCGCGCCTGGTATTACGATTGGTTGCTCACCGCCGGCGAAACCGCCGCCGAAATCCGCCTTTTCGGCCTCGGGGATCACTTTCACGCCGCCTTCCAGTCCCTCCGCTCGAAGTTACGCGTCGAACGGGCGCGCCTCTCCGCCAAACTCGGCGCGTCGGAGATGCTCGCCGGGCTCTTCACCCTCTGCACCGCCGGTGCGGCCCTGGCGTGGATGGGTTGGCGCGCCCTGCGCCACGAGGTAACCCTCGGCGATTTAGCCATGTTCTACCAGGCCTTCCAGCAGGGCACCCGTCTCAGCCGTTCGCTGCTCGACAACGTGGGACAGCTTTACGGCAACACCCTCTTCATCGGCAACCTCTTCGAGTTTCTCGCCCTCCGACCGAAGGTCCTGAACGCAACTGACCCGCAACCCGTGCTGCCGGTCCGCGAAGCCATTCGATTTCGCAATGTCTCCTTCCGTTACCCTGGGACGGACCGCCTGGCCCTCGATGGGTTGGACCTCGCCATTCCCGCGGGCCGCATCACGGCCGTCGTCGGTTCCAATGGCGCAGGTAAAAGTACGCTGATCAAAGTCCTCTGCCGTTTCTATGATCCGGATCTGGGTTCGGTGGAGTTGGACGGCATCGATTTGCGTTCCCTGGACATCAACGGGCTCCGCTCATCCATCACCGTCTTGTTCCAGCAGCCGGTCCATTACAACGACACCGCCGCCAGGAACATTGCGCTCGGCGATCTGGCTTTGAACCCGGATCGCGACGCCATCCGCGCCGCCGCCGAAGCCGCTGGCGCCGCTGAGATCGTTCGCAGCCTCCCCAACGGCTACGATCAAATGCTTGGCCGCTGGTTCCAGCACGGAACCGAGCTGAGCGCCGGGGAGTGGCAGCGCATCTCTCTCGCCCGCGCCTTCCTGCGCCGCGCGCCCATCCTCGTCCTCGATGAGCCCACCAGCGCGATGGACCCGTGGGCCGAGGCCGATTGGCTCCGCCGCTTCCGCCGGCTCGCGGCCTCCCGGACCGCCGTCGTGATCACCCACCGTTTCACCACCGCGATGATCGCCGACACCATCTACGTCATGGCCGAAGGCCGTGTGGCCGAATGCGGCTCCCACCAGGACCTGCTTGCCGCCGGCGGCCGTTATGCCCAGGGCTGGATAGCCCAGACCGGCGCCATACCTGGGTGAGGAGTAGTTCTTCCACGGAACCCGGGCGCTCGGTAGCGTAGCAGCGGTTTGAGCCCACCCTTCGCCGCGGAGCAGTAGGAGCAGAGCACCCGGAAGGTGTACGATTGGCATCGTGGGCGTGGAAAATATCAATCCTCACGAAGAGCTCAAGAGGCTCGACGAGCAGATCCAATCAGCCACCGAGTTTGGCGCACTGAAGCCGGTCTATTTCCGGCTGAACGAAATCATCCAGGCGTTCCCCGGTGATTTCGACGTCCAGTTCACTGGAAACGAAATCAGGCAGCGCCTGGTGGCGCGTGGTACCCTTCTCAGGCAACAGGAAGCTTCCCCGCCTCCCCCACCCGTTCCGCCCCCGGCGATGCCGGCGGCATATCCGCCGCCGCTGTCAACTTCCTTCCTGGATACGCCGGCGTCCGCGGCGTCCGCCCCGCCCGAAGCGCCCGTGATGCCTGGTGCGGCGCCGGTGCCGCCGCCATTCTTTTTGCCCGACTCCGCTCCGCCCCAACAGCCTGCGCCCGCATTCGCTGTGAGGCCTGAGAATCCGCCCCAGCCGCCTGCGCGGCCACCGGCTTCCCGCCCGGCGCCCCCGCGCTCCACGTCCAATAACCGCGCCATGGTGATCGGACCAATCGCTGTTCTGCTGGTTGCCCTGGTACTCATTGTCTTGGTGGTGCACCAAAAGCGCAAGGACAACGCGAATAAGGCGGCGCGCACCGTGGCGGCCGTGCAGGTCGGCTTGGCGACCACTCCCCCGGGCGCGTCCATGAGAGTGGCGCCGCAGGGGTCCGCGGCCGGCGCCCCCAACCAGACTACCTGCACATCCAACTGCCAGATGGCGCTCGTGCCGGGCACTTACCAGGTCTTCGCGTCTCTGGACGGCTTCGAGCCCGCGACCGGCGCCGTCACGGTGACGGGCCGGCAGCCGGCGGCGCTCAGCCTCACGCTTCAGCCGCAGGCACAATCGGTTCGCTTGTTGACAGATCTGGACCGGGGCAAGGTCGTGGTGGACGATCGGCCGCCGGTCGATCTGCAAGAAGGTCAGTTGGTGCTCGACAAGGTGGCTCCGGGCACGCACACCGTGAAAGTCACCGGGCCCAGCGGGGACGCTTCGTTCTCGTTTGAGATCGCGGATGCGCGGCTGCCGGCCGTGGCCGGCCCCGTAAACGCGCGGAACATGATCGCGGTGCTGGTGGCCAGCTTCGGAAAGCAAGCGCGCCTCGTGACCAACGCGGGCCCGTGGAAACTCGCCGTCAACGGCCAGCCGCAGAGCGATGCCGGTCCGGCCGGGTCGGACCTCACCGGCCTTCAGCCGGGCGTGAATGAGTTCGTAGTGGGCGAGGGCCGGGACCAGCACAACATGAGCGAAAGCTTCGGCCCCGCGCCCATGCTCACCGCGTTCCTGAAAACGGACGTCAATGCGGGCACGCTGATTGTCTCCACCGGCCAGGACGACGTGCGCGTGTTCCTGAACGACAAGGAGTACCGCCGGCACACTCAGCGCGGCCAGTTGCGCCTCCAGACCCTCGGAAAGGTCACGGTGCGCGTGGCCCGGAGCGGCTTTCAGGAGGAACCCGCGCAAACCGTCGAGGTGAAGAAAGGCGCCGAAGTGCGCCTGCAGTTCGACCTGAAACCGCAGCCGCAATTCGGATCGCTGCAAATCCATGGCGCCATGGCTGGAACCGCTGTCTTAATCGATCAGAAGAACGCCGGCACGGTGAGGCCCGACGGATCGTTCAGCCTTGGCGCCATCCCACCGGGCGACCACACCATCGAACTGCGGCGCGAACAGTACCTGCCGAAACGCTTGCAGCGATCCATCCAGGCCAACCAGGCGGTAGTGCTGGCGGGCGCGGACGTCGTGTTGACTGCCGCCAGCGGTACCATCCGGCTCACACGCAACCCTGCATCGGCAACCATTACCTACCGCCGCGGCGACGAAACGGAGTCGCACCAAACCCGCGGCAACCAGTTCGAGTTGCCCCCGGGGAGCTACGTATTCTCGGCGAGCGCAACCGGATTCGTCGAATCTTCCACACGCGTCCAACTGGCCGCCGGCGAAAACCGCGCAGTCGATTTCGCCCTCGTTCGTGAGCGGCAGGCCGCGCCTCCACCCGTAGTGGCGCCGGGCGGGATGGCGGAGTTCGAGGACGCGCAGAGCTGGAAGAAGGACGGCGACAACTGGATCCACAAGGGTGGCGGGTTCGTACCTTATAAGTTGCCGCCCAACGGCGTCTTCACCTTCACGGTGCAACTGCTCAAAGGCGGCGGCGTATTCCGCGCAGGCCAGATCCGCTGGTGCCTCCAGTATCTCGACTCCAAGAACTACCTGCTCTACGAGATGGATCGGAAGAATTTCTGGGCCGGAGTGGTCGAAAAGGGCAAACGGGCCGAGCGAGTCAAGGCGCCGCACAATCTCGGAGAGCAAAAGGCGTTCACCATTCAGATCGAGGTGGCGCCAGATCGCCTGGTGACAAAGGTGCGCGTGGGCGACGAGTGGAAAGTGCTCGACACTTTTGCCGAGCCGGGCCGCGATTTCACCCAGGGCAAGTTCGGATTTCTCATCCAGGGGAACGACGAGATCGCCATCTCCGATTTCAAATTCGTGCGGAAGTGACCCATGGCCGCGGGCTGTTTCTCCCGCTCCGGTTGAACTTTACCGGTCGATCCTGGTCGTCATCCTGTCGAGCACCGCGCGGTCCAGTTCCACGCCCAACCCGGGTTTCGCGGAGGCGTACACGTAGCCGTCCTTGGCGACGCGGAACTTGTCTTTCACGTATGGGCGGTCGCTCGATCCCTGCGGCACCGTCATCTCGAACCAGATATTGTTAGGCATCGCCAATTCGCAGTGAAAGTGGACTGCGTGGTCGTATGCCTCGCCCCAGTTGTGCGGCGCGCACTCCATGCCGAAGCTTTCGGCCAGCCGCGCGATCTTCATTCCGCCGGTGATGCCGCCCACGTTGTCCACGATGAAGCGCACTACGTCCATGGCTCCCCGGCGGATGTACTCGGCGTAGTTGTACGGCGAAAAAATAAACTCGCCGATGTGAATCGGGATGTCCAGCGCCTGGTTCAACTGCACCAGACCGTCGATATCGTCGGTGGGAATGGGGTCTTCGTAACAGATGTAGTCGAGTTCCTGCAGCGCGCGGCCCACCTTGAAGGCTTCCTCGCGCGTGTAGACGCCCACCGGATCGTTCAGCAGGATAAAATCGCCGCCCGCCGCTTTGCGCACCTCTTTGGCCACTTCGATGTCCAACTTGTAATCGTGTCCGCCATTGGGCGATGGCGGATGGATCTTGTACGCCGTGAATCCCTGTTCCTTGATCAGTTTGACCTCGGTGACAAACTCTTCAATGGTGGCGTGATGCTGCGAGCTGGCGTACGCCTTGACCTTGTCGCGATAGGCTCCGAGGATTCGATAGACCGGCAGGTTGACGGCCTTGCCGAGCGCATCCCACAGGCAGTTATCGATGGCCGACGCGTAGGAGAGCTGACCCAGGCGGCGCAGTTCCGGTTTCCACTGCGAGGTCAGCGCCGGCAAGTCGAGCACGCTCTTGCCGGGCAGCGTGCTCCGGGCGTACTCCAGCCAGCCCTGGTTGCTCCAGTTGGGGTGCCAGTAACGGGCGGCGAGCGAGTAGTTGCCCTCGATCCCGCTGTTGGTGACAATGCCGGCGAGTTGCGTGGCGCCGCCCCGGCCGGTGTCGATGTTGTAGACCCGGACTTCCTTGATGGTCAGGTCCGGCAGGTCCGCGGGCTTGACGCCGGCGCCCTGCGCCGCAGCCAGCCCCGGGTTGGCCAGCGTCGACACCGCGGCCGCCGATGCACCCAGAAATCCACGGCGCGAACTCGTTTTCGACATCGTCACCTCCCTGGGATCTTACTCCCTGCTATCTGCAATAGTAATAGACATGCGACTTCGCGTCATGGCCTCGCGCCACTCCGCCTTCTACAGCCCGCTGCTTTCCTGTCTCCACATTTTGAGAGGCGAGGGGCATGAAGCCATTTACAGCGTGCTCCAGCCGGGCCAGCGCAGTTACGCCCTCCTCCGCGACGGAGAGGTCGACATTATGCAATCGGCGGTGTCGTCGAACTGGAACGCGCTGGAACGCGGCGTGGAGCCGCTCCCCGTGCACTTCGCGCAAATCAACCAGCGGGACGGTTTTTTTCTGGTGGGGCGCCTCCCGGACCCCGCGTTCTCATGGCAGAATCTCGAAGGCCGCACCCTGCTGGCGGACCACGGAACACAGCCGCTGGCCATGCTGAAGTACGCCGTGCTGCACAACGGAGCCGCGTGGGAGAAAATCAAGATCGTCGACGCTGGAACACCCGAAGCGATGGCAGCCGCTTTCCAGGGGGGCAAGGGAGACTTTGTGCATCTGCAAGCCCCGGTGACCGCCGGCGAGATCGTCGTATCGGTGGGCGCGTCGATGCCCCCGGTTGCCTTCAGTAGTCTCTGCTGCGCCCGCGGATTCCAGAAGACCGAGGCATACCGGTTGTTCTTAGACGCGTACGCGAGGGCCAGAGAGTGGGTTCGCGCTGCGCCCCCCGAGGAGGTTGCCGCGGCCGAAGCCTCCTTTTTCCCGCTAATCGCTCCCGAGTTCCTGACCGCCGCCATCAGGCTCTATCAAGCGCTCGGTTGCTGGGAAGGCGGCCTCGAAATCCCGCGGGATCTTTACGAACAGGCGTTGAACGTGTTTCAAGCCACCGGCACCATCGCCTGGCGTCACCGCTACGACGAAGTCGTGGGGTGAAGCCCGGACGTCTCATAATGGTGGGACAGACGATCGTCTTTTGTCGTCTGTCGAGCCTCGCTGAGGTCCGGACATTTGACAGACCACGCAAGGCGATGGTCTGTCCCACTCACTTCTTCGCGCTGTCTTTGAATGCCTCGTCGGATTCGGCGCCTTTGCGCGGCTTCCAATCCAGCGAATAGTATTCGCCGCGGTCGCGCGCCCAGGGGTCGAACGCGTTGACTACGTGCTGTAGCTCCGGCGCCAGTTCCGGCATGGTGCGCAGCAGCACGCGCTTCAACGGCAACACCTGCTGGCGATGGCCGTTGGGCGTGCCCTCTTCCATTTGCACCGGCCCCGGGCCGTTGTTCTTCACCCAGTCCAGACCCAGCGTGGTATAGAACTCCGGACGGAAACTCGACGTGAAGAACCGGTCGCTGAAGAGACGCCGCGAGGCATTCAGAATGAACACCACGAACTGCGTCTCGGAGATCGCAAAACCGTGCGGCCGCGTCGATTCGGCCAGCCAGCCGACCACCGTATCGACATCTTCCACGTTGTCCACCGTGCTGCCGTTGGGGTGGCCCAGGCAATCGTTGATCGGCTTCCCGCCGGCATCGAGTTGCGCGTCCGTAATCGCCTTGGAAGCGTCGCAGGTGTGCTGCCCATAGATCTCGCGGAGAAGCTTCACCAGGTCCTTTTGGTCTTGGGTGGGCGAGCGCGCGTCGATGAAATCGTCGAAGCCGCTCAGCTGCCGCAGGCCGTATTGGCGGCGGAATTCGTTAAACCGCGGCACCCCGCGCTCCCGGTCGCGGATCAAATCGAGCGCCGCGACATCGATCTGCTGGGTCGCGCTCTCCAGGCGTCCCATCTTCACGTTTTGCAGGAAGCGCGGATGGTTTTGCAGCGCCAGCAATCCCAAACGCTGGCGTCCCATGCTGAGCGCCCAGTTGCCCAGGCCGCGCGAGTGCATGGCGTCGGTCGCCTTGCCGCGGAAGGTCTCGATCACGGGAATCTTGTTCTGAATCTGGTTTACATCTTTCCGCAAATCGCGATATTCGATCAGGTCGGGCACCAGCGCGTGCAGGCGATAGACCGTGATGAACTCCTCGGGGAAGTTGAACGGCGACCCGAAGTGATTCACGCCGCCGTTGACGTGGTCCGGATTGCGGATGTCCCAAATGTCCTTCTTGTTCTTGTCGAGCAGGGCGAACACGGCGTCGTCGGCATAGACCTGGCTGCCCAGGCCGAAGATCCCTGGCCCGGAGGCGAAAACGGAATACCACTGCCCGGCCTTCTTGACGTCCGTGGATTTGCCGAAATTCTGCGTCACAATCTGCCCGAGCGCGTCGGCCACGGCTTTGTTGTCGCCCAACGGCCCGCCCAGCAGTCCGCTCCAGTTGGCGTTCATGCCGCGATACAGGGGCTCGTCGTAGAGCAATTGCGGCGTCCACTCCGTGGTGTGGATTTTGGCGATCTCGGCGGCCACCACCAGGCGCCCCGCCTCGAAGAGTTCGTCCGGCGTGACGTCCTTGTAGCGAATCATCGTATCGGACTTAGCCGGGTTGCGCAGGCCGCAATCGGCTTCCGGCGTTTGCGCGGCCGCCCGGCGGAACTCATCCACGAAGGCATTGTGCTCGCGGGCGAACAGGTTGCTGTAGAAGCTGATGCCGATGGTCCAGTTATCGGGAAACGCGGTGGCTTCCTGACCGGCCCATTCGGGGTTGATCGGGTCGGCTGGTTCGAAGGCCGGCAGCAGCGCATTCGGCATCAGCAGCCTGGCGCGGTCCGCCGGGTCGCGCTTGACGCGTTTGCGGGAGCGCTCGTCGTAGCCATAGATCTGCGAAGCATCCCACCAGGCAGTTACATTATTGGCGAAGGTCTTGGGCGCGCGCTCCAGATATTCCTTGCCTTCCTGCGTGAACTTGCGGGGTTCGCCGGATTCGGCCACCAGCGCCCGGTCGATGCGGTCGCCCGGGCGGCAGCCCANNGCGAGGACGTTGAAGAAGGGAGCCTTCTTGTAGTCGCACCCGGCATCCTTGGAGAAGCCGGGCAAACCGTAGCCGTCGTTGCACGCCGCGGGGTTGGATTGGGCGCGGGTGAAGAGCTTGCGCGAGATCACTTGCGGGTCCGGCTTGAGCAGCGCCAGGCGGTCTCCGTGACGGTTCCGCGTGAGCTCGGTGCGGCCCAGGTCGGGGAAGAGCGTGTCGAACTCGGCATTGCGCGCGAAGAGCTGGCCGGTGGACCCCATCAGCGGGTTGCGGATGTCGTTGCAGATGCCCGTGAGGGTGCGGGCGCGGATCAGCTCGCCACGGCACACCTGATCGCCGGGGCCGCCCACGTCGCGATAATTAGGATGAGCGGGCGGCAGGCGCATTTCCGCCCAGAACTTGAGTGCGGGACCGGCCACGCCCTTGCGGCCCGTGACATATTGGCGATACGTCTTGTTGTTGTCGAAGAGGTTGAATTTGATCAGCTCGATGCGCTGGTATTCGAGATCGAGCAGCGCGCCATCCACGCCGCGTCCGGTGGGGCTCACGTGGCCGGCTTGCTGGTTGACCTGTGTGACGAACTCGGGCGCTTTGGACTTGGCATCCCCGGTGCCCCAGTAGCTGGCCCAGTCCACCCACGGCGTGGCCCGGAACTGCGCCGCGAGGTCGCCGCCGCGGCAGATGGCGGTGGCGTTCTCCACCTTGCCCTGGAAGCGCTGGTCGCGTGTGGCGGCGATGGGGCGGATCCCGGAGTTGATCATCTGGGCGCAATTCTGCAGCGATTCGGCCTCGGCTTTGATGGCTTTATCGCGATCGCGATTGCAGCTTACCGCCAGCAGAACGGTGAATAAAATGACACGTTTGCGCATCCCTCTCCTCGAAAACAGCGATGTGAGATTATGCTTCGGGCGGCATCGGTAATGCAAGCGGAAACTCGCCTGCCGGCCGGAGTATGATAAACCGTGACGATCGTACAAGGGGTCTACGCCGCTGTTCTGATTCCGCGCTTCCCGGATGGCGAGCTGGATGCCGGCGGCTTCCGCGCCATCCTCGAGTTTCTGCGCCGCAAAGGCGTCCCGCGGGTGGTGGTGAACGGCGCTACCGGCGAGTATTGCCTGACGACCGCGGAGGAGTTGGCCCGCATGCTCGCCATCTGCCGGGAGACGCTGCCCGGCGGAGAAGTGATGTGCGGTATCGGCGCGGCGGGGTTGCCGGGCTGCCTGGAATTAGGACGCATTGCCATCGATCATGGGGTGCGCGCGCTGCTCCTGCCCATGCCGCACTTCTTCCCCTACGCGCAGGGCGACCTGCAGGCATTCTGCGCGGCGGTGGCGGCGCGCCTGGACGCGCCCATTCTGCTCTACAACCTGCCCCGCTTCACCACCCCGCTCGAACTCGGGACAGTGCGCCGCCTGATCGAATCCGTGCCCAACATCCTAGGCATTAAGGACAGCGGTGGATCGCTCGACATACTCGGCGGATTAGGTTCCGGAGCATGCCGGATTGTCGGCGACGACAGCGTGCTAGTGGCCGCATTGGACGCCGGGTTGTGCGACGCGGTGGTCTCCGGGGTGGCTGGCGTGGTTCCCGAACTGACCACGTTTCTCTATGAACAGCGGAATTCAGCGGCGTACCCGCTGGCGGTGGAGCTACTCGACGAATTGATTCGCTACCTCTCGCCGTTTCCCGTCCCGTGGGGCCTGAAGCTCATCGCGGAGTGCCGCGGAATCACTCCCGCGTGGTTTTCGCAGCCGCTCTCGGCCGCGCGCGCCGCTCAGGCCAGTGAGTTCCGCACCTGGTTTCCCGGCTGGTGGCGGCAACTGGAGAGTGCCACGGAGGGCTGCGTCGCTAAATCAAATTAAACCCTAACGCCGCACATTTCCGCAAAGCGCAGTTCGGTGGCCTTCACCCGTCCCGCCACCACGCCGATAATTCTGTGGAAAAATTCCGCGCCCAGGGCAGGATCGCTCATGCAGCAGGCTTTCAATGTGGCTCCTTCAATCTGCAAGGCGGTGGTGGCTTCGCGTGCCCGCACCTGGAACAGCGTGTCCTGATCGTCCAATAGGGCGCTCCATCCGAACACCGTCCCCGGCTCCAGCGCCTGCACCTCCATGACGTACCGTGGCGTTCGCAGCTCCACTACCACGCTGCCGGTCATCAAGAAGTAAAACGATGTCGAGCGTGCCGCATCCACCAGGACGACTTCGTTCTCCCTGAAGGAGACCGGGGTCGAGATGTCCGCCAGACGTTCGAGCTGTGCCTCGCTGAGCCCCTGCGTAAAGGCGTGATCTCTGAGAACCTGTTTTTGAGGCATCTGCCCCACCTCCTGTGTGAAAACCCGCACTATGGCGCGCTTAACCCTTTTAGAATGCTGAGTTTTTCTCCGCTCTGTGAGAAAAAGTGCAATTCTCGTGCCAAGTTGGGGCTTCGCGCCCTACTGGCGGTCCATCCGCGGACCCGGCTTCCCGCTGGTAGATTGCCGGACCGTGGCCGGGTCGAAGATCCGCTGGTCCACCGGAAGCGCTTTGTAGACCGCCGGATTTTGTTTCACGTGAAACAAGTCGCTCAGGTCGGTAGCCGTGGCATCGTAGAGATTCAGCGGTGGAATCCCCAGCAGCCGGAAAATGGTCTTCAGCAGACCCGGAAAACTGGTATTGGCGTGGCTGACGTAGTTCGGCTTGACCCACGGTCCCATGGCCATCAGCACGGTGCGGTGCGCGTCGATATGGTCCACGCCGCTCTGCGCATCGTCTTCGGTCACCATGACCACAGTTTCGCTCCATTCCTGCCTGCCGGAGAGATATTCCACGATGCGGCCGAGCGCCAGGTCGTTATCCGCCACGAAGCTCTCGCTGTAGGGATAGCCATCGGCCGGCCGGGCTTCGGCCGTGTGGTCGTTAGGCAGATGGATGAAGACGAACTGCGGCAGGGCCATGCCTTCCATTTCCCGGATGAACTGGGTGGCGCGGAACTGGTCGGGAATATTCATATTGAACCCGGGGTACTCGCGCGAAGTGTTGCGATAGAGCGGGTCGGGCATGGGGACGTTGGTGAGGAAGCGCGCGCCGGTGGGTTCCAGGTCCTTGCCTTCATCCACGCCGGCCAGTTCGAACCCCTCGCCGAAATTGCGAAAAGTGATGTGGTGGCGATCCAGATGGTGCCAGATGGTGCCGTTCTCCAGCTGCTCTTCGGGATGCACGGAGGAATCGCTGCCCGCGAAGAGCAGGCGGCCGGGCGCGGCGGCCAGACGGAAATCTTTCTTTTGCTCGCCGTAGGCCGCCATCAGCGAGCTTTCCGTCCACGCGTTGGGATAGGACCCCACCAGCCAGTGATGCCCGTCCACGCTGACATCGCTATCGGCATAAAAGTTGTCGCTGATGGCCCACTGGGCGGCCATCGCATGGTGGTTCGGCGTGACGCTGATATCGCGTATGCTGAGCCGGCCCTGCTTCCCGTCCACGTAGCCCCGCGTGCCGAAACGCGCGATTTCCGGCATCCCCATGGCGCCGGGAATGTCGCCGAAGACTTCATCGTAAGTGCGGTTCTCCTTGACGATCAGCACCACGTGCCGGATGCCGGTGGGCAGCGGGCGTTCCGCCTGCGGGCGCGGGCGAAAGCCGTTGGCATCCATCACGAACGCGGTGCGGGCCGCCAGTTCACTGGTGGCGGGCAACGGGAAGATGGAGACGGAGCCGTGCCGCCCCTGCCCGCGCAGGGCGTTGGGACCCTGACCGAAGCCGCGCCCGTTGGCGACGTACACCGTATCGCCGCTCACGGCTACCCGCGTGGGGAACCAGGCGGCGGGGATGTGTCCCAGCACGCGCCGCTCGCGGACATCGATCACCCCCACGGCGTTGATCCCCGCCTCGGCCACCAGCAGCCATCCGGATTTCTCGTGATAGGCGAGGCCGATCGGCAGCACCCCGCGGTACCGTTCCAGGCCGGGGATGCGGATCGGGATCTCGGCTTCCACCGCCCCGGTCTTGGCATCGATCACGGTAATGGTGTCGTCGTTGGCGTTAGAGACGAACACGCGGCCCGCCGCGGCGAGTATCCCCGAAGGGCTGCTGCCCCCGGACGCCGACGGTCCAAAAGGCAGCCCGGTGCGGATGAAGGCCTCCAGTTTCGGCGTGGCGGGAGCCGAGACATCCACCACACTGACGGAGTTGGATTCGCGCACGTTCGGGTCGCCCAGGCCCGGGACTTTCACCGGACCGCGAACCGTGGCGCGCTCGACCCCGGCGAAGGCTTCGGCGCTGGGGAATCCGAAGGCGGGAAAGGCCAGGCCGGTAGTGTCCGCCTGCTTGGGATCGGCGCCCGGCAAGGCCTGGTATTCAAACATGCCGAGGTTGGTGACGTAAAGCTTGCGCCGGTCGGCGGAAAGCGTCATGGCGAAGGGGAGGCGCCCGACTTTCACCGACGCCACCACCTGGCGCGAACGCGTGTCGATCACGGCGACGCGAAAGTTGGCCTGATCCACTACGTAGAGCATGCCGCGTTCGCTGTCCAGCGCCAGATCGCCGGTGTAACTGTCGTCGTAGCCCTTCTGATTGAGGTCGATGGCGCGCCGCCGGCCGTTGGAACCGGGGCCATTCCAATCGAAGAGGGCGACCCTCCCGGAATTGCCTTCGGACACCCACGCGGAGTGCTCGTTGACGAAGGCCAGCCCCATAAAGACGCTGCGCCAATCGGTGTCTTCAGCGCCGCCGGTATCGCCCTTGGTGCGCGCCAGCAGGTGACGCACGTCCCAGTGGTTGTTCCTGTCGCGCTCCAGGATGGTGAGCGAGTTGCGGCCCGGGCCGCCGTTCGCCGTGACCACGGTCTTGCCCTCCGGACTGACCGCTAGCCCAAAAGGGCCACTGCCGGTAAGGAATTGTTCCCCTTCCGGCTGGATGACTCGCCCGCCGGGGAGAATCGCCCCAGCCGGACGGCGCTGGGCGGACCGTATTCCCGCGGGAGCGTTGAAGGACTGCGCCGCCACCGAACCGGCACACCACAAGACGACCAGACACTTCCGCAGGCGGTGAAACACCTCTCCATGATATAACCGCCGCGATCGCCGCCGCCGGAGCGGCTGCACCACGCAACTATTGCTCTACGTGTAAGGAATCCCACTGATCGTTTTTACACTGTGGATGAGGTATATCAAAATCAGCGCTGGATCACCCTTTCTTTTGTGCGGCGTAGTACCAAGAGCGACGAATCACAGGCAATGTGCGGTTTGGCACGCCAACTGCATATGAGTCTAGCTGTGGTGATTCTATGAGACTTCGACCGGCATGGGTTGCAATGTTGACCATGGTCGCCCTGCTGGCGCCATGGGCAACCATTCGTGCCGAGCAGACGTCCAACAGCCCGAAAAAGGAACAAAAAGCGGCGAGTGCGTCGCTTTCCGGCTGCGTGGATGAAAAAGAAGGTCACTACATCCTGGTCGACGACCGGAATTTAAGCCCGGTGGCCGACCTGGAGGCGGATGGCTTTCCCACGGAAGGTTTCGCCAAATACCTGGGCAAGAAGGTGACCGTACTAGGGACATCCACCTCACGAAACACCCGCCCTGTTTTCAAGGTTCGCAGTCTCGAGACAATCAGCGAAACCTGCGCGCCAAAACCCGAACCGGATAAGAAGTAAGCGTAGTTGGAGGAGACGAAAATGGCTACTAGCCCCACGGTATTCGCACCCCAGACTCAGAAAGCACTCGAAGATCCCCTGGCACATCTGCCCTGCTCCAGCATCGTGGAGTTCAAGAAAGGCCAGATGGTCTACAACCAGGACCAACCATCCAGCAACATCTACCTGATCATCGAGGGCAAAATCAAAGTCTGCCGTATGGCTGACGATGGCCATCAGGTGGTTGTGGACATCTACCAACCCGACGAGTTTTTCGGCGAATCCGCGCTGCTGAATCTGCCGCATCGCTGCGAGCAGGCCACGGCTCTGGAAAACACCAAGATTATGGCCTGGACTACCGCCGAAATCGAAGACATCATCGTGAAGCGCCCCCGCCTGGCGGTGGCGCTGCTGCAAATCCTGGTGCAGCGCACCATCGATTTCACGCACCGCATCGAGAGTTTCAGTGTGGACAACATCGCGCGCCGCCTGGCCCGCTCGCTCATCCGTTTCTCGGAACGCCTGGGCACGACGGAAGATGACGGCTCGGTCCGCATGACGCCGTTCACCCACGAATTGCTCTCGCAGTACGTGGGCACGTCGCGCGAGATCGTCACCCACTACATGAATCAGTTCCGCCGCCAGGGATACCTGAAGTACTCACGCAAGGGAATTGTCCTCTATCGCGACGCCTTCAAAGACTGGTTGCGCCAGAACGCATAGAGCCTGCCACAACCGTCAGAAGGAAGTACGCGGGGTTTTGACGGAACCCGCCGAGTTGGCCAGGGTTGCCTCGCAGGACGCGACCAGGGCAGCATCTCCGGTCACCGGGAACACAGCACGCAGCAGAAACACGCCGCCCAGGTTCGAGCCGGCGAAGTATGTGCCGAAATCGGTCGTGGCATCGGTGTGAATCGCTCCGGGCGCGATCGCGTTGCCGGCGGCATCGTAAAACGTGAAAGAGAGCGCTCCCAGGGAACGCGTGTTGTCGAAGCCGGTGATGCTGATGGCGAGCGTACCGGCGGAGCGGACAGCCTGAGTCGTAGCGATGCCCGGCGGAACCGCGTTGATGGTCACGCTCTGCTGATCGCTGGAGCCGCCGATCTGTGCGGTGAAGGTGAGCACTCCGGCAGTGGTGCCCGTTTGGAAAGGCAGCACGGCCATTACATCGCCGGGCGCGATGGCGAACGTGACGCTGCGCCCGCCCGCGGCGAAGGCGATGGCGGAATCGGCGGGACCGCGAAAATCCAACGTGGCGGTACCCGTGCCGCTGGTCTGCGCCGGAGCGTCGAAGCGGACGGTTAATGCGCCCTGCTGGGCGCTGGCCGCCTGCTTGAGGTCCAGCGAGACAATGGGTTTGGGCAGCGGCGGATCGATGCCCGTGCCGAGCAGCAGGTAGCTCCGGTCGCCGAGCGTCAACGACCCTTGCAGCACCCCGGCGGTTTGGGGAGTGAATACGATGGTGAATTCCCCACCCTGAGTGGGTGCCAGCGTCTGACCGGAGGGCGCCGTCCCCAGCAGGGCGAAAGCCGCGCCCTGGACGGAGATGGCGGGTACCGTGAGCAACAACGGCGTGTCGTTCTGAATGGCGATGCGGATCTGGGCGCCGGAGCCGCGCACGACGCTTCCGAAATCCAACGGGCCGGGAAACACCGTACCGGCAGCGGGAACCTCGGTGTAGGTGAGGCGCGGCGCCACGGTAGCGGTCAGCAGGATGGCGACGCCATCGGCACGCAGCGCGGCACTGTAGGCTCCGGTATCGCCGGCGTGGAAAACGACGCTCAGATCGATCGCGCCCTGCGGGGCAACGCCGGCGGGAAGCGCGGGCGCCGTCAGCGTGAAGCCCACGCCGGCGACCACCAGAACGTTCAAGGTGGCCGGCTGGCTGGAGGTGTTGCGCAGGCGAAAGTGCGCGGAGGCGGATTCATTGGCATACAGGGAGCCGAAATCGTAGACCGCCGGCGCGGCCCGCTCGGTGGTCCCCTCCACCACGAACAGATCGAATTGCGCATGCGCGGCCGGCGCCAGCAGGAGGGCCAGAAGTACCCACGCGAGGGGCCTCGCAGGCGGAACCGCCTGCGCCACCACGGCAATCCCTCTACCTGATCCTGATAGGGACCTGTTGAACCTCATGGCTTGCCCACCGAGATCGAGGGCGTTCCAATGCTCAGCGCCGGCGGGACGGGCGCACTGGGAACCACCGCCGCCGGACTTGCCGCGCTGCCTCGCGTGAACGCGATACTGGCCACCGCGCCGCCAGCCACTACCGCCGCCAGCGCGACCCACTTCCTGCGGCCCGCCGCGGCGCCGGACGCGGCAGCCGCCCCGCCCTTGGGTTCGGCAACGTACTGGAAGGAAACGGTACCGGCACGCGCCTGCTCTTTGGATGCCAGGATCCGGATCTGGAACCGTCCGGGGATGCGGTTGGCCAGCAAGCCGTGCAGGCTGGCGTGCCCGCTGCCGTCGGTGATGACGACTTCGGTACGGAGTCCGTTGACGAACGCCCCGCCCGGCCCGTCTTCGGGCAGGTGGAAGCTGACGGCCGCGCCGGGGACCGGTTTGCCGGTCTCTTCGGTGATCTCCACGGTAATCGGGCGCGTACTGCGAGACCCCGGCAGATGCACGGCGCCTTCGCCAGCGATCACGCGAATTTGCAGGATGGCGACCTGGGCAGGCGCCGGCGCCGCCCACCACAGCCACATCGCGGCAATCCCAACCGATTTCAGGTACAAAATGTCCCTCGGAGAGGATTAGTGCGGCGGGCAGAGAGGAATTATCCGATATTTCTCATCAGGACGACAGTCACGTTGTCAGGGCCACCCGCTTTCTTGGCCGCCTCGATCAAATTGCTGCAACTTTCTTCCAGCGAACCGCCGCCAAGCACGCCGTTGAGGATCTGTTCCATCTGCGCGGTTTCCAGCACGCCGTGCAATCCGTCGCTGCAGATGAGCACCAGATTACCCTTCGGCATGGGCACGCGATAGTGGTTGATGGTGAGCGGAGCGCTGGCGCCGATGGCCATGGTGAGGACATGCCGCATGGGGTGATGACGGAGGCTCTCCTCGTCGAGTCCGAGGGGGCGGCCGACTTCGTTGACCCAGGTCTGATCGTCGGTGATGACGTGCAATCCGAGGTAATCGAGCATGTAGGCGCGGCTGTCGCCCACGCTGGCAATGGCGAGTTCCTCATCGAGCGCGAGGGCGGCGACCAGGGTGGTGCCCATGCCTTCCAGACTGGAATCGTTGTGCGCGGCTTCGAGCACCCGCCGGTTGGCCTCCTCGACGGCGAAGATCAGCACCTGGGAATCGCGTTGAGCGGCGAGGCGGACGGTTTCGGCCACGGTTTCCACGGCGATGCGCGAGGCTTGCTCGCCCGCCTTGGCGCCGCCCATGCCATCCGCCAGGATGTAGAGCCCGCGCTCAGCGTCGATGAAGCAGTAATCCTCATTATTGGTTCTGACGCATCCCATATCAGACAGCGCGAAGGCTTCCAGCATGTGCACGAGTCCGCCCGTACGTCACTGTAACACGAGCGCGCATGACGGTAAAATGGAAGATTCGTCACCGACATGCTCTGGAAACGCCTGCGCCTCACGCTCGACATGATCAAGTTCGAGCACTCGGTTTTCGCCCTGCCGTTCGCCCTGACCGGGGCTCTGCTGGCTTTCCGCGACGGCGGGTACGCTTCGGCCGAAATCGGCGGAAAGCTAGCCTGGATCGTGGTGGCCATGGTGGGCGCGCGCTCCGCCGCGATGACGTTCAACCGGCTGGTGGATGCGCCGATGGACGGGCGCAATCCGCGCACCAAAATGCGCCAACTGCCCGCCGGGATGCTTTCCCGCGGCTTTGCCTGGGGCTTCGTGGCGGCGGCGGCGGCGCTGTTCTTCGTGGCTGCCGGCGCGCTCAATCCGCTGTGTCTGAAACTGGCTCCGGTGGCCCTCGGCATCGTCTTCTTCTATTCGTTCACCAAGCGTTTCACCGCGTTTTCGCACCTGGTGTTGGGCTTCTCGCTGGGCATCGCGCCGGCGGCGGCTTGGATCGCGGTGCGCGGCGCGCTGGACCCGCGCATCCTGTGGCTCTCCGCCGCGGTCATGTTCTGGACCGCCGGGTTCGACGTCATCTACTCCTGCCAGGATTTCGAGTTCGACCGCGCCGAGGGGCTGTTCAGCGTGCCGCGGGCGCTCGGCATCGCCCGTGCCCTGCACGCGGCCCAGGCGCTGCACGCGCTCATGATCGTCTGCCTGCTGGCGCTGGTCTATACGCTCCACCTGGGGGCGCTCGCCCTGGCGGGGGTGGCGGCGGTGGTAACGCTGCTACTCTACGAGCATTCCCTGGTGAAAGCGGACGATCTCTCGCGGGTCAACGCCGCCTTCTTCACCATGAACGGTTATGTCAGCGTGTTATTCTTAATCTTCTGGGCTGCTGATATTTTCCTCCTCAAACCGGGTGCCTGAACAACATGCAAGTGGTATTTGACGATCCGCTTTTGAACCCGATTCGCGGCAAGGTGGAAGCCGGGCAGCGCCTGTCTTTCGAGGACGGCGTGACGCTCTACCGCACCCCCGATATCCTGGCGCTCGGCTACCTGGCCAATCTGGTGAGGGAACGCCTGCACGGCTCGAAAACCTACTTTAACGTCAACCGGCACATCAATCCCACCGATGTGTGCGTGGCCAGTTGCCGGTTGTGTGCGTTCGGCAAGCGGGTGCGCGACCCCAAGGCGTACACCATGTCGCTGGAAGAGGTCTGGCAGCGCGCCGGCGAAGGCTGGAGCGAAGCGGTCACGGAGTTCCACATCGTCGGCGGGTTGCACCCCGAACTGACGCTGGACTGGTTCTGCGAGATGCTGCGCGGTCTCAAGCAGCGGTTTCCCACCGTGCACCTGAAGGCCTTCACCATGGTGGAGATCGCCTACCTGGCGCGGCGCACGAAGATTTCCATCCGCGAGACGCTGGAGCGGCTGCGCGACGCCGGCATGGATTCCCTGCCGGGGGGCGGCGCCGAGATCTTCAACGAGCGCGTGCGGCGCATCATCTGCGATCACAAAATCGACGGCAACGAGTGGCTGGAGACGGCGCGCATCGCTCATCAGCTGGGCCTGCGCTCCAACTGCACCATGCTGTACGGCCACCTGGAGAATGACGAGGACCGCGCCGACCACCTGGTGCGCCTGCGCGCCTTGCAGGACGAAACTCACGGTTTCGTGACCTATATTCCGCTGGCGTTCCATCCCGACAATACGCCGTTGCAGCACATCCCGAAAACGACCGGGTTCAGCGACATCAAGAACATCGCCGTGGCGCGCCTGATGCTGGACAACATTCCGCACATCAAGGCCTACTGGGTGATGATGACGCCGCGGATGGCGCAAATCGCGCTCAAGTTCGGCGCCGACGACCTCGACGGAACGATTGTGGAAGAGCGCATCTATCACGATGCCGGCGCGACCACCGCCCAGGGACTGCGGCGCAATGAACTGCTGCACTTGATCCGCAAGGCGGGCCGCGAACCCATCGAACGCGATACGCTTTACCGGCCGGT
>PLDO01000261.1 GCA_003136215.1 Bryobacterales bacterium
CGGGTCGGCGGGGCAGACTCCGGCGGCTTCGGAGAAAGCCGGCGACAGCGACAGCAGATAGTTGGACGGGCCAACCCGAAAGCCGCTATCCACCAGTCCCCGCCTCCAGGCGGCGTGCATCTGGTTGGACACGATCAAATCCACGCCCCGCTCTTCCAGCACGCTGGCGGCGGCCCGCATGATGGCTGCCGCCGATTCCGGCGGCGCCAGGCAATCCACAATCGTGCCCACCCGCATGTCGCCGAACTGCTTGTGGTTCTCCATCTGCGTATCCAACAGCACCGCCCATCCGCCGGCGGCGCGCACCCGCAAAAAACGCGCGTCGGAAGGCGGATACAGTTGGTCCAGCGTGGCCGCATCGCGCTCGGCGACGAGCGCGTAGGCAGGGCGCGAGCGTTCCCACACTTCGTCGGCCCATGGGGCGAACCCGCTCGCCAGCTCGTATGCGCCGGCCGCCGCGCGGCGCGTCATGCCGAGCGCTTTCAGGGCCAGCCAGCCGGCGCCGGTGAAGGCGGCGGCATCCAACGCGGCGCGGCGCAGCGGGCTGCTGCGCAGGTGGCGGATTTGCCGCAGGAATCGCCCGGCGTGAACCACTTTGAAGTGGAACGGGACGGCCTCCATCGTCCAGCCGAGGCGTCTCAGCATTTGCGGCAGCGGCTTCTCCCAACCCGCCATTCCTATGGCGTAGAGGCGGGATTCCCGCGCCAGCGCGTCGCGCACCAGACGCAGGCCGAGCATGGCATAGCGGCGGTCGATGACGCCTTCGGAGAGCGGCAGCCGGTAGTGGGCGGCCGTGCAGGTCACGCCGCCAGCCCGGAACTGCTGACGCCGCAGCATGTAGCCGCCTCGCACTTGGCCCTCTTCAATCGCCAGAAAGAGTTCCAGGCCGGGCAGCCACCCCGGGTGGGGCGTTTCCGGAAACTGCTCGTGCTCGGCCCCGGCGCCGCCGGCCAGCAGCCTTTGGTTGAACTCGCGGACCGCCCCAACGGCCTCCCCGGAGTACGGCACAATCTCCAGTGCCATCAGGCGCCGCGCTTGGCCGAGACGACCTGGGCGAGGCCCCCCACAGTCTGCGC
Organism: Bryobacterales bacterium; assembly: GCA_003136215.1. Taxonomy (GTDB): domain Bacteria; phylum Acidobacteriota; class Terriglobia; order Bryobacterales; family Bryobacteraceae; genus Solibacter. The sequence goes on from PLDO01000261.1 coordinate 1,077, forward strand.
CTGGTCCATTTCCTCGGGCAAAAACTGGAAGCCGTATTCCTCTTCGAGGGCCAGCACGAGGTTCAGGTGACGCACGGAATCCCAGCTCTCCACGGTCGCCGGCGAGCTCTCGGCGGTGACGTCTGCCTGGAGCACGTCCGAGGCGATTTCGCTTACCCGGCGAAGAACTTGCTCGTTCATAGGTCGGTTTGTTTCATTATGACATTGTGAGGCATAAGGTTCTGCTGATGGCGCGGGAATTAGACTTGGGCGGCACGGAGCGCCAGTTGGCCGAGATTGCGCTCGGGCTGGACCGCGACCGGTTCGAGCCTCACGTGGGCTGCTTCACCGCCGGCGGGTTCCGCGCCCGCGAACTGCGCGCCGCCGGTGTGCCGGTTCTGGAACTGGGAGTGCGCTCCCTCCTGTCTTTCTCTGCGCTCGCCGGCGCGCGGCGCATGGGGGCCTACCTGGCCCGCCACGCCATTCCCCTGGTCCATGCTTTCGACGTGCCGCTCGACCTGTTTGCCGTTCCGGTGGCGCGTTGCTACCGGACCCCCGTGGTGCTTTCCAGCCAGCGCGCGCATCGCGGCCTGACGCCGGGAGTAACCCGGCGTCTGCTGCGCGCGACGGACCGGATTGTGGACGGAATTGTGGTCAATTCGCGGGCCGTGGCGCGCGAACTTACCGAGCGGGACGGGGTGCCGGCCTCCCTGCTGCGCCTGGTTTACAACGGGCTGGATACCAGTGTCTTCCGCCGCCAGGGGCAACGCGCGGAGTTGCCCTGGGACGATGCCGCTTCCGTAATCGGCATCGTCTGCGCGCTGCGGCCGGAGAAGGGTCTCGGCATCCTGATGGAGGCATTCCGCAAGGTGAAGGCGGGGCGGCCTGGTGTGAAGCTGTTGATTGTGGGGAGTGGGCCGATGCTGGCCGAATTGGAAGCGGGCGGCGATGACGATTGCCACTTCCAGCCGGCCCAGCCTGATGTCGCTCCGTGGCTCCGGGCGATGGACATTTTCGCGCTGCCGTCGTTATCTGAATCGCTGTCCAATTCGCTCATGGAAGCTATGGCGTGCGGTTGCTGCCCGGTGGCGTCGCGCGCCGGCGGGAATCCGGAACTGGTCACCGACGGCGAGACTGGCTTGCTGTTTCCGGTGGGCGACGCGGCGGCCCTGGCCGAGCGCCTCGCGCTGTTGTTGGACCAGCCCGCATACCGCCTCCGCCTGGCGGCCAACGCCGAGCGGCGGATGCTGGAGCATTTCACGCGGGAGCAGGCGGCGCGCGCCATGGGCGCGGTCTACCACGAATTCCTGGCCCGTTAGCCGGAGTTTAGCCCTTTCCAGGCTACTGCGGCGCATGGGTGGGGCATGCTTCAGCTNNCAGGCGAGCGAAGCTCGCCCTGCGCATTGTCAACTCTTACTGGCCGAGTGGGCGCCCTGTTTGGGGACCTGTCTGGGGGCTTGTCTGCTGCCCAAAGCCAGACGCTCCGGGCGCTTGGCCTGGGGTAGGCGTGCCCATTTGGCCGGCGGGGGTGCCGCCGAGTCCCCCACCGTTCGGATTGGGGATCTGCTTCACCTTGGCCGGGTCGAAGATGAACTCCCACTCCTGATACAACGTACGATCGTTATAAACCTTCACACCCTCGCCTTCAGCCGTGCTGGCTACCCCGGCGATGCCGCCGCCGAAGCTCTGGCCGCCGGCGTTGCCCTGCGGCATGCCTCCCGGGCGCGGCGTGGTCAGGATGTTGCGGATCATGTCGGCCGCCGCATTGCTCTGGCCTGTTGTCGTCCCGGGCTGGGGAAAGCCGGGAGGCATCCCGTTAGATCCCGGCTGCATCGGATACGGCGAAGCTCCGCCCATTTGTGAATTGACCGCCGGTCCCGGCTGTCCCGGGAGCGTTTGGCCCGGATACCCGGACTGCCCCGGATTGGCTGGCTGCGATCCCGTGACCGCTCCGCCGCCGACAAAAGAACCGCCGCCGCCCACGAAGGAACTCCCACCGCCCACCATGGAATTACCCGGGTTCGACGCGCTGCCGGGCGCGTTCATCATGCCCCCGGCCAGACCTGGCGTCACCTGCTGTGCGGGGAACCCTTGCTGCCCGGGCAAGGTCATCCCTGGCTGCCCAAAGGAGGGCTGCCCGGCTTGTCCCGTAACCGGTAGTCCCGCAACCGGCGGTACCGCCACCGGTTGTCCGGTCGTGGGGTCGATGGCGCCCGGAACCGGCGTTTGCCCGCCCGACGGATCGCCGCCGGGAGTGCCCTGGCCCGTCACGCTCCCCGGCATGGTCGCGTTGGCTCCTTCGCTGGGGCGCCGCCGGTCGCGCGCGTTGGGAACGCCGCCGCCCTGACTCTGATTCTGTGAGCCGCCCAGACCCACCTGCTCACCCACGAATCCGTTCGGCGTCGAGGCGGTCTTGTCTTTATCGCCGCCCGGAGAATTCGGCTTGGTCACCTTGGAATCCGTCAGCACGCCGTTCATCACGTGCACCAGCCGCCACTCGTCTTTTCCGGTCATCGGGTCCGTGTAGCGGTGGCGCAGGAAGCGCTGATTCTGAAAGTTTTCCAGGTCTTTGATATCGGCGGGGTAGCGCTTGGCCTTGGTGACAAAAAGCTGGATGGCCCGCTTGTACTGCTCGCCGCGGTCGATCAGCATCTGTTCCTTATCGCGCTGCGCCTGCATGGCCGCCCGCGGCAGTTCCCTATACAGACTGATGGCCACCAGCGCCGCCATCAGAAAGACCAGCAGCAGCGCAAAACCCCGCTCGTTTCTTTGTGGGGCAGCTTGGCAAGCTGCGCGCCGGTTGCTTACCGGCGCAACTGGCACGTTTCCAACACGCTCCTGCTTGCGCTCCATCCGCTTACAGCGTGCCACCGGCGTCCTCCGCGATCTTCATCGTCTGTTCGCGTTTCGCCGGGATGTCTTCCACAACCACCGTCTCGGCATTGATGCGCACCACCCGGAAGCGCTTCTTCACGGTCATGCCCTCCGTGGCCAGGATGATATCCTCTCCGTCCAGAAAGAACGCCGTCCTCTTGCCATCGATCCGCTTGGTGGCGAGACCATAGTACTTCATGGTCATGGGGGTGAGCGGCGGAGGCGGAGGCGGACCCGCCGCGGTTGCAGGCGGAGGCGCCGGCGGGGGGCCCATGGCTTCGGCTTTGTGCGCGACGATGGGTTCCGGCCCTTCCAGTACGGCCGCCGCCTTGCCGAACTGAAACAGATTGCGCTGGCCTCCGTCGAGCTTGACGCCTTGTACCCTACCCAGAAGTTCCAGGTGCAGTGTCGGATCCACGGTCAGCGGGTCGATCTGATCTTCCTTCCGTTTCGAATGCAGCGAAGGGTGAAACTCGTCGCCGCGCGAGCGGTTGGCGCTGCCCATCTGGCGCGCCGGCGTGCCCTGCTGTGACGCCCCTGGCGCCGCCGGAACAGGCGCGGGCGCCGCGCCGCTCGCCTCGGCCGCTATCCGCTCCCGCTCGGTGACAGCCGCCGGTTTCGGCGCCGCCCCCGGCCCGGAGGAGTCCGACAGCAGGTTGGAGTACACAAAGTATGCCGCCACGATACCGAGCGCCGTCAGCACCCAGACTTTCTTCTTATCCTCCGCGCCGAACTTCATAGTCCGGCTCCCGGCGCGGCGGCGGCGGCAGGCGCGGGCGCGGCCACGTCCGGCTCCGCCGGCGCGCCCAATCCCTGTTCCTTCACGAACGTGTCCACTTTGATGGTGACGTTGAGCGTCTGCCCCGTCTGCTGGGGCTGGGCCACCATGCTTTCGATGATGAGGAATCGCGGCGACTTATCCACCAGGTTGACGAACTTGGAGAGCGCCGCGTAGGTCCCCTGGCATCCCGCGTTGATGGTCATCATGGCCAGCGTGTCGGAGCCTTCGATGGGTTCGATGGTCCACGTGGTGGGCTGGTAGGTGATGCCGGCGTCCTTGGCAATCTCCACCAGTTCGCCCTGTATGGTGGAGGTCACCACGCGCCGGTCCGTGAAATATTTACCCAGAAACTGATCTCCCTGGCTCCGCGCGGTCTCGATTTTTTCCACCAGTTTCTTGTTCCGTGCCACTTGCGTCTGCAATTGCGCGAGTTGCTGCCGCAGCATGTCGCGGTCGCGCCGCAGATCGTCCGCGCCGCCTCCGAACGGCTTGAACGCAATCACCGCCGTCACCAGGTTGGCGAGCAGGAGTACCCCCAGAACCGCCCGCGTGACCACCCGGGGATCTTTCCACTTCAGTCCCGTGAGGTCAAAGTTTTTGAGCATAGTTCACCGTGAAGCGATAGCGGTACAACGGCTCCGCCTGCGAAGGAGGCTGATAGATGTTCTGCGTGACGCTGCCGAACACGTCCGAGCTCTCCAACGCCTTGTAGAACAGGATCACCGGCTCGGGTCCCTCCGCCCCTACCTGCAAGCTCAAAATGATCTGGTTGAGCCCCGTCACGTAGGGTTGAATATTGAGCATCTTGACGTTCGCCGGCATGGTCTTTTCCAGATCGGCCAGAATGCGCGTCCAGCTGATTCCCTTGCGGCTCAGCAGAGTGTTCAGGAAGACGCTGAGTTCCAGCACCTGGGCGTTCTCGGGTTTGCGGATTACGGCTTCGAAATCGGCCTGCTGCTTGCCGGCGGCGGCGATTTGGGTGTGCAGATGGCTGACCTCCTTGCGCAGATCGGCCAGTTGCGCGTTGTCGGCGTTGGTCAGCGTGACCAGCGCGCCCAGCGAGAGAACCAGCAGTATGCCGACGGTCACCGACGCCACCAGCATTGCGCGGTCTCTCCGGAAGGGTTGGGAGGCGAGATTGATGGGAATCTTCATTTCAATTGCACCGTCAATTGTTCCTGGCGATGGACCGCAGATACCCCAGCAGGCCCGCGTTATTTTCCCCCGGCGTGCCGAGCGGCGACCGCAACGGCTCCACCTCCACGCCCAATTCCGCGGCGAACCGGCTCTCCGCCTCGGCGGCCGCCGCGCCGAATCCGCAGAGCAGCAGCTTCTCGGCGCGGCGCCCCAGGTTGTCTTCGATGTAGACGAAGGTGGGCGCCAGCACGGCCGCAATATCCTCCAGATCGGCCGACGGCAATTCCAGGCAGCGCACCAGTTTGAGCTGGATCTTGTCGCGCACCACCACCGTGAGCACCCTTCCGGTCAGCTTGGCCAGCACGCTGAGCCCGGCCTCCGGCGCCAGTTCCAGGGCCGCCAGGCAAGAAGTAGTCACCATTCCCGGGTTCATGCCGGCGCTGCGGAACGGCGATTCGTAACGCGAAACAATCTCCAGCGGCGCCATCACCACCACCACGTCGGTCTTGCCCTTCTCCCCGTTCTGCGCCCAATAGCTCATGGCGGCCGATTCCACGTCGAACGGCACGCTGCGCTTCAGCCGGAAGCGCACCAGCGAGGCCTGCTCCTTGGGCTCTTTGGGGAACGCATCGAAATCCAGCACCGAAATCCGCGCGCTGAAATCGGGTAGAATCAGCGCCACATCGCGCCGTTTGCGCGCCGCCTGCGTGCCCGCCAGACTGCGCACCGCGCTCGCCAGCTCGTCGGGGTCGAGCACGTTTTCCTTGAGCGGCGACACCGCCAGCGTGCCCGGTTTCAACGGCAGAAAATCCAGCTCCGCGCGCGCCCCGATGCGCGCCGCCGCGATGCCGGCTTCGCTGATCTCGAACGCCATCGCCGGCGGCGATTCGTGCAGCAGGAATTTGAGCTTTTCGAGCATTACCCCTCAATGAACGTGACCTTGTTGATTTCCCGCAAGGTGGTGATTCCCAGCCGCATCTTCTCCACCGCCGAATCGCGCAGGAAGGTCATGCCGTCTTCCTTGGCGGCCCGCTTGATCTCCGACGTGGGACGCCGGTTCAAAATCATTTCCCGTATGCGGTCCGTCAGGTCGAGCAGTTCGTGAATCGCCGAGCGCCCCCGGAACCCCGTGCCCCCGCACTCGAAGCAGCCCGCGCCTTCCATCAGCGGCACGTTGCGCCATTCCTCCGGGTTCAGCCCGCTCTCCACCATCAGCGAATCCGGATACTTCACTTCCCTCTTGCAGTGCTCGCAAATCTGCCGCACCAGCCGCTGCGCCAGGATGCAGTTCAGCGCCGACACGAAGTTGTACGGCTCCACGCCCATGTTGAGGAAGCGCCCCAGCACGTCCAGCACGTTGTTGGCGTGCACCGTGGTGAACACCAGGTGGCCGGTGAGCGCGCTGTTGATGGCGATTTGCGCCGTTTCCTGATCGCGGATTTCGC
>PLDO01000351.1 GCA_003136215.1 Bryobacterales bacterium
GCACCCCTGCCGTGCGTAACACATACGCTCAGATTCAAGCTGATTTGCTGCTGAATCGCGGCGGCGTCCACTTCCACGTCGCGCACCCCTGGGGAGCGTGCGGAACTACGCCCTTGAGCCGGGCTGGTATGATGGCTCTCATCATGCAACGCAGGAGCTTTCTGGCCGCTCCGCTGGCGGCGGCCTATCCACTGGCGGCCACCGAACCTGAACCGCGGGTGTACGCTTTCGGCGATGGCATTCCGCACACGCCCGGGGAGTACGCGCAACTGCTCGCCACTCTGGCGAACGCCGGCAACCTGGCGGTGGACGACTACTCGCGCGGCGGCGTGGTGGAGCAGTTGGAGAACCGCATGGCCGCTCTGCTCGGCAAAGAAGCCGCCGTCTGGCTGCCCACCGGCACGCTGGCCAACCATCTGGCCGTCCGCCTGCTGGCCGGCAACCGGCGCCGGGTCTTGGTGCAAGCGGAAAGTCACCTCTTCAACGATTGCGGCGATTGCGCCCAAACACTGAGCGGCCTGCATTTGGTTCCACTGGCGCCCGGACGCGCCACCTTCACGCTGGAAGAGGTGGAACGCGCGGCCTACGACGCCTCGCTGGGACGCGTGGAGACTCCGATCGGCGCCATCCAAATCGAAACCCCCGTGCGGCGGCGTCACGGTGAGCGCTTTGACTTCGAGGAGATGAAGAAGGTCGCCGCCTGGGCACGCGCGCATAACGTCGGGCTGCATCTGGATGGCGCGCGCCTGTTTCTGGAAGGCGCCTATGCGGCGCGTCCCGTCAAAGAGTACGCCGCGCTCTGCGACACTGTCTACATCTCCATGTACAAGTACTTCAACGCGGCTAGTGGCGCGGTGCTGGCCGGTCCCAAAGCGCTGCTCGCGGGCCTCTACCATACGCGGCGCATGTTCGGCGGCGGACTGCCCCAGGTCTGGCCATTCGCCGCCGTCGCCCTGCATTACCTCGACGGGTTCGAGGCGCGCTTCCGCGCCGCCAGGGATGCCGCCGAACGCGTGATCGCGGCGTTAGGCAAGGACTCGAATTTCGGGCTGGAACGCATTCCCAACGGCACGAACATCTTCCGGCTGCGCGTATTCGGCGTCAACGCGCCCGTGTACCAGCATCGCCTCGACAACGCGGGCATCAGCGCAGGTAATCCGACTGGCGACTGGTTCCACATCCAGGTGAATGAGACCTGGACGCGCCGCCCGGCCATGGAGATTGCCGAAAGCTTCCGGGGGGCGCTGACGTGATTTGTCCGGGTGTGCCCGGATAGGGCGAGCGAAATTCGCCCCAAAGGCGGCGATGCGCGGCTGGGCAGCTACCGCGATTTCGTGACCCAATTGTGCATCGACATGGCGAACAGGTTATAACGGATCGAACGGGAGGAAGCAATGCAACGCAGAACATTTGTGGGTGGCGCATTCGCGGGCCTGGGCATCACGGGGCTGAGCGCCCGGCCGCCTAAACCGCAAGCCGGCAGCACGCCCATGCGGGTATTCGGCAAGACCGGCGTCAATCTCACGGTAATCGGCCAGGGCGGGGCACGCCTGGCGCTGTTGCGGAACAAGGAAGCCGCCCGCGCCCATGTGCGCCACGCCTACGAGTTGGGGCTCAATTATTTCGATTGCGCGCACGCGTACTGGGACGGACATTCCGAAGAGGTGTATGGCGACGTTCTCTCCGACGTGCGCAAGAACATTTTCCTGACCACCAAGTGCACCAAGCGAATCGGCAAAGAGGCGGAAGACGAGCTGCACATTTCCCTCAAGGCCTTGAAGACCGATCACGTCGACCTTTGGCAGATGCACAGCATACAGGAGCAGGCGGACGTGGACCGCATCTTCGGTCCCGGCGGAGCCATCGAAGCTTTCGAAGCTGCCAAAAAGGCGGGCAAGTGCCGCTTCTTCGGTTTCACCGGCCATCACGATCCCAAGGTGCACCTGGCGATGCTGCGCGCTTACGACAAGTGGGATTCCATCCTGATGCCGCTGCACGTCGCCGACCCGGCCTATTTGAGTTTCGAAAAAGAGGTGCTGCCGGAGGCGGTCCGGCGCGGCATCGGAATTCAGGCCATAAAGGTATTTGGCAACGCCTTCCTGCTGCGCGTGATGAACGCCGAGGAGTGCCTGAAATACGCGTTGAATCTACCCATTCATTGCGCGGCGCTGGGCGCCAGCACCACCGGGCAATTGGATGATGACGTGCGCTTCGCGCAACGCTTCAAGCCGCTCGGCGCCGAAGAGATGGATGAGTTGCGGAAGATCGCCGTAACCGCCGGGCCGGGCGGAGTGAAGGGGCCGGCGCTGGAATACTGGAAGCGCGATGCCGAAGGCCGGTAGAGCACGACCCGGAAATGGCACCTGCTGAAAGACTGTTCACCTGTTCTCCGCCTTCAATCGCAGCGAGACCTGCTCCACTTCGCGCATCACCCGCAGGGTGTTGCCGCCCAGAATCTTGAGGATGTCCTCATCGGAGAAACCGCGCTCCATCAGGCCGCGGACCAGGTTGGGCGTCTTGGAGATGTCCTCCATGCCTTCGGGGAACAGGTCGTCGGCGCCGTCGAAATCGGAGCCCAACCCCACGTGGTCCACGCCCGCCACCTTCACGGCGTGCTCGAAATGATCCAGCAGGCGGCTCAGCGGCAGGTGGCCCAGTTTGGCGATGCGCTGCGCGTTGATCTTCCGGACGGCGGGACCGTTCTGGCTGCGATCGCCGAAATTAGGCGTCCGGCCGTCGATCGCGTTCTGCTCGGCCTGCTCGGCCTTCAGCGCCGTTTCGCGCCCCGCAAAGCCGTCGTCGAGGAAGCCTTCGTAGTAGTTGATGTGCACCACACCGCCCTTCTTAGCTATCGCGCGCAGCATGTCGTCGGTCATATTGCGGGGCGCGCTGGCCAGCGCGCGGCAGGAGGAATGGGATGCGATCACCGGCGCCGCCGAAGCTTCCAGCGCGTCCAGGAACGTCTTGTCGCTCACATGGGAGATGTCCACCATCATGCCCAACCGGTTCATCTCGCGCACCACCTCGCGCCCGAAACCGGTCAGCCCGTTGTGCGTGCCCGCGAGGCTCGACGAATCGGCCCATGGCGTATGGTTGGTGTGGGTCAGGGTAAGGTAGCGGACGCCTAATTCGGCATAGGAGCGCAGCACCGCCAGGTCGCTGTCGATCGCAATCCCGCCTTCCACGCCCATCAGAATGGCGATATGCCCGCGCTTGCGGGCGGCAAGGATTTCGGCGGACGTGGCAGCCATTTCCAGATCGCCCGGGTGCCGGGCGATTTCGCGGCGCACGGCGTCAATCTGCTCCAGGGTGCGGCGAATCGCCTCCACCGGGGTGTAGCGGTCGGAATCGGTCCAGATGGAGAGAAACACGCCGGAGACGTGGCCGCTGCGCATGCGCGGGATGTCCACCTGGCCGTAGTCGTGCTTTTCGCCGAGGTTGTAGGCTTCGTCGAGGATCATCTGGGTCGTATCGTCGTGTAGATCGATCACCGCGGCGCGTTGCAGCAGGCGGTCCACACGGGCGGGGTCGACTCTGGTCTGAGCCACTGCCGGATATCCCAAAAGTAGTAAGAGGACCAGGTTTTTCATGATGTTGGATTATAACGTGAGATTCCCCGCCCGGGCGCAAAACGTGCCGGACCGTGCATACCCGGGATTGCCTTTCCGGGCTTGCGCCCTTATGCTAAGAGAAGCAAGTGTCATGAACGCAATCATTAAGAGCAAAGGAAGGCGGCAACATGTGGAATAAAAAGCGGGAAGAAGATCCCCCCCGGCCTTCTTCCACGCCGCCGGCGCCGCCGGCGAATTCGTTTTCGGTATCCAACCCAGTCGAAGTAAGGAAGGAGACATCAACCGTGTCTAGCATGCCCCCGGCGCGATTCGAGGCGGAGCCTCGCGGAGGTGCGGCCACCATTGGGAAGGCCGTCAAAGTGGTTGGCCAGATCTTCAGCCGCGAAGATCTTTACGTCGATGGCGAAGTAGAAGGTACCGTGGAAGCCCTGGAGCACAAGCTGACGATCGGGCCGAACGGGACCGTTCGCGCGACCATCAAAGCGCGCGAAGTGGTGGCCCTGGGAGCCATCCACGGAAATGTGGAGGCCACGGACAAGATTGAAATCCGCAAGGACGCCAAACTGACCGGGGATATCCGCACGGCGCGCATCATCATCGAAGATGGCGCTTATTTCAAGGGCAGCATCGACATCGTGAAGCCGGAACCGGTCAAGGCTCCGGCCAAGCCGCAGGCGTCCGCTCCGGCGGCGCAGGCCTCCCCCGTGGCAAGCGCTCCGGCGGCGACAAACGCTTCGGAGATCAAACGATAGCTTGAAGGCGTTCTTTTCATGCTGGAGCCGCTGAAGGGTTTTTTTCGCGGATCTCGCGGGGGACAAGCCGGCGGCCGCCCCCCCGCGGCCTCCGGTGGCGGTAGCCCGCCTTTCCATGGGCGCCCTGGCACAGCCGAGCCAACTCGCTCCACGCGGCTCAGCCGCGGCCTGGAAGAGTTCTTCACCCAGATCCGCGACACCAGCGGGCTCACCATCCTCGATCTCGGCGGCGCCACCCAGAAGAATGTAAGCTTCATCACGGACCTCGGCCACCGCCTATATTCGGAAGATTTCTTGCGCATCCTCAACGAGTCGTTTGGGACGGACGACACGGCGGATCAAACCAACCCGGGGCGGATCGATTACTTCCTGAAGCAGGCGCTGGATTACCCGCAAGGGCACTTCGACGGGGTGTTGGCTTGGGACGTTCTTGAGTACCTGAATCCCGTGCTGTTGAACGCCGTGGTGGAACGGTTGCACTACATCGTGCGGCCCAAGGCCTACATGCTGGCGTTCTTCAACTCCGACGATAAGCTGGAAGAAGTGCCGGCCTACACGTTCCGCATCGCCCATCTGAACTCGCTCGAAGTCTTACAGCAGGGCATGCGCCGGCCCGCCCAGTTGTACAACAATCGGAGCCTGGAGAAGCTGTTCGGTAAATTCGAAAGCGTCAAGTTCTTCCTGACGCGCGAGCGGCTCCGCGAAGTCATCATCAAGGTCTGAGCATTGTGACAGACGATCGCGTAGCGTCGTCTGTCAACCAGCGGGCTTTAGCGACGCATGACAGGGTACTTGCCCAAGAGGGCGTTGCGGCGGACTCTCAACAGGTCCAGGAACGCCGCGAAGCCTGACAAAAGGCTGACCTTAGTGCCTTCCACATTGTCCCAGCGCACCGGAACTTCCACCGCCCGAAGCCCTAGCCTCCCGGCGATGAACAGGACTTCGACGTCGAAACCGAAGCCGTCGAGTTGTTGCCGGGAGAAGACTTCACGGCCGGCGCTGGTCTGGACCAGCTTAAACCCGCATTGCGTATCCTTGAAGTCCAGCCCGGTGACCAGTCGCATCGCGACGTTGAACACGCGGCCCACCCCTTCCCGGAGCATGGGCTGGCGCACGCCGACCAGAGAGCGGTCCACGGCGCGCGACCCCACGGCGATCTGCGCGCCGTCGCGCTCCGCGGCGCTCCAGAGCTTCTCCACTTCGCCGATGGGCGAAGAAAGATCGGCATCCGTGAACAGCGCCCATTCGCCCTTGGCTTCCAGCATGCCGTGCTTGACGCTGTAGCCCTTGCCGCGATTTCCGGGGTTTTGGAGCACGCGCGCGCCGGCGTCCCGTGCCACCTGAGCCGTGTCGTCGGCGGAGCCGTCGTCCACCACCACGACCTCCGCGAACTCCCACCGGGCAGTGCTGAGATACTCCCGCACCTTTACCAGGGAGGCAGGTAGTCGTTTGGCTTCGTTGTACGCAGGAATGATAATGGAAAGGGAGCGTTTCAAGCGAAGTTTTATAATAGCTTATTTCGCCCTAGGAGCCTTTATTTGTCCCTCGAAGATGACTTACTCAAACAGCGGCTGACGCGGATTCGCGAAATCGAGGCGCTGGGCTACCGCGGTTACGGCCGCCGGTACGAGTTCACGCACACGGTGCCCGCGATTCTCGCGGAGTACGGCGCCAAACCCGCCGAGGAACTTGTGCCGGAGGTGAGGGTGCGCATCGCCGGGCGCTTGATGACGCTGCGCCACATGGGCAAGGCGGGGTTCGCGCACGTCCAGCAGGGCGGCGAGCGCCTGCAGATCTACGTCAAGAAAGACGCCGTCGGCGAGAAGGATTTCGCCCTGTTCAAGCTGGTGGACGTCGGCGACATCGTGGGCGTGGAAGGCTACCTGTTCCGCACCCGCACCGGCGAGCTCAGCATCCACGCGGAGAAGTTGGAGTTCCTCAGCAAGACGCTGCTCTCCATGCCGGAGAAGTGGCACGGTCTCGAAGACGTGGAGACGCGCTACCGCCAGCGCTATCTGGACCTGCTCGCCAATCCCGACGTACGCAAGGTGTTTGTGACGCGGGCGCACATTATTTCGTCGCTGCGCCGGCAACTGGAAGCGCGCGAGTTCATCGAAGTGGAGACGCCGATGATGCAACCGCTCTACGGCGGGGCTACGGCGCGTCCCTTCGTCACGCACCATAATACGCTGGACATCGACCTGTACCTGCGGATCGCGCCGGAGCTTTATTTGAAGCGGCTGGTGGTGGGCGGCATGGACCGCGTCTACGAGATCAACCGCAACTTCCGCAA
>PLDO01000710.1 GCA_003136215.1 Bryobacterales bacterium
CACCAATACCATCGCGGTGGTGGACGGCATCAAGCACGCGGTCCAGCATCTTTTCGATGTGCCGAAAAACCTGGTCACGCGCGTGGTGTTCGACCAATCCGTCTTTGTAAAGACGGCCATCGAGACGTTGCTCCACGAGGGCGCGATCGGGCTGTTCCTTACTTCCGTAATGATCCTGATCTTCCTCGGCANNCCGTCGTCGTGCTGGAGAACATTTACCGGCACTTGGAGCAGGGGGAGACGCCCGAAGTGGCCGCCCGAAAAGGCGGACAGGAGGTCGCCTTGCCGGTCCTGGCGTCCACCCTCACCACAATAGTTGTGTTCTTTCCCGTAACACTGCTCTATGGCGTCAGTAAGTTCCTCTTCTCGGCGCTTGCCTTGGCGGTGGTGCTTTCGCTGATGGCATCTTTTGCAGTCGCCATGACCGTGGTGCCGCTGTTTTGCTCGAAGTTCATCAAGCCGGAACACGTCTTGCACCACCACGAGTCCCACCAGCCGGAGTCCGCAACATCCTCTGTGCGGCGCCGCAGGGGCCTGCTGGAGCGCTTCAACGGCTGGTTCAATCCCAAGTTCGAAGCCTTCCTGAATGTCTACGATGCCATCATCGGCGTGGTCCTGAAACGCCCCGTGGCGATTCTGTTTGTCCTCACTGGCATCATTGTCGTGAGCCTTTTCTTGTTCCCGCTGCTCGATCTTTCCTTCTTCCCGCGTACCGACCCTGCCCAGTTCATGATGAACATCAAACTTCCGTCCGGCACGCGCCTTAGCGAGACCGAGCAGGAAGTCGCAAAGGTGGAACAACTCGTTCGCGACACGGTCTCTCCGCAGGATCTGGGGATGATTGTCTCCAACATCGGCTCCACGCCGGACTTTTCCGCCATCTATACGACGAACTCCGGCATGCACACGGCAACCGTGCAGGTCAGCCTGAAGGAAGATCACAAGACCGGCAGCTACGAGTACATGGCCCTGGTGCGGAATCGAATTGCCCGCGAAATGCCGAGGATTACGGCCTACTTTCAATCCGGAGGGCTGGTGGACGCAGTCCTGAGTCTGGGCATGCCCGCGCCCATCGATGTTCAGGTGTCTGGTTCCAACCTCACCGCCAGCTATGGCACCGCCTTGCAACTTGCCCGGCAGATCCGCCGGATCGATGGCGTCGGAGATACCTTTGTTCCTCAGGATATCGATTACCCAGCGCTCCAGTTGGACGTGGATCGCACCCGCGCGCGTGAGCTCGGGTTGACTCAAAAGGAAGTGGTGGGCAACATCATCACCGCCCTGACCTCCAACGCCATGATCGCTCCCAGTTTCTGGATCGATCCAAAGACCGGCAACGACTATATGCTCACCGTCCAGTATCCGGAGCAGCAGATCCGGAGCTTTGACGACCTCCGCGCCATTCCGATTCACGGAAGAAACATTGCGCAGTCCACGCGCCTCGACGCAGTCTCCAGCATCCGTGAAATCAAGTCGCCCACTGAAGTGGACCATTATCAGCTCCGCCGCGTGATCGATATCTATGTGCAGCCGGTGGGCGAGGATCTGGGCCGTATCGCCGCCGCCATTGACCACCTCACCGCTCAGACCCGGTTTCCCAGTGGGGTCACTGTGACGTTGCGCGGGCTGGTGCAGGGCATGCGGCAAAGTTTCCGTAGTTTTGGAATTGGCCTCATCCTTTCGGTTGTACTGCTCTACCTGATTCTAGTCGCGCAGTTCCACTCTTTTCTGGATCCGGTCCTGATTCTCACGGCTGTGCCGCCCGGCCTCGCCGGCGCTCTCGTGATTCTTTACATCACGGGCACCAGCCTCAATGTCATGTCGCTGATGGGGCTCATGATTCTCATCGGGATGACGGTCTCCGACAGCATCCTGATCGTGGAGTTCACTCGTCACTTGCGTGGCGACGGCATGTCCGTGCGGCAGGCCGTGGTGACAGCGGCCCGCGTCCGTCTGCGCCCCGTGTTGATGACTTCGCTTGCCACCATCATCGGGCTATTGCCCATGGCGCTCAAACTCGGCGCCGGCAGCGAGTCTTACGCTCCGCTGGCCCGCGCCGTGGTGGGTGGAATGAGCGTCTCTCTCATGATGACGGTCATTATGGTTCCCGCAGCCTATTACGTGGCGTACCGCAAAGACGACCTTCGACCGCCCGGAGAGGTAACTTACTAATGTCCCTTTTCGCAGTTAAGAATCCCTATTTCATCGTTGTCGTTTGCCTGATTATCGCCGTGGTCGGAGTTACCAGCCTGGTGCGAATGCCGGTGGACATGTTCCCGTCCATGAATATCCCGGTGGTCGTCGTGGCGACGTTTTACTCGGGCATGCCGCCCGAGCAAATTGAAACCGACATTACCAGCCGGTTCGAGCGCTTCTTTACCTTAGGCGCCGGCATCGAACATATCGAATCTCGCTCTCTCCCCGGCGTCAGCGTCATCAAAGTGTATTTCCAGCCGGGTACCAACCCCGATTCGGCAGTCACCACGATCTCTAACCTCGCGATGGCCCAGTTGCGCCGGTTGCCGCCCGGCACCCTCCCGCCGGTTGTCTTGAAGTTCGACGCATCCAGCCTGCCGGTATGCCTGGTGACGTTTAAGGGTGAAGGCTTGAACGAGACGCAGTTGCGCGACCTGGCCCAATTCCAGGTGAGGAATCAGATCGCCAGTGTTCCCGGCGCCAGCGTGCCGCAGCCGTTTGGCGGAAAGTACCGCCAGATTATGGTCTACGCCGATCCGTATAAGTTGGAAGCCCACCAGTTAAGCCTCATGGACGTCGTACGTTCCGTGAACGATTCCAATCTGATCCTTCCGGCCGGCGACGTTCAGATCGGCCCTCTGGACTACAACATCTACACCAATAGCCAGTTGCGGACGGTCAAAGAAATCGACCAATTGCCCATTAAGATGGTGCGACAATCGCCCGTGCGGATTGCCGACATCGGCTACGCGGAGGATGGCCACGAAATTCAGACCAACATCGTTCGTGTGGACGGTCAACGCTCGGTCTACGTTCCGGTCTTGAAACAAGGCGGCGATACCAACACCATCGCGGTGGTGGATGGCATCAAAGAATCCGTGCTCCACCTGTTTGACGTACCAAAGCAGTTAGTCACCAAAGTAGTCTTCGATCAGTCTCTGTTTGTGAAGACAGCCATCGAGACATTACTCCATGAAGGTGGACTCGGTCTGGTGCTCACGTCCATCATGATTCTGATTTTCCTGGGCAGCATGCGCGCCACGGTAGCAGTGTTTTTCTCCATCCCGCTCTCCGCGCTGGCAGCCTTCATTGCCCTCTCACTGGGCGGAGGTTCTATCAATAGCATGGTGCTGGGCGGGCTGGCATTGGCTTTCTCCCGCCTGATTGACAACTCCGTCGTCGTGCTGGAGAACATCTATCGCCACTTGGAGCTCGGCGAGACACCCGAAGATGCCGCTGTAAACGGAGGGCGCGAGGTGGCGCTTCCGGTACTCTCAGCCACTCTGACCACGGTCGTAGTGTTCTTCCCCGTTACCTTCCTATATGGCGTGAGTAAGTTTCTGTTTTCAGCCCTGGCGCTGGCCGTTGCGCTGTCGCTATTTGCTTCGTTCGCAGTCGCCATGACAGTGGTTCCGCTTTTCTGCGCCCGCTTCATCAAGGCGCCCGCGCACCACGGAACCCCTTCATCCGAACGGCCGGTTTCGGTGGATCACGTCAAGCGCAACTGGTCCCTCGCGGACCGTTTTAACATCTGGTTCAACGCCCGCTTCGAAGGTTTTCTCAAACTGTATGACAAGCTGGTCGGTCTCACGCTGAGGCGGCCGGTGGTCACATTGGCCTCCTTTGGCGTGCTCTTCGCACTGAGTCTCGCTATCTTCCCCCTTCTGGGCCTTTCATTCTTTCCGCGCACCGATGCCGGTCAGTTTGTGATCAATCTGAAGGCGCCAGCCGGAACCCGATTGAGCGTCACGGAGAGTGAAGTCGCCAAGGTTGAAGCTCTCGTCCGCCGCATCGTCTCCCCCGCAGACTTGGGCATGATCGTGTCAAACATCGGGGCCACACCGGACTTCTCCGCCATCTACACCACGAATTCCGCCATGCACACGGCCTTCGTCCAGGTCAGTTTGAAGGAGGAGCATACGGTGGGCAGCTACACCTATATGGCCCAGGTGAAGCAGCGGATCGAAAAGGAACTGCCCGAGCTGAATGCCTACTTCCAGTCGGGCGGCTTGGTGGATGCGGTCTTGAACCTCGGCTTACCCGCTCCAATTGACGTGCAGGTAGCCGGGTCCAACATGGAAAACGCCTACGCCACCGCCTTGAAGCTCTCGTCACAGATTCGAAAAATCCACGGCGTGGCCGACGTGTTCATTCCGCAGGACATCGATTACCCCGCGCTTCAGCTCGATGTGGATCGCACACGCGCCAGCGAAATGGGACTGGACCAGCAGGAAGTGGTCGACAATGTCATCACCGCGCTCACCTCCAACCAAATGATAGCCCCCAGCTTCTGGATCGACCCCAAGACCGGG
>PLDO01000683.1 GCA_003136215.1 Bryobacterales bacterium
GCCGAGTTGCGCGCCATCGCCGATCGCTTCCACAAACTCTATCCGGGCATCAGCGACGACGAGAGCTTTGTCGCGCAGCCGATGGGCTCGGCGCTGGTCGGCGACCTGCGCAAACCTTTGTTCATTCTCCTGGGCGCCGTCGGCTTCGTCCTGCTGATCGCCTGCGCGAACGTTGCCAATCTTCTGCTGGCGCGGGCCGCCGGCCGGAGTAAGGAAATTGCCCTCCGCATGGCGCTGGGCGCCAGTCGCGGCGCGATCCTGCGCCAGTTGCTGACGGAAAGCCTGCTGCTGGCCCTCGCCGGCGGCGTGGCCGGCGTCTTCCTCGGCGCTTTCGGCCTCCAGGTTCTGCTGGCCGTCGCACCGGCCGAACTGCCCCATTTCCCGGCCCAACTCGACCTCTTCGGTTTGATGGACGGACGCATCCTCGCGTTTGCCGCTGCCGTGTCGCTTCTCACCGCGCTCCTGTTCGGACTCGTGCCGGCCTGGCAGATCTCCCGCCCCGATCTGAACGCATCGCTGCGCGAGGGTAGCGCGCGCACCAGCGCCGGGGCCCGCCGGCAGCGCACGCGCAACACGCTGGTCGTTTTAGAGGTCGCCCTTTCCCTGGTCCTGCTGGTCGGCGCAGCCCTCATGATCCGGACTTTCCTGGCCCTGCGCAACGTGCAGCCCGGGTTTCAAGCGGCTTCCGTGCTCACCATGAGCACTTCACTGGCTGGGCAGAAATATGAGACTGCCGCCGGAGTGGAGCGCCTTGCCACGGAACTCACCCGCCGCCTCGAAGCGCTTCCGGGGGTGCAGGCAGCCACCTACGCGCTCTGCCTGCCGCTGCAATTGGGCCCCGACATGCCGTTCTCCATTGCCGGAAAAGTGCCGCGCGACGGCGGCCCGTTCAACGGCGACGAGGTGTATCGCCCGGTCGGAGCGCACTATTTCCAGACGCTCGGCATTCCGCCCAGCCGGGGCCGATTGTTCGATGAGCGCGACAGCAGTACCGGCCGCTGGACGCTCATCATCAATCAAGCCATGGCGAAAAAGTACTGGCCCAACGAAGATCCCCTGGGCGCCACCGTGACTATCGGCAAGGGGCTCGGCGGGGGGATGGAAGACCGTCCGCGCGAGATCGTCGGCGTAGTCGGCGATGTGCGCGAGAGCGGCCTCGATCAGGATGCCCCGCCGGTGCTCTACATCCCCGTCGGTCAGGAGCTCAACGCCATGGCCGCGCTTGGCAACCGGATATTGCCGTCGTCGTGGGCGGTCCGCGCGATCGGCGATCCGGCGGCACTGGCCCGTTCGGTCCAGCAGGAAGTGCTCCGCGTCGATCCCGACCTGCCCCTGGCCAGGGTGATGGCCATGGACCGGATCATCGGTAAATCCATCGCACGCCAGAATTTCACCATGATCCTGCTGGGCATCTTCGGCGGTGTCGCGCTGCTCCTGGCCGCGATCGGGATTTATGGCGTCATGTCCTACACGGTGCAGCAGCGCAGCCACGAAATGGGAATCCGCATCGCTCTCGGCGCGGGCACGGGAGAGTTGCTGCGCCTGGTGGTCGGCCAAGGTCTGCTGCTTGCCGGCATCGGTGTGACCATCGGTCTGGGGGCATCGTTCGGCGTGACACGTGTCATGTCCAGCCTGTTATACGGGGTAAAGGCCACCGATGCCGCCACATTCGCCGCCGTCGCCGTAGTCCTTTCCGCGGTCGCGGCCTTGGCGTGCTACATCCCCGCGCGCCGCGCTACCCGGGTGGATCCGATCGTAGCCTTGCACCACGAGTAAACCGCGGCACAGTCCAAACGAGCTGCAAACGCTGGTCTATTATGAGGCGCCGCACCTGAAGGCGCAGGCCTATGCCGTGCCGTGCCGCTGCACGCTCGGCGTGGAGCAGTTCGCCGCTTCGCACTCTCTCGAAAAATAGAACCCAGCGCGTCGCTCGTCCTCCCCATGCTCAATCCCGTCCCTACAGTGCAGCGTGCATCCATAGCCGCTCTGTTATTCCGAAACCGCTGTGAGACAAGACTTGGGGTAGCGTCGAGTTTTGATTTCAGTTAAAGTTAAACTAAACAACTGGGGTGCGTCACGCCTATGTCGCGGAATCGCCCACACGGGGGCGCGTAGCTCAGTTGGTTAGAGCGCCTGCTTCACACGCAGCGTGTTCGTCTCCAAAGCCTCTTTAGGGTTACAGCCACTTTCAAGGTTTTCAACAACTTGGGGAATCTGCTTTTCGCTCGAAGCCTTCCCAAGTCCTCTCAACGCGAGGGATTTTGTCACGGTTTTGCCACGGCACAACCGACCTCTTGGCCAGACCGGAAAATTGCGTACCTTAGCTCTACAGGCCAAGAACCGCGAATTGTGAGAATGGTTGCGCCAACGGAGCGCATTTGTAATATTACATGGTACGATGGAAGTGGACTCAAAGATGGCGGTTAGCCTCCAGCAGTGGCGACAGCGAAATGCCCTGACCCAGGTAAATGCGGCAGCTTTGCTCGGCGTTTCCCAGCCCTACCTATCGCTGCTTGAAAAAGGCACGAGACCGTTGACGGCGACTGTTCGGCGCCGTATGCGGAACGTACGTCAGAATGATCGCCCGGCCTCAGACGACCGCTTCAGGAGGCAACTGAGCGCCCTCGGGTATCCGAAGTTCGCCCACGTCACGCCTGCCCGGCCAAAGCCCGGTCCCGACTCCTTACTTGTGTCGGTTCTCGGCGGCGCCAATGTCGATGCACGGGTGGTTGAGGCTCTGCCTTGGCTAGTGCGCCGATATGCCGGTCAACTGGATTTGGATTGGCTGGTTCGGCAGGCAAAGCTTCAGAATTTGCAGAACCGGCTGGGATTCGTGCTTCAAACGGCGGGAGTCGAGATGCCGAAGCTCGTGGCCGCTGTTCAAGAATTGGAGCGGGCGCGCCTCCTCCAAGAAGCGACGCTCTGCTGGGACTCAATGCCCGCTGCAACTCGCGAATGGATGCGGATCCATCGGGCTCCTTCGGCGGAGCATTGGAACATACTGACCAGGCTGCAAACTGAGGACGTCGACAGTGCCGCTTGACGGTCCCGCCGAGCCGTGGCGGTCGTTCCTCACGGAGTTGGACGCCCAATTGGACGCGCCGGTCGATTTCCATTGCATCGGTGGCTTCGTCGTCAGCCAGCACTACGGAATGGGGCGAGAGACTGCGGACCTCGATGTCCTCGCCGTGATTCCAAGAGAGGTGGCGGAGCA
>PLDO01000450.1 GCA_003136215.1 Bryobacterales bacterium
TCGCGGCGCGAATGGCCAATCTTCAGAGGCTAGCGAAGCTCGCCCTGATGGACAGGCCGGGATGCCTGTCCTACTTGCGCAGGGCGATGCCCAACTCTTTGAGCGCCTTTTCGGGCACCGCGGCCGGAGCGTCCGACATCAGGTCGGTGCCGCGCGCCGTCTTGGGGAACGGGATCACTTCGCGGATCGAGTTCTCGCCCGCCAGAATCATTACCAGGCGATCCAACCCCAGGGCGATGCCGCCGTGCGGCGGCGCGCCGTATTCCAGCGCGTCCAGCAGGTATCCGAAGCGGCGCCGCGCCTCGTCGTCGCTGAACCCGACCGCGGCGAACACCTTGGCCTGCACGTCGCGGCGATGGATACGGATGGAGCCGGAGCCGAGTTCGGTGCCGTTCAACACCAGGTCGTACGACTTGGCGCGGCAGCGTGCCGGGTCGGCGGTCAACAGGTCGAGGTCTTCATCGTGTACCGAAGTGAACGGATGGTGCGCCGCCACCCAGCGGCTGTCCTCGTCGTTCCACTCGAACATCGGGAAATCCACCACCCACAGGAACTGGAAATTCTTCGGGTCCAGCAGCTTGTGGCGGTCGTTGAACTTGTTGGCGCAGTGCAGGCGCAATTGCCCGCAGGCCTGATATACCGTCTCCGCGGGACGATGCCCCTTGGGTTCGCCGGCCCACGCGGCCAGCACCAGCAGGCTGTCTTCCTTCGCCCCGCAGCGCTCGCGCACTTTGGCCATCTGCCCGGGATAGTCCCGTTCCAGGCGTTTGGGGTCGTCGTACACGCGCAGGCCGCGCTCCTGCCCGAATGCCTTGAACTCGTCGCGCTCCTTGCGGCTGGGCGTGCCGCAAGCCGGGATGTGGATCGCCACCAGCGGCAGACCCGCGTTGGCCAGTTCCGGCAGCAAATCGTGCACCGGGTGCATCGGCGGGATGCGCATATCGGGCTTGTCGCTCCCGTAATTCTCCATCGCCTGCGCGTAGGTGATGCGCGGGAAGGGCGCGGCCACCTGGTACCCGGCCACTTTGCAGACTTCCTGCACCATCGGCTCTACCACGGCGAAGATCGTCGCCTGCTGCGGGTAGCTCATCTCGATATCGATCTGCGTGAACTCCGGCTGCCGGTCGGCGCGCAGGTCCTCGTCGCGGAAGCAGCGGACAATCTGGAAATACTTTTCAAACCCGGCAATCATGAGCAGTTGCTTGAAGATCTGCGGCGATTGCGGCAAGGCGTAAAACGTGCCAGGCTGGACGCGGCTGGGCACCAGGTAATCGCGCGCGCCTTCGGGGGTGGATCGCGTCATGAACGGCGTCTCGATTTCCAGGAACCCCTGGTTGGTGAGCTGCTGGCGCACGGCGAACGCAATCTTGGATCGCAGGATGATGTTGCGCTGCATCTGCGGCCGGCGCAGGTCCACATAGCGGTACTTCAGACGGACGTCTTCGGCCACCTCGGCGTGCTCTTCCATGGGGAACGGCGGGGTGCGCGACTCGTTGAGAATCCAGATTTTCGAAGCCACCACCTCCACTTCGCCGGTGGGCATGTTGGGATTGACGGTTTCCTTGGAGCGGAGCGCTACCACGCCCTCCACGGCGATCACGTATTCGGCGCGCACCTCTTCGGCGCGCTGGTGAATCACCGGGTCCACATCCTCGTGGAAGATGGCCTGCGTGTGGCCGGTGCGGTCGCGCATATCGATGAAGATCACCGCGCCGTGATCGCGGCGCCGGTGCGCCCATCCCATCAGAAGAACCGTTTGGCCCGCGTCGGAGGCGCGCAGATCCCCGCACATATGCGTGCGGCGGAGGTCGCCCAGAAAATCCAATACAACAGAGGTTTCCATATCGATCTTTTCAGTATCAGGCCGCGGCGAGCTTCGCGGCAATCTCGTCCCGGGTAAGGTCCAACTGCTCGCCCGTGGACATATTCTTGAGCTTGTAGCGCCCGGCGGCCATTTCATTGTCGCCGACGAACAGGGTGTAGCGCGCCGCCAGCTTGTTGGCCAGTTCCATGGCGCGTTTCAGTTTGCCCTCGGCGAGTTCCACGGAAATCCCGGCGCGGCGGAAATCGCGCGCCATGATGGCGGCGTGACGCAGCCCCGCTTCGCCCAGCGGCGCGATGTACAGATCCAGCGGGACGTTCGTCTGCTCGCCTTCCACGCTCATCACCAGGCGGTCTTCGCCGATGGAGAAGCCGATTCCCGGCGAGTGAATCTTCGAGCCCAGCGATTCGGCCAGCCCGTCGTAGCGGCCACCGCCCAATACGGAATTCTGCGCGCCCAGCGAGCCGTGCACCACTTCAAAGGTCGTGCGCATGTAGTAATCCAGGCCGCGCACCATGCGCGGGCGCACCTCGTACGCGATGCCGCGGTCGTCCAGAAACTGTTTCACCGCGTCGAAATGCGCGCGGCAGGTTTCGCACAACGAATCCAGAATGGAGGGCAGAGCGTCGATCACCGGCTGGTCGGCCTCCACCTTGCAATCCAGCACGCGCAGCGGATTGGTCCCGGCGCGCCGCTGGCAATCGCCGCACATATTGGGCGCTTTGTCCTGCAACTCCCGGCGCAACTTCTCCACGTACTGCGGCCGGCAGTTGTGATCGCCCACCGAATTCATCAGCAGCTTGAAGCCGGTGAGCCCGACGCCCCTGAGAATCTCCACCACCAGTTCGATTACTTCGGCGTCGACCAGCGGCGATTCCGACCCGATGGCCTCCGCCCCAATCTGGAAAAACTGCCGGTAGCGCCCCTTCTGCGGCCGCTCGCGGCGGAACATGGGGCCCATGTAGTACAACTTCTGCACGCCGGGCCGCTGATCGATCCGGTGCTCGATGTAGGCGCGAATCACCGAGGCGGTGTTCTCCGGCCGCAGGGTGAGCGAATTCCCGTGATCGTCGAAGGTATACATCTCCTTGGTGACGATATCGGTATCCGCACCCACCCCGCGTGCGAACAACTGCGTCTCTTCCAGAATGGGAGTGCGGATTTCGTGGTAGTTGTAGGCGCGAAAAACGGCGCGCGCCACCGCTTCCACCCGGTTCCATACATCGGTGGCTGGAGGCAGTAAGTCTCTGGTTCCTTTGA
>PLDO01000581.1 GCA_003136215.1 Bryobacterales bacterium
GTGGTGCAGACCAATCGTGGCGCCAATGGCGGCAGCAGTGGCAACGACGATACGTGGAGCATACACGAGTTCCGCATCTACCAGGACGGGCAGGAGTTGACACGCGCACCCCAGTGGCGTCTCACCGCCCAACCCTACCCGTGGACCATACAGGATGCTTTCGACAATTCACTCGCGACCTTCTGGCTCTGCGGCGAGACGCTCAAGCCCGGGCAGTTCGTCGAGGTGGACTTCCACGGCGAGCAAACCGCCGATTTGGTGGTGCTGGAGGCGGCTCCCAATCAGTATTCCGCCAGGCTGAAATTGGAGGGCCAGGATACCGCCGGCCATTGGCAACTGCTGGCCGCCGCTCCCACCCCCGGCGACGCTCCCCGCCCGCTCGGTCTGCGCCGCGCCGTGGCTCGCGAACTCAAGCGCCGGGGCATCGACTACCTGCTGGTCTTCGATACCGATAATGGCGCCGACGATCTGCGCCTCAACCCGGACCTGTGGGGAATCCGTCCGGTGGGCGATTATAGAGGAGCGAGGCTTTACCAACTACCATGAAACTCTTCCTTGGAGTGGACGGCGGGCAATCCGGCACCACGGCGGTTATCGGCGATGAAACCGGACGAATCCTGGGCACCGGCGAGGCCGGCCCGTGCAACCACGCCGCTGCCGGTGAGGGCCGCGCCAAATTGGTGTGCGCCATCGTCGAAAGCGTGGGCGCCGCCTGCGCGCAGGCCNNTCGGGATGAGCGGCGGTCCCGACGACAAGCGCGAGATTCTGGGCGCCACGCTGCGCCTGGAACGCCTGGTGGTGACCGACGATGCGGTGATCGCGCTCGCCGGCGCCACTACCACGGGGCAGGGAATTATCACCATCGCCGGCACGGGCTCGATCGCCTTCGGGCGCAACCCGTCGGGTCGTACCGCTCGCGCCGGCGGCTGGGGCCACATTTTCGGCGACGAAGGCGGTGGATTCGATATCGCGCGCCAGGCGGCGCGGGCCGCCCTGCGCCTGGAAGAAGGCTGGGGGCCGCCCACGGTGCTGCGCGAAATGCTGCTGGCGGCGACGGCTTCGGAGAATGCCAACCAGATGCTGCACCGTTTCTATACCGACGAATGGCCGCGGTCCCGCGTGGCCACGCTGGCCCGCCTGGTGGATCTGGCGGCGGCGCAATCCGACGCTGTCGCGCTCGGCATTCTGCGCGGCGCGGCAAGACAACTCGCGGGACTGGCCGCGGCCGTCCGCGAAGAGTTGTGGGCTCCCGGCGTCCAGTTGGAGATCGCCTACATCGGCGGCGTGTTCCAGAGCGGCATTCTGCTCGAAGCCTTCCGCACCCTGGTGGAGGCGCACCAGTGGGTACGCTGCGGAGCGCCGCGACGCAGCCCCGCGGCGGGTGCGCTCCGCGAGGCCTACCGCGCCGCGGGAGTGGAGTTGAGGGTGGAGGATGGCGTCTAGCGCGCCGGGGAGACTCTTCTTGTGATGCAGGCGCAAACTACGGCATCTAAGGGCGTACCGCGCTTCGCGCTGGCTGGCAGTGTCGCTTTGCTGCTCGCCGCAACCCTTTCGCTGGCCTTCCTGGCGCAGATGCCTGACTTGCGCACCAACGACTACGTCTCGGTGTGGGCCGGGGCGCGGATCATTGGTCCGGACCTCTATGACCCCGTGCGGCTTGAGCGGATCGAGCACACCGTATCCCCGCTGATCGCCAGTAAGCGCTACATTCGCCCGCCGTATTACGTGATGATGTTCTGGCCGCTCGGCTGGCTTCCTTACCGTGCCGCCTACGCCGGATTCGTGCTCATCAACCTGGCGGCGTTGCTGCTCTTTCTGAGGATCTGGCGGTTCGACGCCCCCGCGGTACTCGCCTGCGCCCTCTTCCTCCCGCTCCAATGGAGCTTCGGAATCGGGCAGGATGCGCCCCTTATGTTGCTGCTTGTGGCGGGTGCCGCACTGTTGATCCAGCGGAGATGGGACTTTGCGGGAGGCGCGCTTCTGGCCCTCTTCACCGTGAAACTTCACTTGTTCCTCTTCCTGCCGGTGGTGTTGATCGCCCAGCGCAGGTATCGGGCGCTGGCCGGGTTGGCCGTTGGGGGAGCGGCGCTCTATCTGCTGGCGGCGGCCTTTGTCGGCATCGATTGGCCGCTGAAGAGCCTGCACGCGGCCGTGTCCAACGAAGCCACCTTCGTTCCCAGTACTCCGGGTGTGGCCGGCCTGCTGCGCAAGTTGCATGCGCCCTGGTGGCTGCTTGTGCCCGCGGTCGCGGCGGGTGTGGCAATGGTGTACCGTAGAGCCCGCTCCACCGCCTGGCTTCCGGCCGCGGCGCTCGCCATCGCGGCGGGTGTGGTTTTCGCACCGCGTGCCCAAGTGTATGNNGATAACGAATATTATGTAAACTTCGTAATCCCCATCAGCCACACCTCCATCCTCCGCTCCCTCCCAGACCCAAAAAAACGGCCCGGCCCCCGCTGAAAGGGGCCGGGCCAATTGGGAAGAAACTGATGCTTAGTCAGGTTGGAGAAAAATCTGTTCAACGGCCGTGATTGCCGTGATTGCCGCCGCTGTTGCCGCCACCGCCGCTCCGCGGAGCCGGGGCGCTCTGCCGCGGCGCACTGTAACTCGGCGCGCTCTGCCGTGGTGCGCTATAGCCGGGAGCGCTGGAGCTCGGGCGCTGGCGAACCACCGGCGGCGCGATCCTCAGCGATTCCTGACGGGCCGAGCCCGCTGCCGGCGCGCTGTAGTTCTGCCGCGGCGCGGTGGGCGTCTGGCCCTGGCCGGGGGCGCTGCCGCCACCCGGCGTGCCGAAGCGCTGCCATCCGCCGCCATTGTTGCGCGGAGCGGACGGCTGGCTGACCTGCGGGCTGGGCGACGAGCCGGCGTTGCGCGGCTGCTGGCCAGCGCTGCCGGATCCGTTACGATTCACTCCAGCCTGATTCCCTTGGCCCGCCGTCTGGCCGGACGGCGAACCGAAGCGCCGCCAACCGCCGGCATCGCCGCTCTGCGGCACACTCTGTCCACGGCTGCTCTGGGCCATGGCCGGCGAGTTCTGCGCCCGCGATGCCCCCTGCCCGAATCCGCCGCGCTGTACAGGATTTGGCTGCTGCTGGGTGAACGCATGGGC
This sequence comes from Bryobacterales bacterium, assembly GCA_003136215.1. GTDB lineage: Bacteria > Acidobacteriota > Terriglobia > Bryobacterales > Bryobacteraceae > Solibacter. The sequence continues at coordinate 3,107 of PLDO01000581.1, forward strand.
GTTCGGGTTGCTGCGCGGCACCACCGAAGCCTGGCGGTCTGAGAAGCGCATATTGGCGGAACCGGCGGTAAACGGCATTTGGCCGTGAATGGCGCCCGCCGAGCCAACCTGAGCCCCGCTGGTACGCATCACGTTATTGAAGCGGCCACTCTGGAAATCGTTGGTCGCGACCGCGCTGATGCCATTCCGGTAGTTCGCGTTTCTATAAGTATTGGAAACATTTACGTTGGTGATGTTAATCGAACGGTTGAAGCCACCGTTGCCGTAATATCCGCGTCCCCACCAGGGGTGGAAAACCTCGTAAGGCGCCAGCGCTACCCAGCCCACGTTGCCAAACCCGAATCCGATACCAACCCCGTGACCGAAGCCGAAGAATCCAACCAGTGCCGGCGACCAGTAGTAACGCCCGCTCATCATACCGGGATACCAGCACCAGCCAAAACGGTCGTGATGGAACCAGCGGCCGTAATGATAGGGAGCCCATCCCCAGGGGTCGTAGCTCACCCAAGTCCAGCCATACCAGTCTTCCCAGACCCAACGGCCGGCCTGGTAAGGAGCCCAGTCGGGACCCACGGTGGGACGCCAGACGTTGCCGTATTCCGGCACGCTGGTCCAGGATCCGTAGTTGTCCATATCTTCCGTGCCGTAGACTCCCGCACCGACGTAGCGCGGGCTGACAGCCTGGGTGAGAGTCCGGTCGCGGTTGTCGCTCCAGCGGTCCCACTCGTCTATCCCGCCGGCCGCCACCACCTGAAACTCCGCATCGTTGGCGGCGCCGCGCGCCATCAACGTCTGCCCATTCCGGACCCACTGCGACCCACGCGGCGTGAATACCTCCACATCTCCATTGCGGGCGGTGACCTCGGTCTCCCCGCCGTCGTTGACCGAAATGCGGAAACTTCCCTGCCTCGACGGACGCACGGAAAGGCTCGGGGTGTCTATTTCGATATTGCCGTCGCTGGTACGCAGCATACGGTACGTCATTACGCCGCGGTTCAACTCCATCTGGTAGCGCCCGTATTCCAGTTGCGTGAGGTGCACTTCGGCGTTGGCGCCGAGACGCAGCAGATTGGAAGTGTCGAACTGGACTTCGGCGCGCGAGTTGGGGCCGGTAGCCACGTGGTCATCGGTCAGGAGAGGGGCGTTGATCACACCTGCCACCCACTCGCCGGAATCGCCGCGGCGGACGGAAACATCGCCGTTGATGAGACTGATTCGGGCTACGCCGCGTTTGAGGTCGTCGGGGTCCTGCGCCCGAACGGGAGTAAAGCTGCCTGCCACGGAAAGCATCGCACCCGTCAAAGCCAGGAACCGGAAATTGCCTAAGCGTCTCATGCCAGAATCTCCCGGACTACGCAGCCATTTATGCACGGTGATAGCCAAATGGATTCCCTTTATGAATGAAATACATACAGTGGATAGTGAAAGTGCGCGGTGGCCGAAAACCACCACCCATGGCTGCGATGAAGCAGGCGCGTTCACTGCGCCAGGGTGAGCCCGGCATCGCGATACATTACATGGAGATGGCGCTGTTCGATGAGCGCGGCGTCGTCGGGAGTAAGGACATAGTAATCATAGGTTCCGGTGAGCGGCCCGCGGTCGATGGACTGCCAGTTCGCCTGCCCGTAGCGCATGCGGTAGTAACTAAGGATCGGCTCCGCCGCCGGACTGACGCCGATCCGCACGGCGCCGCGTCCGGCTTTTCCGCGCAGAGTTTTGGCCAGGGTACGGGCACCCGAGAATTGCCTCCCCGCAGTGTAGGTGCCGAAGGGGAATTCGGCTAGATAGCGCGTCAGGAGCACTGCGGCGGCCACCAGGAACGCAATTTGTACAGCCTTGTGATTCGGCTTTAGAATTACCGACGTAACTGATAGCACTGTAAGTGGAATCAGGTAGATCGCGCCCGCTTGCGGAAAGGGGGTATGCAACCAGCGGTGTGCCGCCATCAGAAACACCAGGGTGAGCGCCAGAGTGCCGCCGCTAAGCGCCGCGAGCGCCCCATCCGGCCGCCGCCGGTAGCGAACCATAGCTGCCATTCCGGCGACGGCCGCCAGCGCCAGCCCCAAGCGCGCCGCTGCGCTCACAACCTTAAGTGAGGTTCCCATGGATAATGCGATGATTTCATTGATGGTTTGGCGCAGGCTGGTAGCGCCGGCGGCGAGTGTTTTCCACTCCGCATGGTTGATTGGAATGACCAGCAGGACGAACGCTGTGAGAAAGAAAATAGCCGCAAACGCGCGAGCAGAGGCTCCGCGCCGGCCCGTCCACGCGAGGAACACTGCCAGCAAGGCGGCGGCAGGTGCCAGAAATGCCAGCGATGCCGCCACGCTCAAGCCCAGAAACATAGCAGCCAGGTTGAGCTTTGATCCGCTAAATGATTCCACTGATTCGAGTATCAATTCCAGCGCCCACATCCAAGAGGCTAAAGCCAAGCCATAGCCTCGCGCCTCGCTCAGGGCATCGACCACCAACGGATTGAGGGTCAGGAGTCCGAACACAGCCAGGAATACCAGCCCGTCGCCGAACCAGCGCCGCGCCATACGCCAAACCACCCAAAGATAGAGCACACCGGCAAGCAGGCTGGGCAGGCGCAGGGAAAGCTCCGTCAGGTGGAAACAAGCAGTTGAGATTCGGACCAGCAAAGTATTGAGCACATGGTTGTTGATATCGAAGCGGGAGAGCGCCTCCGTCCACCCCGGTGCGATGAACCGGTAGTAGTTCCACGCCTCGCCGGGCGTGACGGATTGCGTCATGGCGCGGTAGAGGTTGATGGCCAGCAGCCCGGCTACGAGCCATCGAGCGGTCCTAATCGATGCGGTAGAAGTGGGTTCCATTGGCCTCGGCGAGTTCCGTGACGCCCCAGAACGCGGGGAACTTCCTCATGTCCTCGTATACCATGTCGCTTTTATTGATGAGCAGGTAGCTCAGGCCCAAGGCCTTCATTTCGCGCGTAGCGGCTCGCCGTATTCCCGGCGCGGCATCGCGCGGGACGATTTCCGGCGTGTCGGTGATGGGCACCCAGCGCTTCCCCTCGGCAAGCACTTCCACCTGCAAGTGAGCCTTCCACGCCGGGTCGCACTCCAGCACCACCTCGTCGACCAGTTGCCCAGTGGGGAACTCCACCTGAAGGCGGGCATGCGGTGCAATGTCTTGCCAGGTGGACCAGCGCGTGGCATAACTATTGTCGAAGGCGAGTGGCGCTTCCCAGCCGTTGGGCCAGGCGCTGATGCGCCAACCGGGGGAGCGCGCTAATTCCCTGCCCTGCGAGCGCAGGCGCATCTCGGCCACCGTCCAGAAGTCGGCCCCCTCGACGATATTTACTACGCGGACTCCCCGCGTCGTCACCGGCAGGAATTTGAAATGCTCCGCGGTTGCCGCATTATGGGCTTGCGGGGCCCATAGGATGTCGTTTGCCAGATTGCCCAAGGTGGACTCGTAGGAGACGACGATATCGCGGTCAATATAGGCTTGGGGCCGGCCGGCAAAGGAGAAGACGCGCGCGCCGCGAGGGACGTGCAGCTCGATGGGTACTTTCAAGGCGTAGTCCCCGATGCTATTGAGGATATAGGGCGTCACGGGATCCAGCCGAAGCGCGACGCGGTACGGGAAGGAGGAGATGCGCCAGTCCCACGGGTCGCAATAGGTGCTCAGGACGGGAGGCCAGCACACCAGGGCGTGAAACAGTGCCAGCGCGGGTAGCGCTCCCGGAACCTCGGCCAGCCCGACACCCATCGCCAGGGCCAGAAACGGAGCCGCGGGTATCAGAAAGCGGCCCCCGGTATTCAGGTAGGCGGGGAGGGCGAAAACCAGTGCGGCGAGCAGCAGCCGCCGTCCGGACTTCCAGCGCAAGGCTAACAAGCCGCACGGAGCCAGCAGAAACACCGGGCCGAACATGCCTTCTACAAGTCCTCCGCGCAGTGTGAGTTGCAGCGGAATCTCCCAGTAATGCTTCATACCTGTATAGTGGCGAAGCCCTTCTGCATAAATACGTTCCATACCGGCATGGTAGTAGGGATTCGGGAACCAGGAATTGAAGAACGGCGCGAAAGGGTTCCCCAGCCAGATCCAGTTGCGAAGCGTCCATGGCGCAACCATGAGGAGCGCGGGGACAATCAGATAGAGCAGGTCGCGCCGGCTCGGGAAACGCTGACGCGTGTACCAGACCCAGCCCAACGCGAATGGCAAGGTGAGGAAGGCGGTGTACTTCGCGCCGTAAGATGCTCCTGCTAATAAGCCAATTACAATTAGCAAATTAGGTGTTGTAAATTCATCCCACACTTGAAGCAAATAGAAAACTGCATAAATCAGCGTTGCAACTGCCAGATCGTTGTAGGCGGAGACTCCGTCCTTGGCGATCACGGGGCTGGCGAAGATGAGAATCGCCGCAAACAGGCCGGCTTTGGGCCAGCCGAAGCGCCGTCCCCAGCAAACCATGAGTAGCGGCAGAGTGCAGAAATAAGTGAAGTGAACCAGGGCCGCGGCGGAATGCCGGCCGAAGGCGAAGGCCACCAGGAACAACATCTCGGTGCCCTGCGAAAGATAGGCGTACATGCTGGGGTAATCCCAGTCGAAGCCGTGATTACGCCACATGCGTACTACGTTCCCCAGGTGATAGCCGCTGCCGTCGGGGCTCACTTCCGGGGCCAGAGCAGTAAAGAAGTAGTAGATGAAAAATACGCCAAACCCTAGAAAAAACACTGCCATCCATGTCAGCGGCACTGCCGGGAGACTCTTCCGCCTGGGCGTGCGCCGGGCTTGCCGGACTGCCAGGAGTATGATTGCCACGCCGCCCCATTGGAATACCCCTTTGCGCGCGAGATGGAGCGTGCAGAGGATCGCGGTGACGAAACTGAGACACCCGGCGCCGGCGACGAACTCGAACAACGCCGCTTCCCAACGGTAGAGTGCCAGACGCAGGCGGGCCACCAGCAGGGTGCCGAGTGCCACCGACACCGCGACCGTGAAAGCCGCACCGAACAGGATGTCCGCCACTTCGCGCATTTATTGAGTGAACCCCGCGCTCCGCAACAGGAACGATAGCTGTGCGCCGTCTTCGGGGGAAATCCAACGCGGGTGGGCCTCGAAGGTCACTTGTGTGGGTTTGTCGGCCTCCACCAACCCTTCGGGTACCGGCTCTTCCAGGCGGAAGTCGCCGGCATGCGCGCAGCGCAGGCTGCCCAGAGTTCGACCGTTGACCGCGCAGGAAACGGTCACTGGGCCAGTCACTTTATAGGTGACTTCCGGGATGGCGAACTCCGCGGTGAAAATCAAGTGACGCGTCTCCTTCAACCGGAAGCGCAGCTCGGGACGGATGAACGCCCAGCGGCGGAATCCCCGGTCGGGGCTGATGTCGTTCACCAGGTACTCGTCCACCTGCGGGTCGTCCATGGTGACGAAACTGAGCGCGCCGGACGGGTCGTGTCCCAGGTCCAACGAGAGCTGCGCTGGAACGGCGTACACTCCGGGGTGCCGCCCGCAAGAGACGGTTAGCATCGCGCCTATTACCAGCAGCAGTATGAAGCGGAACACGAAATGCGAGTATAACAGTCTCATACGTACTGGGATGGGGTATACTTGCGGGTTCCCTCACCGTTCATGATGGGGTTTTTCGACGATCTCCGCTACGGCCTGCGCGGGCTGGTCAAGCATCGCGGCTTTGCCCTGGCGGCCGTGCTTTCTCTCGCGCTCGGGATCGGCGCCAACACCACGATTTTCACCCTGCTGAATGCCATTTTTCTGCGCCCGCTGCCGGTGCGCGATCCGGGCCGCCTCGCCGCGGTATTCACCACCGACCGGCGGATTCCTGGCCTGCTGTTGTTTTCCTACCCGAACTACCAGGACTACCGGGATCACAACACCGTCTTCTCTTCCCTGCTCCTGTACTCCGCGGTGACCGTGGACCTGACCGGCCGCGGCGATCCGCAGTTGCTGATGGGGCAAATGGTTACCGCCAACTACTTCGCGACGCTCGGCGTGGAACCGGTGCTGGGACGCGCCTTCCGGGCGGAGGAGGACTTGCCAGGCGCGCCACCGGTGGCGGTGATCAGCTACGGATTGTGGATGCGCCTGTTCGGCGGCAGCCGGGACGTGACGCTCAGGACCATCGAGATCAGCGGTCATCCTTACGGCATCGTGGGAGTGGCGCCGGACGGATTCCAGGGCATCAACCACCTCACCGCCGCGGACGTTTTCCTGCCGTTTTCGGTGTACCCCAGGCTGTACCCGTCTCCCGGGCGGGTGGCACAGCGCCATGCCCTGATGTTCGCGGCCGTGGGGCGGCTCAAGCCTGGCGTCGGCCTACGCCAGGCCGAATCGCCTCTACAGATCATGGCCCGGGAACTGGAACGCCAGTACCCGAAAGAGAACCAGGGTCGCCGGGTCATGCTGACCACGGTCACCGAAGCCGCGCTGAATGCGCGCACGCGTCCCGTGGTATCGCAAGCCGGGGCCGTACTGATGACCATTTCCGCGCTGGTGCTGCTGATTGCCTGCGCCA
>PLDO01000660.1 GCA_003136215.1 Bryobacterales bacterium
CCGGCCAGGATGGCGGCGGCGATATTGCGCTCCTCGCCGATCTGTTTCCAGAGGTTCAGCGGCGCCAGTTTGAGCACCAGCGAGAAGGCGATGATGAATACGATGATGCCGAGGCCGCAGAAAATCAGGCCGTTGATCACGGGATAATCGGTCATAAGTGGCGTTGAATCCAATCGTTCCAACGGTCGAGGCCGGCGCCCGAAGTGCAGGAGACTTCCAGAATTTCGATTTGCGGCTGCACCCGGCGCGCATTTTCGCGGGCCAGTTCCATGGAAAATGGAACGTAGGGCAGCAGATCGATCTTGTTGAGCACCATCAGGTCGGCGTGGTGGAACGTGGCAGGATACTTGAGCGGCTTGTCCTCGCCCTCGGTGACGCTGAGCAGCACGGCGCGCGCCTCCTCGCCCAAATCGTAGCTGGTGGGGCAAACCAGGTTGCCCACGTTTTCCAGGAAAAGGATTTCCAGTTCATCCACCGGCCAATCCACCAGGTGGCGCTCCACCATGCTCGCGTCCAGGTGGCAGGCGCCGCCGGTGGTGATCTGCCGCACCGGGAAGCCGTAGCGAGCCAGGCGGCGGGCGTCGTTGTCGGTCTGTATGTCGCCGGTCAGCACGGCTACGCGGCGCGCGGGGTCGAAGCCGGAGAGGGTGCGTTCGAGCAGCGCGGTCTTACCGGATCCCGGAGAGCTGATCAGGTTGAGGCAAAAGGTGCCATTGCGCTGAAAGCGCTCGCGCAGCGTGGCGGCGATCCGGTCGTTCTCGTTGAGGACCTTACGTTCCAGGGGCACACGCATTACGGCTCCTCCAATTCCAGGAAGGACAACTCCATTTGATCACCTCCCGCGGCCTCGGTGTCGGCAGATCCGCAGGCGGTGCACTCGGGGCGGGCATCCAACACGGGGAATACGGTGAGGCAGGCGCGGCAACGTCGCGTCCATGGGGCGAATTCGAACTCGAAGGCGAGCGGGGCGAGATCGGTGCCGGCCACCAGCACTTCCAGGCAGAAGCGCAAGCTCTCCACCGCGACGCCGGAGAGTTCGCCGATGCGCAACCCGGCACGGGTGACGCGAGCGCCGCCGTGAAGCACGGATTCCGCCCGCACGGCGTCCAGAACGCTCACGGCGATGCTCATTTCATGCAACCCCTACTGTAAAGGGATTGCGCGAGCGGCAGCAAGCATTGGTAGAATGGGGAAGGCCAAGCGGGAGTAACTCAGTGGTAGAGTCACAGCCTTCCAAGCTGTTGGTCGCCGGTTCGATCCCGGTCTCCCGCTCCATCTTTTCAATATTTTAAAGGCATTTTCCCTGATTATTTCTCTCCCTTAACTCACGCCTGCCGCCCCCCCTGATACACTGAAGTCGCCGCTATGAAACTGCAGAGCTACACCATCACCCAAGGACGAGACCGCGCTCCGGCGCGAGCCATGCTGAAGGGCATCGGGTTCACCGATGAAGATCTGGCCAAACCCATCATCGGGGTGGCCAATACCTGGATCGAGACCATGCCCTGCAATTACAATCTGCGGGAACTGGCTGTCAAGGTCAAGGAAGGCATCCGCGCGGCGGGCGGAACCCCCATGGAGTTCAATACTATCGCCATCTCCGATGGCGTAACCATGGGCACCGAGGGCATGAAAGCGTCGCTGGTGAGCCGCGAGGTGATCGCCGATTCCATCGAACTGATGGAGCGCGGCCACATGTTCGATGGCATCGTGGCGCTGGTGGCGTGCGACAAAACCATCCCAGGCGCGGCCATGGCGCTGCTGCGCCTCAATGTCCCGGGGGTAGTGCTCTATGGCGGCACCATCATGCCGGGCAAATTCCAGGGGCGCGACATCACCATTCAGGACGTCTTCGAGGCCGTCGGCGCCAACGCCCGCGGCAAGTTGAGCGATGCCGACCTGCTGGATATCGAGGATCATGCCTGCCCCGGCGCGGGCGCCTGTGGCGGCCAGTTCACCGCCAACACCATGGCCACCGTGATGGAGTTGATCGGCCTCTCCCCCATGGGTACCGCGGCCGTTCCGCAGGTGGACAAGCGCAAGGACGATGTGGCCTACGGCTGCGGCGAAACGATCATGAACGCGGTACGCAAGAACATCCTGCCGCGCGATATCTGCACCCGCGCCGCTTTTAACAATGCCATCGCGGGTGTGGCGGGCACGGCCGGGTCCACCAACGCGGTGCTGCACCTGCTCGCCATGGCGCGCGAGGCGGAACTGCCCCTCACCATCGACGATTTCGAGCCGATCCTGGCGCGCACGCCCATCTTCGTGGACATCAAGCCGGGCGGCCAGTATATGGCCGCGGATGTGGATCGCGCCGGCGGCATCGGCGTGGTGGCGCAGCGCTTGCTGGAAGGCGGATACGTGGATGGCTCGGCGCTCACCGTGACCGGGCGGACTTTCGCCGAAGAGGCCGCGGACGCGCGTGAAACCGCCGGCCAGTTGGTGATCCGGCCGCTTACCCGGACTCTCAAACCGCGCGGCGGCATCGCCATCCTGCGCGGATCGCTGGCCCCCGAAGGCTGCGTCATCAAGCTCGCCGGCCACGAGAAGAAAATCCACCACGGCCCGGCGCGCGTCTTCGACCGCGAGGAGGACGCCATGGCGGCGGTCCTCGACGGTAAAATCCGGGCCAACGACGTGGTGGTGATCCGCTACGA
>PLDO01000323.1 GCA_003136215.1 Bryobacterales bacterium
ATCTGGACATGCGACTTGCCGTCACCTTGGGAATTTTCGCTGCCTCGCTGCACGCACAGACCTTCGATCCGAAGATGCCGGCCGCCGTGCCTCCGGCCTCTGGCGCCGTTGTCGAGGCTGCGCCGCTGCGCTATATCGAGCTGCAGCCCGGAACCGGCGCGCCCGCCAAACCGGGACAGGAATACACGGTTCACTATACCGGTTGGCTGCGCGACGGCGTGAAGTTCGATTCCTCGGTGGATGCCGGCAAGCCGCTCAAGTTCGTGCAGGGGCGGCGGCAGGTGATCGCCGGCTGGGAGATGGGGTTCGAAGGCATGAAGGTGGGCGGCAAACGCCGCCTGTTCCTGCCCTACGCGCTCGCCTATGGCGAAAATGGACGCAGCCAGATTCCGCCTAAGGCGGAGCTGATCTTCGATGTCGAGTTGCTGGACGTCAAAGACGTGCCCCCGCTGGTGGCCGCGGCGGAGCTGCTGCTGCCCTTCGACGATCTCGAAAAGCAGTTGCTGGCGCTGGCCGCGGCGATTCCCGAGGAGAAATACGAGTGGCGTCCGGCTCCCGGCGTGCGCTCGTTCAAGGAAGTCTTCCTCCACATCGTGTACGGCAATCAGCTGCTGCTCAACGTCGCCGGAAAATCGCCGTCGCGCGAAGATCTCATGAAGCAGGTCGAGCAGAATGCCAAGGGCGAACAGGACCCGGCCAGCAAGCAGAAGATCCTCGGTATGCTGGCCGAGAGCTTCGCCGCCGTGCGCAAGGAAATGGAAAGCGTGCGCACTACTTCCACGCTGACACGCGATGTGGACTTCTTCGGAACGCCTGCGCCCCTCGGCGGAGTGCTGGCCACCATCGAGACACATATCGCCGAGCACCTGGGCCAGACTATCGCCTACGCGCGCGTCAACGGGATTGTGCCGCCCTGGTCGCAGCCGCCCAAGTAGGACAGACGATCGCTGTTCGTCGTCTGTCCATCCTGGTCTGTCCCCCCTCAGTTCGCCAGCTTCACCTCGGCCAGCTTTTTGACCGCCGCCAGATCCTTGCGCGCCTTGATCTCCAGGCGCACGCCCGTGCCCTCCGCATAGCGCGGCGCCTCGTCGATAATCTTCAGCACCGCCTTCGAAAGTTTCACCTGGCGCGCCGCTTCCACGGCCTTCGCGCCCAGAACGAACGCCACGCGGAAGCTCCCGTGGCAGGGCGCCAGATACAGGATTGTACGCTTCTTGAGTATCAACTTCAGCGACCATCCGGCTTTCGGCGAGTAGCTGTTCCACTCCTGAACCGGCAGGGCCAGTTCCGCCAGCAGTTCATCCCAGAGCTCTCGGGCGGCGCCGAGTTCCGCGCTCAGTTCGGCATCGGTGGGAGGCTTCGTCCTGCCGATGAATGCATTGGGCGACATCGTTTACCAGGTCAGACGGATCAGTGAGACCCCGTGGCGGGGTAAAGTGAAATCCAGGGCCAGTTTCCCGTCTTGCGGCTCCCGCCACTCGGGCGACCCCAGCAGCTGCAATTGCCCGGCCGCTTCCAGCCGCGCGTACTGCTCCGGCGTGGGCTGTTGCGGCGAGCCCATCTGCTTCCAGACCGTATATGCATTGCTGTGCTCGTCGTCGATGCGATAGTGCTGCACCAGCACGCGCCCGGCGGACTTCGGAATGCCGTTCAACGCCACACGCACCGCGGCGGGAGCGGCGGCCAGTTCATCGTCGTGGTAGTTCCACACCAAAACCGCCATCTCGCGGTCGGCGCGCGTCGCCATGCCGTCGATATCGGCGGCCTCGCGCACCCCACTGGCGAGAATCTTGTCGAGCGCCACGCCCCCCGCGCTCTCCACCTTCACGCGGTCGCCCTTCATCATCCCGGCCATGCGGAAAAAGTTGAGCACCGGCTTATCCACCCCGTTGGTGGCCAGCGTACGGAAGCCGTCGAAGTAAGGCTGGCCTTCGAACTCGAACGCCCAGGTAAGCATGCCCTTCATGTTGGTGTGGTAACGGTCTTGCAGCTTGAAGATGTTGCTGTACGCCGCCGCCGTGTAACTCGGGTATATCAGGCCATTGCGGTAGAGGTTCTGCGGATAGGTGCGCGCGGAACAGGCGGCGCAGCCCTCCGGGTCGGCTTCGCTGAGCACGATGGGCAGCCCGCGGAACTGCGCGAATTCGTTGATCGTCTCCATGCCGCGCTCCACATCCACCATCTCCTTGTTGAGCCCCATCTGCACGTGTCCGCTCACCACCTTCGGCGAACCCTTGGCGTGATAGCTGATAAAATCCAGCGGCGCGCCTGCCTTGCCGGTGGCGGCATTCGTGCCGCGCGCGCAGTGTTCCAGGAACTGCTTCAGAAACGCCGCCGCCTTTGTGCTGCCCGCGCCCGTCGTGCCCGGACCGCCCACGCGCGCCGTGGGCAGGGCGCGCTTCACCGCGTCTGACGTGTAGTCGTACAGCTTGTTGTACTCTTCCGGCGTGCCGCGCCAGTAGGAGATATCGGGCTCGTTCCACAGCTCCCAGCTCCACTGCTCCACTTCCGCCTTGCCGTAGCGCGCCACCGAGTGCAGCACCCACTGCCGTACCAGTTCGGCCCACTTGTGATAGTCCTTCGGCGGATAGCTCCAGCCCGTGCCGCCATCCTTCGCCGGCCAGTTCACTACGTATGGCCGCGGATTGGTGGAGAGCGCTTCCGGCATGAATCCGATCTCCACGAAGGGCCGCGCCTTCACCTGGATGTAGGTGTCGAAGATGCGGTCGACGATGGTCCAGTCGTAGACCGGCTTGCCGCCGGCATCTTCGGTATATGCGTTGGTCGATCCCCACTTCAACGCCGGCGTGCCGTCGCCCGTCACCAGCAGATGATGCGCGCGAATCTCCACCGGCACGGGACTGAGCGCCTGCAATTCGGCGATCAGTTTCTTGCCATCTTTCATGTACGTGTAATTCGGCTCGTCGTAACCGAAGTAGGCGTACATGGTTTTATACGGCCCCAGCGTGGATGCCGCGTCCACGCGAATCTCGACGCGCTGGCCGTACACCCCAAACGCCGCCAGCCCCAGCAGGATAATGATCTTCATGTTGGTCCCCCTGCAATGGTGGGGCAGGCTTCAGCCTGCCTACGCCCGCTAGCGGGCGCATTCGTCTTCCTCTAATTCACCTTCAACATCACCACGCCGTGCGAAGGCACTTCGACGCTATACTCGCCCGGCGCGTTGATGTCTTTGTGCGCCCACAGATCGCGCACTTTGGGGCTCTTGGCGGTCACGCCGGCTTCGCTCCACTTCACCGTCATCCTGGCGGCATCCTTGCTGCGATTGAACAGCGCCACCGCCACGCCTTTTTCCAGCGGCTTCTTCCACACTTCCAGTTCACCGCCCTGACGAATGCGGACGCCCTGATGTCCCGCCTTATCCTGATCGATGGCGATGACTTCCTTGTTGAGCAGGATCTCCTTGATGGCATCGCTCATCGTGCGCACGTCGTGCCCCGCCAAAAGCGGTGCGGCCAGCATGCTCCACAAGCTCATATGCGTGCGGTACTCCGTGTCGGTCATGCCGCCGTTGCCGATCTCCAGCATGTCGGGATCGTTCCAGTGCCCCGGCCCGGCGTACTTCTCGCGGCCGTTCTGGTTGAAGCCGATGTTGGCCATGGAATCCCACCGGTCGCTGATGTCGCCCGTGGTGCGCCACAGATTGCCGCCCACGCTCGCGCCCCACTCCCCAACGTCGAGCCAGCCGTACTGGCAGAGACTGTACACGATCGGTCGCCCCGAGGCGCGCAGCGCGAGGCCCATCTTATAATAGGCCGGCACGTGCTCTTCTTTCGTGTAGACGCCCGACGCGGCGCACCAATCGTACTTCAGATAGTCGATCCCCCATGCGGCCCACGTCTTGGCATCCTGCTCTTCGTGGCCGTAGCTGGCGGTGAAACTCGCGCAGGTCAGCCGTCCGGGACCCGAGTAGATGCCGAGCTTCAGGCCTTTGGAGTGCACATAGTCCGCCAGCG
>PLDO01000414.1 GCA_003136215.1 Bryobacterales bacterium
CGATGCGCAGCGCGCCGAGATCTCCGCCGTCCTCCGCAAGGCCATCGCTCAGGCGGGGTACACCAACGCCGGAACGGTAGAATTCCTGATGGATGAGGCCGGCAAGCTCTACTTCATCGAAGTCAACGCCAGGGTGCAGGTGGAGCACCCGGTCACNNATCGAGTGCCGCATCAACGCGGAGAATCCCGAGACGTTCGTGCCCTCGCCCGGCCGCATCACCGGCTTCCACCTGCCCGGCGGCGTCGGCGTCCGCGTGGACACCTGGGCTTACACGGATTGCGTCATCCCGCCGTTCTACGATTCGCTGGTCGCCAAGTTAATCACCTACGGCAGCGATCGCGCCGAGGCCATCCACCGCATGCAGCGCGCGCTCAGCATGTTTATCGTGGAGGGCATCCACACCTCCATCCCCATGCAGCAGCGCATCCTTGCCGACCCGGATTTCCAGGCAGGGCGCTTCGACACGAATTTTATCAAGAGATTCATACCCGGCTCCAAATAAAACGCAGCCCCCTGGCCGCCGCGCTGGTATGCGTTGCGCTCGGCCTGAGCTGGCAGTGGCTCACCGTCCACTTCAATTACGGCGGCAACCTGACGGCGCTCTTCTGCCACGGCTCGCAATTTCCGCTTCCGCCTGGCCTGGCCTTCGAGCACATCTACGTCTTTGCCCACAGCGGCGGCTACGATGGGCAGAGCTATCATCGTGCTCCCGCCCGGAGTTTATGACGACGCGTTCGCCGGGGCGCGAATTCTGGCTCCGCTGCTGCTGTTTCAGTTTCAGCAAGCCAGCCGCTGGAACCGTCTTCCGCTCTTGCTGGGGACCCCGCGAGTCTGGCTGGAACTGACGCCGCAGTTGCTGGGGATTCTTCGAGGACTGATCTGATTATTTGCGCCGCGGCACCGGCACCGTCGAATGTCCCTTGTCGGCGGCCGCTTCCGGTACGATCGGGTTGCGCGGCGCCTGGAGATTGCCGAAATTCAATTCGTTTTCGGTGAAGGTGATCGGCCGGTCCAGCACCATCTCCAGCGTGCTTCCACGCGCCAGCACCGCGTCCGGACCGCGCGAGGACAACACGCCGATCATGCCCGCCGTGGCGCCTGCCGCCGCGCCGATCCCCGCGCCCATGCCGTAGGTTCCCGTGGCGGCACCGCCGGCGATGGCTCCAATACTGGCGCCCGCCACCGCCACCTCGCCAATGGTTCGCGCATCGCCGGCCTTATTGCCTTCGCTGCGCACCTTGCCTTCCGCCCGGTCCAACTCATTCGGGCCGTTGCCGTCCATGGCGTCGATGCGGCCGTGGAAATCGCGTGTCACGCCGTTGGGCAGAGTCAACGAATCGAAGCGCACGTAGAGTTCGCCCCGGCCCTTCACCCGGCCCGGCTTCTTGATCTGCGTCACCGTGCCGGCTACGTAGCTGCCCACCGGAATCACGATGCGTCCGCTCGCCATCACCGGAAACACCGTCTCCAGGTAAACCCGGTCACCCTCCGCCGAATGCTTCGTGCTGACGCCGTTGATCAGGCTGAGCGGCACCTTGGCCCCGGTTTCTACCGTGAATACGGCCGGCGTAGGCGCAGCCTCCTGGGCGGACAACAGGCCCGCGACGACGAAGGTGCTTACCAGTAACGGCCGTATCGACATCCAAAACACTCCTAATTCTCCAGCCTATATGGTTTAACGCGCCGTAGGCAGGGAAAGTTGCCCCTTCCTCAGCGCACCGGCAGTTTGAGCCCGGTCTGCGCCGCCTGATTCCCCGCCGTGACCCCGATCTCGGGGTCGATCCCTATTCCATCCGGCAGGTAGAGGTTGATCTGGTACAAACCGGCCGACCCCGGTGTCACACCGGCGTATTTGACCAGTGACGGGTCCACCGCTTTCCCGCCTAACGTCACCTGCAAGGTGGCTAGCGTCGCCGGCAGGATGCGGTCCGCGTTAACCGGAATCTCGCCCGGCGCCTGGCTGGGCGAAGTCTGCCCTAAGCCGGTAACATAGACGACCACCGTGTCCCCCACGTGCGCCGGGGCGTCTGCCGTCAGCAATTTAAAATTCGAGTCTTGGGCGATGACGTATCCGCCCGCCATCGAAAACAGGGCTGGCGCCGCAGCCACCAGCGTGACCATGATCTCCGGGCCCGAGATGCCTTCGGTCACCACACGAACCTTGACCGGACCCGCGTCTTCCACGCTGGATATGAGGAAATTCACCTGGGTGGGGCCAACGTACAGCAGCGGCGCCGGCTGGTCCTGCACGTAGACGCGGACGTAATTCAACTCCGTGGGAAGGCAGCGACCCGCCGGCGGGGAAGGGCAGGCAATCAGGTCGGAATCCACCAGAGAGTGCTCGCTGCGCGCCAAGCCGTCTCCGAAGATCGACATGACGGAATTGGGCGCGAACGGTTGTGCCGCGTAACTCCCTACCTTGACAATACCGGCTGCGGAGTAGGAAGGCCCTGCTCCCCTGGCCGTCCCGGCACAGAGGACCGCCAGTGCCAGCCAAGTCCGGATTATCACCACCTGTATTGTACCCCCGCGCCCCCGCCGGCAGGAATTTCACGTATTCTTGTATGGCGGCGGCCGCGGAGACGATCGAACATGGAATTCTACACTTGGGACGAGATGGAAAAAGAGGTCTTGAGCGACACTATCGCGCGCAAGATCATTTCGGGCGACAAGGCCATGGTGGCGCAGGTCTTCCTCGCCAAGGGCGCGATTGTGCCGGAACACCACCACGAAAGCGAGCAAATCACCTACATCCTCGAGGGCGCGCTGAAGTTCGAGATCGGCGGCCGGGAGATCGTGGTCGGCAAGGGGCAGGTTCTGCGCATCCCCTCCAACGTCCCGCATCGCGCCGTGGCGCTGGAAGACACGCTCGATCTCGACATCTTCAGCCCCATCCGCCAAGACTGGCTCAAGAAGGACGACGCGTACCTGCGGGGATGAGCCCGCGCGGGGCCGGTCCCGCCGTGCGCTAGACTCAAGTTGATTTGTCCGAGACTGCGCCACCACCGCCGGCCCCCCGCGCCGCCCGCTTTTTCGCCGGCGTTCTCTGGAACTGGGTTGGCGTGGCGCTCAACATTGCCATCGGGCTGCTGATCTCGCCCTATATTGCGCGCAAACTCGGGTCGGAGCGGTATGGCATCTGGGCGCTGGTGTTTTCCCTGGTCGAGTACCTCTGGTTCTTCGACCTGGGTTTCAACACTTCAGTCACCCAATTCGTGGCCAAATACCGCGCCAGGAACGAACCGGACCAGATCAACCGGGTGATCAACACGGGGCTCCTCTATTTCTGTGGAGTGGCGGTGGTATTCGGCCTCGCCACCCTGCTGGTTGCCTGGCGAGGCGTCGCCCTCTTCAAGATTGCCGACCCGGTCAACCGCGCGGACTTCCGGGTGATGATCCTCATTGTGGGCCTGGGATGGGCGGTGAATTTCCCGCTGCATTTCTTCAGTTCCTGCCTGGACGCCTTCCAGCGCTACGACCACCTCACCCGCACCTGGGTGGCCCAACTCCTCATCCGCTCGGTGGGCTGCGCGCTGCTGTTGTATTTTGGTTTCGGCCTGAAAGAACTGGGTGCGGTGGTGGTTCTGGGACAATTGGTGGGCAATACCCTTGCCATGCTGGCCTTCCGCTCGGTATTCCCCCAGATGCATCTTTCGGCGCTCTCCGTAAAACTTGCCCTGGTCAAGGAGATGTGGAGCTACGGCGTGCATTCCTTCGTCGCCAACATCTCCAACCTCTTGCTCAATCAAGCCGCACCCGTCATGATTGGTCATTTCAGCGGCGCCTCTTTCGTGGGCTACTACACCTTTCCCTCACGGCTGCTCGGTTACTCGGTGGAGGCCGTCACCCGTATCGGGTTCGTCACCCGTTCCAACGTCGTGGAAATGCAGACCAAAGGCGACGAGAAGGCCGTCTACAGTTTGGGCATCTACCTCAACCGCTACTGCGTCGCCCTGTTCCTGCCGCTGGTGATCTTCCTTCTGGTGTATGGAACCGAACTGCTTCGCCGCTGGGTGAACCTCGAATTTGCCACGGCATGCGGACCCTTGTTGCCGGTGATTTCGCTCGCCACGCTGTTCGCCGTCGCCGGGCAGTTCAACTCCACTTCAATGCTGTACGGCTTGAGCCGTCACGATCGCATGGCAAGGGGTTTGCTGGTGGAGGCTCTGCTCGGAGTGCTCGGCATTTGGCTGGTGCTGCCACACTACGGCATCCTTGGCGTGGCCTGGGTCGTGGGCGTTCTGTCCGTCCTGAACCGCGGCCTTTACGTGCCATGGCTGGTCTGCCGCGCCCTGGACTCGTCGTTCCCTGATTATATTCGGGGCATCTATGCGCGGCCGCTGCTGACGGGCATTCCGGTGCTATTGCTCGCCCATGCGCTGAAAGCCGCCGGCGTCAGCGGACAGACTTGGCCGCAGTTGATCCTGATGGGGGCTTTCACGTCGGCCGCCTTCTTCGTTCCGGCTTTTTTCACGTGCGTCACCCGCGAGCACCGCAAACTGATGCTGCACGCCGTGGCGGACCGCCTGTTCCGCCCGAAAGTCGAAACCACCGCGGGTTAGCGGCGTGGCGTGTCAGGGCCTTCCTCCGGCGAGGGTAATCGCCCGTGGTGTTTTTCGGCAGGGTGGGGGGGCGCGCGGGAGGGCCGGACAGCGGCCGCGCCAACTGCAACTCGCAGGATCAAACGACGGCAACCGGGTGTATACTGATGCGGGCTGGAAGCCCAAGAATGGAAATCCCGGCGTAGATTTCCAGCCAACTAAGCTGTCACATTCCAGAGAATGCTTCTCGTAGAGGAGAAAACCACCATGACGATCTCTCGCAGGGCTACGTTGCAGCGGGTTGTTCCGGCAATCGGGTTGTGCGGCCTGGCGGCCGGTCTGGCGAAAGCTGAAAACCAGCCCCATATGCAAGCCGCTTTGGGGCATCTGCGCGCGGCCAAACAGTCCCTGGAAACGGCCGACCCGGACAAGGGCGGCCATCGCACCAAAGCCATTGACCTGGTGAACGGGGCGATCCGCCAGGTCGAGCAGGGCATCGCCTACGCCAACCACCACTAGCCGTTAGCACGACCTCATCACTTTCGCAGGGAAGCGGGCCGCCGGCGTACGGCTGGCTGCCCCTTCACACCGCGCGCAGGCGTGCGGCGGCCGATTCCGCCGTGATATCGCGCTGCGGGGTAGCTAGCATTTCGTAACCCACCAGGAACTTGCGCACCGTGGCCGAGCGCAACAACGGCGGGTAGAAGTGCAGGTGCAGGTGATGCTCGTCGTGCGCCGCGCCATCGGTGGGACGCTGGTGGAAACCCATCGAGTAGGGGAAGGAGACCTGGAACAGACGGTCGTAGCGGGCGGTGGTGCGCCGCAGGATATCCGCCAGCCCGTCGCGCTCCTCGCCCGTGAGTTGCTCGATCGAGGAGAGATGGCGTTTGGCGATCACCATGGTCTCGAAGGGCCACACCGCCCAGAAGGGCACCACCGTCAGGAACGTATCGTTCTCTTCCACCACGCGCTCGCGTTCCGCTCGCTCCAGGCGCGCGTACTCGCACAACAGGCACGTGCCGCGCTGTTCTCGCCACGCCAGCAGGGAGGTCTGCTCTTTGGAGATTTCATTGGGCAGCGCGTGGCTCGACCAGATCTGGCAATGCGGGTGCGGATTGCTGGCGCCCATCATGGCGCCGCGGTTCTCGAAAATCTGCACGTAATGGATTTCGGGGCGGGCGCCAAGTTCCCGGTACTGTTCCACCCACATGTCCACCACCTTGCGCAGGTCGGGCGCTGCCATGTTGGCGATGGTCAGGTTGTGGCGGGGCGTGAAGCAGACCACGCGGCACAGTCCCGGTTCCGATTCGCTCACCAGCAGGCCGCCGAGGTCGAAGCGCTCCAGCGGCGTGCCGGGTTTGAGCGCGGCGAAATCGTTATCGAAGACGAACGTCGAGGTGTATGCCGGATTGCGCGCCCCGCCGGCCCGCGCGTTGCCCGGGCACAGGTAGCAGTTGGGGTCGTAATCGGGCTGCGCGGCAACAGCCTCCTCTTCCATCTGCCCCTGCCAGGGGCGCTGGGTGCGGTGCGGCGAAACCAGCACCCATTCGTGCGTCAGCGGATTGAACCGGCGGTGGGGATCCTTCGTCCAGTCGAACATCAACCTCCATGGTAACCGCCCGGCTCCGATACCGGCTGGCCGGTTACACTCCTGACCATGCCCCGCACTCAATGTCAGCCAGGCCTTACGTTCCCTAAAGGGTGAGCCCCGATAGGCCTCCGGGGAGCGTGTTATGCTGGCCGGGAGGGGTGGGGAGCAAGTGCGCTGCGCTGCAATGTATGATCGAACCCACCGGTAGTCCGGGCTTCAAGTCGCGCGACGGCGCCGGACTCCACGTCCCCGAACTCGACGGCATCCGCGGAGCCGCCGTGTGGATGGTGATCCTCAATCATGTGGAGGGCGGCTGGAACATGCCGGCCTACGTCAAGGCGTCGGTTCCCGGACCGCTGCTTTTTCTTATCCAGCATGGATGGCTCGGTGTCGACCTCTTCTTCGTCCTTTCCGGCTTCCTGATTACGGGAATTTTGCTGGATTCCCGCGAAAAGCCCCACTACTTCAAAAACTTCTACATGCGGCGCTTTCTGCGCATTATGCCGCTATATTTCACCGTCATCGCGATTTGCGCGCTGCTGTACCCCCAGGACCGCCGCTACCTGCTGCTCAGCGCCGCCTTCCTGGCCAACTTTTACTACCCTTTCGGGCTGGAGCAACCCCACGGTTCGGGCGTGTTCTGGTCGCTGGCGGTGGAGGAGCATTTCTACCTGGTCTGGCCCTGGCTGGTGAAGGTCTGTAGCCGCCGGAGCATCACGCTGATCGCACTGGCGATGGTAGTTGGCATCCCCTTCGTGCGCTTGTGGGCAACTCATGCGGGATTCAACGTGGACAACGAAGTTTACGTGTATACGTGGACCCGCTGCGACGGATTGGCGCTGGGCGCGCTGATCGCAATCTGGGTCCGCTCGCGGTGGGCGAACCGCCGGAACTCCCTCCGGTTGGCCGCCGGTCTCTGCGGCGCATCGCTGGTCCTCACCGTGGTGGGCATTCCATACGGAATCCTGGACAGAAGTAACGTTTTCCGCTACACCCAGGCTCAATTGGTGTTCGCAGGGATGATTGTCTTCGCCGTGGCCATGCGCGGCACGTCGTGCACTGCCCCGTTGCGCTGGCGCATCGCTAAGTTGAGCGGCGACCTGAGCTACTGCCTCTACCTGGTCCATCTGACGGTCGGCGACCTGTATGAGGAAGCCGCCCATAAGTTGGGAATCGGCTTCGGTCCTTACGGGGACGTGATGGTACGGTCCATCGTGATGGTGACCGTATCCTTCGGGTTGGCGCTGTTGTCCCGCAGATTCCTGGAACAGCCGGCGCTGCGGCTCAAGCGCTACTTCGAATATGCGAAGATGGCGCCGGGCGCCCAAGGCACCGAAGCCGCCGCGATCCGGCAGTTGTAGGTGTGCGCGCCAGCCCATCAGCCGTCACCCTCGGCGCCCGGCGCCTTGAGTTTTGCGCCGCGCAAAGCGTACTCTGGAGGTAGGTCGCCTGTCTGATGTCATCCCTGGAGAAGTTCTATGCCCGCGCGGTTTGAAAGTCCCGGCCTGGCCCGCGTCTACCGGCGCGCTTACACGGCCGTCAACTACCGCCTGCGCACTTTCTCCGGCGGACGGTGGGCGGATCATTGCCGGCCCACCGACATCGGTTTCCTGATGACCAATCTGTGCAACGCCAAGTGCGTGCACTGCGACATCTGGAAAAATAAGGGCAAGGACGACACGCCGACGGTGGACCAGTACAAGGCCACCCTGAACGACCTGCGCTCCTGGCTGGGCCCGGTGCATGTGTTTTTTAGCGGCGGCGAGGCGTTGCTGCGTCCCTATACGCCGGAGATCCTGGCCCATGCGGCGTCCATCGGATTGTTCGCGGAAATCCTGACGCACGGCTACTGGGACGATCAAAGCCGTGTGGAGAAAGCGGCGCTGGCGAATCCCGGCCGGATCACGGTTTCGCTCGACGGTATCGGAGAAACCCATACCCTCATCCGCGGGCGCGAGAACTTCTTCGAAAAAACTACCCGCACGCTGGAGACCTTGAAACGCATGCGCGCCGAGAAGTCGCTCGCGTACGCCATCCGGCTCAAGACGGTCATCATGCGGCAGAATCTCCACGACGTGGCCAACGTGGCGCAGTTCGCGGCGCGGAATGGCATGGAAGTCTTTTATCAGGCCGTGGAGCAGAACTACAATACGCCGGAAGACCCACGCTGGTTCGAGCACAGCGAAAACTGGCCGGCGGACGCTTCGCAAGCGGTATCCGCGGTGCGCGGCCTGATCGCTCTCAAGAAGCAGGGTCTGCCCATTCGCAACAGCTTTCAGCAACTGGAAAGCATGGTTCCGTATTTCCTCAATCCGGACGCCATGCGGGTATCCGTGCAGCAGCACGTGGCTCACCTCAAGCATCCCGTTTGCTCCGCCCTTACCAGCATCCAGGTGATGCCCAATGGCGACGTGCTGGCCTGCTTCGGAATGCCTCCCGTGGGGAATATCAAGACCACGCCGATTCGCCAGATCTGGGGTAACCGCCCTCGGTGGTGGAAGGGCGGCTGCTGCCTGGAAAGCCGGCTGACACCCGCCGAGGCCGAAACGCGCGGCCTGGTTTCGATCGGGTCGACCGGCAGCGAAAAGAAAATTTATGGGCCACAGATGAACACAGATGAACACAGATAAGCAATTCTGGTTTTATCTGTGTTCATCTGTGTTCATCTGTGGCCAATGTTGTTTTCGCTTCTTGCCTAGCGCCCGGCATTCGCCGCATACGGCGGAATCAGGTAATCGTAGTATTGCCGTGGATCGCCCTGCCTGTTGTCTGCCGCGGCCCGCGCCACGTTGAAGGCTTCGCGCGCCGTGACGTAGTGCAGCACGTAGTGCGCCCCGTCGTTGTAAGCCTTCTCCAGGTAAGTCAGCGCCTGGTCCAGTTCGGGCCCCAGGATCTCGTCCGCGTCTGCCTTGGTGCTGGCGCCGTGCGTGTGGATCTTGATGAAGCGCCACTCGGGACGCCCTTCCACATGGATGTTAGCCCGCATCCAGGCGTCCACGCGGCGCGGGGTTACCGGCACGGCCGGGTGAATCTCGGCATTCTCCACTTCCAGAAAAAGTTTGGCGGGCCGCGGAGTCGGCACCAGCAGCAGCGGGCCCTGAAAGATCAGCAGGTCGCCCACGGGCCTGACGCCCACTCGCAGGGCCACCCCGCGATCATAGGATTTCGGACCGTCATCGTCCGTGGCTTCGAAGATGCTGTTGACCGAAGAGGGCTGCGACTCCACGAAAATACTCGAAAAGGTGTAGTCGGCAAAGCAGCCCAATTCGCGCAGCATAATGAGCTCGCGGTTGTTTCCGCAGAATGCGTTTCCGCGGCTGTTATCCAGGCTCCAGTTGCCGTGAATGAACCCGAAATGGGTTGCCCCGCCGGCGCTCTTGAGAAAGCCGAAGGTTTGAAACCAGGCGATGGCCCGCTGGAACTTCTCGCGTGCGGATTGCTCCGTATCGTTGAAGTGGTGCAGGTGCAGTTCGGTTTCGCCGTACCCGCCGGCCACCAGTTTTTGCAGCGCCCTGAGGTTGCCGTCAATCGGCTGCTCTCCAGGATAGAACCAGGTGTGCTGCCACGGGCGGCCGCCGCTGTCGCGATGGCGGGCGGCGATCCTGGGGTACTCATTCACCCAGCGCTCCATCATCCCGGCGTTTTCCCCCGGCTCGAAGTGATCCACGAAGAAGAAAAAAACGTGCACCGGCTTCCCCACCGGCCGCTCCTGGTGGAACAGCCAGCTCACGTATCCCGGCAGCCAGACGTAGTATTTCCGCGTAACGATGCGATAGCCCCAGGCGCCCAGGTAGAGCACCAATCCGAGCGCGAGGATTCGGCGGACGAGTCGCACAGTACTCCATTGGAGCATAACCCGCCGTCCGGACCTGAAAAGCGAAATCGCGCGCATGGCATACTAAAGGGCGTGGATCCTGTTTCCGGTGTCGCCAATCCCCGGCAAATCGCCGTTCTGGGCCTTGGCTATGTGGGATGTGTCACCGCCGCATGTCTGGCGCACCTTGGTCATCGCGTGGTGGGCGTGGACCGCGACCGGTTCAAGGTGGATACCGTTCGCGCCGGGCGCGCCCCATTCTTCGAACCCGGTTTGGAAGAGTTGGTCCACCAGGGTGTCGCATCCGGGCATCTGACCGCCTCCGTCTCCCTGCGCGAAGCGCTGGACGGCGCCGATGTCGCGCTCATCTGCGTGGGTACGCCTTCGGAGAAGAATGGCAACCTGGCGCTCGATCAGTTGCGGCGCGTTTCCCAGGAGATCGCCGCGGCGCTCCCCGGACGCCACAAGCCGCTCGTGGTGGCGGTGCGCAGCACGGTGTATCCGGGGACCTGCGAGGACGTGGTGGCGCCGGAGATGGGCGGCTCGCCACTGGTATCCGTAGTCTCCAATCCCGAGTTCCTGCGCGAGGGTACGGCGGTCCGCGACTTCATGGAGCCCTCGCTGCTGGTGGTCGGCGGGGCATCTCCGGCGGCAGTGCAACTGGTGGCGTCGATCTACGCCGGCCTGCCGGTGGAGCCCTCGATTGTCGCGCTGCGCACGGCGGAGATGATCAAGTACGCCTGCAATGCGTTCCACGCCGTGAAGATCTCCTTCGCCAACGAAATTGGTACGCTGGCGGCCGAACTGGGCATTGACGGCGCCGAGGTGATGGACACCTTGTGCCGCGACCATGGGTTGAATATCTCGCGCGCTTACCTCAAGCCGGGCTTCGCATTCGGCGGCTCCTGCCTGCCGAAAGATTTGCGCGCGCTGGTCTACCGGGCCTCCCGCCTGGACCTGAAGCTGCCCCTGCTCGAAAGCGTGCTGCCCTCCAATAGCGCCCAGTTGGACCGCGCCATCGCCCGGACACTCGATCTTCCGTCCGAGCGCATCGGCGTGTTTGGCCTCGCCTTCAAGGAAAATACCGACGATCTGCGCGAGAGCCCGGTAGTGTTGCTGCTGGAGACGCTGATCGGCAAGGGGCGGAAGGTGCGGGTGCACGATCCGCACATCCAACTCGGCGAGATCTACGGCAGCAACCAGCGCTATATCATGAACGCCATCCCGCACATCGGCAACCTGCTGGACGACCGGTTGGACGCCATGTTGGAGTGGGCCGATCACGTGCTCGTGGCGCAGAAGCCGTCGCCTGAAATGCAAGCGCGCCTGGAGGCCTGCGGCAAGCCGCTGATCAACCTGGTGGGCGCCCTGGGGCCGCGTCCGGCGCCAGCGCCGATCCCGGCCTGAGTATGAAACCAGCGGGACGGGTGGTCTCCGTCTTCGGAGTCAATCCCTCGCGGATCGGCGGCGGAGAGGTGTTTGCCCGCGCGCTCTCCTCGCGCCTCGCAGGGCACGGCTGGGAAAGCGTGCTCTGCTACCAATTCCTTCCCGAGGGTGAGGTGCGGAAATTCCTCGAGCTGCCCAATGTCACTTTCGATGTGCTTCAGGATGCCTGGAGATTCGCGGCGCGGCCGGCGCGCCATCTCGCCGCCATCCTGCAACGCCATCCCGCCGACATCCTCCACCTCTATTTCACCGGCTTTCTCAGTCCTTACCCATGGGTGGCGCGCTGCCGCGGCGTGGATAAGGTCTTCTTTACCGACCAGGGCTCGCATCCCGAAGGCTATGTCGCCACGCGCCGGCCGGCCTGGAAGCGCCTGGCGGCGCGCGCGCTGAATTTCCCGCTGAATCGGGTGTTCTGCATCAGCGACTACAACGTGGACTGCATGCTGCGCCGCGATCTGATCGGCGCCGGGCGCGTTACGCGCATCTATAACAGCGTCGATCTGGCGGCTGCCCACGGGGATGGAGCCGCGTTCCGCCTGCGCCATGGCGTCCCGGCGGGCGCGCCGGTGGTGGCGCAGGCCAGTTGGATGATCCCGGAGAAGGGAATCACCGACCTCGTCGAGGCGGCGCGCATCGTGCTCGAGCGGATTCCGCAAGCCCACTTCGTATTGGCGGGCGAGGGGAAGCACCGCCAACAGTACATGGCGATGGCGCGCGATCTGGGGATGGAGAGCCATTTCACATGGACCGGCCTGGTGCACAATCCGGTTGCCGAGGGCTTGTACGCCGCCAGCGATGTGGTCTGCCAGGTTTCACGCTGGGAGGAAGCGTTTGGCTGGGTCATCGCCGAGGCGATGGCTGCCTCACGTCCCCTGGTGGCCACCCGTGTCGGCGGCATTCCGGAGTTGGTGACGGACGGCGAGAGCGGATTCCTGGTGGCGCCTCGCGCCCCGGCGGAGATCGCGCGGCGCCTGGTACAGTTGCTCGAGGATTCCGAATTGCGCGCCCGCATGGGCGCCGCCGGTCGCCTCGCCGCCGAACGCAAGTTCGATCTGACCTTCAATTTGGACACGCTGATGCGCGCTTATGGATTCGAGTAGGTGGCATAAGGCTCCGCCTTGTGCATCCGAGCGAAGCTCGGAGGGGAGGGACGCGATGGATGCCGGTATTGATCATGGACGGGCCGCCGTGGCTCGCGCCCAACGGCTGGAGTATTTCACCATCGCGTGGAACAGTCTGGAAGCACTGGTTGCCCTGCTCGCCGGATTCCTGGCCGGGAGCGTGGCGCTGGTGGGTTTCGGCTTGGACAGCCTGATCGAAGTCGCCAGCGGCACGGCGCTGCTCTGGCGTTTGCATCGCGGTGAGCGCGCCGAACGCGCCGCCTTGCGCATCGTAGGCGGCTGTTTTGTGGCCCTGGCGGTCTATATCGCTGGCGATTCGGCGTACACCCTGTGGTCGCGCGAGGCTCCCCACGGCAGCATCGCGGGCATCGCGCTGACGGCGATTGCGGTGGTGGTGATGCGTCTGCTGGCGCGCGCCAAACGGCAGGCGGCGGCCAGCCTGGGCAGCGGCGCCCTGCGGGCGGATGCGCGACAATCGGAATTCTGCATGTACCTCTCCGCTATCGTTCTGGGCGGACTGCTGCTCAACGCGCTTTTCGGATGGTGGTGGGCGGACCCGCTAGCCGCACTCGTGATGGTGCCTATCATCGGCAAGGAAGGCATCGACGCCCTGCGCGGCAAAGCCTGCGGCTGCGGCGACGGCTGCCATTGAACTGGCCCGGGCGGGCTGAAGAACCTTCGACTGCCCGGGAGGCCTATCTCAGAGC
>PLDO01000082.1 GCA_003136215.1 Bryobacterales bacterium
CGCGATCTCGCTCGCCGCGGCGGCCGCGGGCATCGCTTTCTGCTGGTTCTTCGCCCGCCGCAATTACCTGGCATATGCGCTGGCCATCTGGCTGGTGGCGCTGCGCACGCCCATGATGCAACTGCTCGGCACCGGCAATGCAACGCTGCAGATGCAGGGGTGGCTGATCGCGGGCATAGGGATCGCGACCTTAGTGTGGGCAGTCGCACCGGTTCTGCTCGGGCGCGGTGCGGCGGATCGTATATAATCATCGGGACATGCCAGGGTCGAAAAACCACCCAGACCCGTCCCGATTGGCGCCCTTGGTGGGGCAGGCGGTTACGCCTGCCTNNGATCAAGAGTTGGCAGGCGGAACCGCCTGCCCCACCATTTTTCATCAGCTTTCGCGGGCCGCAAGCCCATTCCAACAGACGATAAAGGCGATGGTCTGTCCCACCTATATGAAGAAAAGAACTGCACTCTTCCTTGCCGTGACCGTGGCGGCGTCGGCGCTCATCGCTTTCGCGCAGGCTCCGCCGCCGCAGACTCCGCCGCCCGCGGCGGGGAGAGGCGGTGGCCAGCAGCCCATGCCGCCGGGCCCGAATCCGAATTCGCAATACCGGCTGGGTCCCGACTCCATGCCGCAGGAAGGCGTGCCGAAGGGCGAGATCCGCGGGCCGTACACGCTGCCCAGCAGCGTCTATCCGGGGACGCAGCACACGTATTGGGTCTACGTGCCGGCGCAATACGACCCGGCGGTGCCGGCGAGCCTGATGGTGTTCCAGGACGGGCAGGCGTTCAAGGACGAGAACGGCGATTTGCGCGCGCAGAACGTGATGGACAACCTGATCTACCGGCGGGAGATCCCGGTGATGATCGGCGTGTTTATCAACCCGGGCCGGCGGCCGGATCAGGTCGAACCCAGCCCGCAGACCGGTTGGGGCGATGGCACCACCAATCGCGGCATCGAGTACAACACGCCGGACGAGAAATACGCCCGCGTGATTACTGAAGAACTGCTGCCCGCGCTCAACAAGGAGTACACCATCTCGAAGGACCCGGAACAGCGCGGAATCGGCGGATCGAGTTCCGGCGCCATCGCCGCGTTCATGGTGGCATGGGAGCGCCCCAACGAGTTCCGCAAGGTGCTGAGCAATGTAGGCAGCTTTGTGAATTTGCAAGGCGGCTATGTGTATCCGGAGCGCGTTCTGGCCAGCGAGAAGAAGCCGATTCGGGTGTACCTGTGCGACGGGCGGAACGACAATCGCGGCCTGCGCGGCGGGGTTTACGACGAAAAGCGCGATTGGTTTTACCAGAACGTCCGCCTGATGAAGGCGCTCACGCAGAAGGGGTATGACGTGAACTACTCCTGGAGCATGAACCTGCACGGGCAGAAGTACGGCGGCATGATTCTGCCGGAGATGATGCGCTGGTTGTGGCGCGACGGTCCGGTTTCCACGGATGTCAACGACATGGTGGAGCGCAGCTTCCGCCAGCCCGCGGCGGGGCAGCTTCAGGACAAGGCCAAAAAGGATTTCTGATCGTCCTGGAAGAACTCCTCGATGTCGCGGGAGCGGCTTCTCAGGAGGGCTTCCACGGCCTTAGTAGAGCAGTTCCCAAGCCTCACCCACACGATCTTGGGAGGATGCCCTTGCAGGAAGCTCCGCTGACGGAAGTCGGCGTCTTTGGTGACGATAGTAAAACCGTGACGTGCGGCGTATTGCCAAATGGTCCCGTCGGCCGCCTCGATTAATCCGACCTCCCGGACGTGAACAGCGCCCGGAAAGCAATCGGCCAGAGTTCTGCATAGCCAGGGCGACAGATTCTGGTCGAACAGCAATTTCACGCCGGGATGCCCGCCAGGCGCCGTTCACGATCCGCGGCAAAGGCGAGGCAAGCCCGTAGATCCTCCCTGGTGAGATCGGGAAAATCGTGCAGGATCTCGTCCTCGGTCATTCCGGACGCCATGTAATCGAGCACATCGTAGACGGTGATACGCATCCCACGGACGCACGGCTTGCCGCCCATTTTACCTGGCTCAATTGTGATGATCTTGCTGTAATCCATGACTCGTCCGCTCCCGGGGGCTCAGTTTCCACATTACCAAAGGCCACCCATTCCGGCCACGGGCTACCGCGCGGGCGGATTGAGGAACGCGGCGATGTCCCTGGCGGCCTTGGTTTCCACGCCGGGCTTTTGCAGGAAGCCGAGATCGCGGAACCACTCGATGAAGCGGTATTGCCAGGTGCCGAACGGCGTGTCGTTGCGGTCGGTCAGACCGCCGGTCATCCGGCTGCCATCGGGCAATGCGTCGCCGGGGTGGCGCCCGTTGCCGTAAATGTGCATCTCGATGTTCGGCACGCCGATTGCCAGCATCGCGCTGAAGTACTCGATTGCCCAGACCGCATGCACCCGGTCGCCCGAACCGCCGCATACGAGGAATGCCGGAGGCACATTGCGCGGAATCTCCGGCGCCGTGCGATTGCGCGCGAAGGGCGAGGGACCGGGGTAAATGATGCCGACGAAGTCGGGGCGCGCGGAGATTCCCGCCAGGGGATCGCCCGGGCCGGCATTCTTCCGGTCAAAATCCGCGAACAGGACCGCCGCCGGCGCGGCCAGCTCCGCGCCCGCCGAGAAGCCCATGATGCCGATCTTATTCGGATCGATGTTCCATTCTTTGGCGTAGGCGCGCACCAGGCGGATGGCTTGTTGCGCATCGTTGACCGCGTCCTTCTGCACGTCGTAGCCGTCCTTGCGCAGGCGATTCCGCAGGATGACAGTGTTGACCCCGTAGTTGTAGAAGAAGGGAACGAAATCGGCGCTTTCCGAGCCGACGTTCAGCGTGTTGTGCCCGCCGCCCGCCACCAGGATCACGGCGGCGCCGGTATTCAGCCCGCGATCCACCGTGTGCACTTCGATGGACGGATTGTGGATGTTGACGATGCTGTTGATGCGCCCCGGCACGGCCTGGCTCATGCTGTATTGCTCGGCCTCGCGGACGCGCTCCGCTTTGAGGAACGGCGAGCCGGGCGGATAAAGCGGGACCACCACGCCGCCCGGCAGGATGGGCAGCGGAGAGTACGGAGTGTCGGCCGCCGGCCCCGGCTTGGGCACGGCAAGCGGCGCGGGAAGCGGAGGCAGCGGCGCGCCAGGGGCTGTTTGGGCTCCGGCGATAGCCGCCGTCAGGATCAGCGCGGGAAGGACGGATCCGACGATTTTTTTCAGCAGCCTGCTAAGGATTCAGCGCCAGCGTGGCTTTTCCGGCCGGACCCGAGTAAATCAGCTCCAGCGAATGGATGCCCGAGGCCTTGCCGCGGTATTGGAAGAACAGCAGGCCGGCCTGCGGCAGAACGCGGTCGCCTTCCGGGAATGCCGCCTTGGTGGCGCGCGCTTCCCACTCCCGCTGCAGTTTGATGGGAACGTGAATCACCGGCGGAGGATCTCCGGAACCGCTCTTGCCGCCGGTGCCAATGCTGGTTTTGGACCCCTTCTGTTCGACCGGAACATCCGGCTCCCATTCGGGATCTTTCAGCGACTTGAACACCAGCGCGTAGGGCTCGCTGCGCTGCGGATTCTTTTTCTCATTAATGCGCAGCGAAAAATCCTGGAAGGAGAGCGTGGTCCGCGATCCCGGAGGGCCGAACAGCCCCGCTTCCACCACCACATAATCTTCCGTTGTGAGCAAACCTTGCGGCGTCGGGACGGAGTGCTGCATGAACTCGGCCCCCAC
>PLDO01000387.1 GCA_003136215.1 Bryobacterales bacterium
GCGGACGAGGGCGTCCGCCCTCCTTGGCGCGATAATGAGAACGATGCAGGACATTTTGCCGGTAGTTTGTTTTATCGCCGGATTCGCGCTGGCGTGGGCGGTGCTGCGCGCGCGGAAGCGGGAGACGGAAGCGGCGCTGCTGGATGTGGCGCGGTCGGCCATGGCGCAGACCCAGGACGCGGCGCGCGGGGACCTGGAGTTGCGCCAGCAGGCCATCGCCGAGCTGGTGATGCCGGTGCGGGCGTCGCTCGATAAAGTGGATTCCAAAATCCAGGAGATGGAAAAGAGCCGCGTGGGCGCGTACGCGGCGCTGCATGAGCAGGTGCGCGGGCTGCTCGAAACGCAGCAGCAACTTCGCATGGAGACGGGCAAGCTGGTGACGGCGCTGCGGACCCCCAGCGCGCGCGGGCGGTGGGGCGAGATCCAGTTGAAGCGCGTGGTGGAGATGGCGGGCATGCTGGACCATTGCGACTTCGTCACGCAAACCACGGTGATGGGAGAAGACGGCTGGCTGCGGCCCGACCTGCTGGTGAAGCTGCCGGCGGGCAAGACGATTGTGGTGGATGCCAAGACGCCGCTGGACGGCTATCTGGCCGCGATCGAGGCCACCGACGAAGCTACGCGAAAGGCGCGGCTGGCGGACCACGCGCGGCAGGTGCGCGCGCACCTGACAGCGCTGGGGCGCAAGTCGTACTGGGAACAATTCGACCACGCGCCGGAATTCGCCGTGCTGTTCCTGCCGGGCGAGTGTTTCTTCAGCGCCGCGCTCGAGAGCGACCCTTCGCTGATCGAATTCGGCGTGGGGCAGAACATCATTCTGGCGACGCCCACCACGCTGATCGCGCTATTGCGCGCCGTGGCCTACGGATGGCGGCAGGAGAAGCTGGCGCAGAACGCCGCCGAGATCAGCGCGCTTGGCAAGGAACTTTTCAAGCGCATTTCCGATATGGGCGAGCACTTCAACAAGGTGGGCCTCAACCTGGGGCGGGCGGTGGAGGCGTACAACGGCGCGGTGGGGTCGCTGGAAAGCCGCGTGATGGTGAGCGCGCGCCGCTTTGCGGATTTGAAGACGGCGCCCATGGGAATAGAGATCGCTCCGCTGGAGCCGGTGGAAAAGAGCGTGCGCGCGCTACAGGGAGAGTAGGACAGGCCTCCGGCCTGTCTTGGGCGAGCTTNNAATGGCCAATCTCCAGGGACAGGCCGGGAGGCCTGTCCTACTAAGCTACGCGCGGGCGATGCGCTGGTACTCCGCCTCCGACGCGGCGGGCAGCAGTACCCACAACGTATAGATACCGATGGCGGTACCGAAGGGCGGATGCAGCAGGTTCAGAAACGCCAGCACGATGGCCAGAATGCGCGCCCACGAGCGCCGTTCGTAGAGCCCCCAACCGGCGATGATGCCGATGACCCCGGTCACCAGGAAGACGCCGCCGATGGTGCGCAGAATTCCGTGCACAAAGAAGGGGGCGTCGCCGCCGAACGGAAACCCCCAGTCCGAGAAGGAATTCAGAACCAGGCCCGGCAGCAGCCGCAAGGCGGAATACGCCAGCCACAGGATGGCCAGGTTGCGCAGGTGGCCGCTGACGCGGTTGACAACCGGCAGCGGCGGTTGCGCGGCGCCGAATTGTCGCCCGCAGCGCGGACAGAAGCTCACGGGACCTTGCAGGTTGGCGCCGCAACGATCGCAAAACATGTCTCACCTCCGGACAATGAAGATACGGAGGTGAGGTCGAATTTGTTTCAGGAGGTTTAGTGGTCTGTCAGGCTGGTCGGAAATCGCGCAGCATGGCGGACCACGGGGGATAGCCGCGCGCGGCCGAGTTGGCGTCCTCTTCGAGGTTGAAGGCCACGTCCACGCGCGCACCGGGCGCGAGTTCGCCGGCGCGGTGGGCCAGGTTCCACGCCTTCAGCACCAGGGTCCGCCCATTGCGGCGCACCGTGATCCTCAGGTGCTTCTCTTTCATAATGGTGGGGGGCGCGGCCACTTCCACACCGAGCGCGGCGAACAGCGGCGGAGGGTGGCCGTGACCAAACGGGGCCAGGGTGAAGAGCTCGTCGATGGCCTGCTCGCCGATCTCCCCCAGTTCGAGCACGGCGTCGATGTCCAGCCGGCGCAGCAGATCGTCCGCGCCGAGACGCGAGGCGGCGAACGCGTGGAAGCGGCGGCGGAACTCCTCCACGTTGGCCGTCTCCAGGGTGACCCCGGCGGCGTGCTCGTGGCCGCCGAATCGCACAAAGAGGTCGGACATCGATTCCAGCGCTTCCAGGAGGTGGAAGTCGGGGATGCTGCGGCCCGACCCGGACGCCAGGCCGTCGTCGGGATTGCGTCCCAACACGAAAACGGGGCGGTAGAGGCGATCTACCAGGCGGCTGGCCACGATGCCGAGCACGCCGCGGTGCCAGTCTTCGCCGTAATAGACGAGGGCGCCGTCGCCGGGGTCGACGGCGATCTGCTCGCAGGTCGCCACGATTTCCGCCTGCACCTGCCGGCGCTCGGCGTTTTGATCGTCCAGTTGTTTGGCGAGGTCGCGGGCGCGAGCCGGGTCGTTGGTGAGGAAGAGCTCGATGACGGCGCCGGCCGTATCCATCCGTCCCGCTGCATTGATCCGCGGCCCGATCTGGAACCCCACCTGGCGCGCACTGGGCGGCGCGGCATCCGCCGGGAAGCCGGCGACATCGAGCAGCGCGCGCAAGCCGGGGTTGCGGACCTTGTCGAGGCCGCGCAAACCGAGGGAGACGAGGACGCGGTTCTCGCCGGTGAGCGGAACCACGTCGGCCACGGTGGCAATCGCCGCCAGCTTGAGGAACGATTCCGCCACGCGCCGCACCTTTTCGGCCGGCCAGCCCAGGTGAGGCAATAGCGCCTGGATCAGCTTGAAGGCCACCCCGGCGCCGCACAGGTTCTTCTCCGGGTAGGGGCAATCCGGGCGATTGGGATTGAGCACGGCGAGCGCGGGCGGGAGGTCGGTGTCGGGCAGGTGATGGTCGGTCACGATGACGTCGATGCCGAGAGCGCCGGCGCGGCGCACCACTCCGGCGGCGCGGATGCCGGTATCCACGCTGACAATCAGCTTCACCCCCTGAACGGCAGCGGCCTCCACCACCTCGCTCCGCATGCCGTAGCCATCCTTCAGGCGGTGCGGCACGTGATAGGTGGCGATGCCTCCGGCGAGTTCGAACGCCTTGGTGAGGAGCACCACGCTGGTGGTGCCATCGACGTCGTAGTCGCCATAGATGAGGATGGGCTCGCGCTGCACGATGGCGCGGGCGATGCGCTCGATAGCCACCGGCATGTCGCGCATGGTCAGCGGATCGTGCAGTTGTTCGAAGGCGGGGTACAGGAAGCGGCGGGCGGCGACTGGTTCCCCGAATCCGCGGTGCACGAGGACCTTGGCGGCCAGCGGTCCGATAGGGAGGGCGGCGGAGAGTGCGGCGATAGCCGCGGCATCGGGCGCGGGCAGCACCCAACGCGCAGGAGGGCTAATTCTTGGAGTAATACCCGCCAAGCGAGTCGCCTTCGTCCAGATCGCTGTCGTCGGCCATGGCGCTGGCGATCTCCTCTTCGGCGGCCAGGAATTCCTCGTACCAGTCGGGCTGGAGTTCGTACACGTAGATGTTGGAATCGTGGTGGAACGCCAGTTCGAGCGAGCAGGTCACGCCTTCGTGGATGCGCATCTTGCGGAGGCGGGTCTGGTAGTCGCGCTGCCGGTCGCGGTCCATTTCGAGATCCTCGATCTCCTCCAGCAGGTCGTCGATATCGGCGGCTTCGAATTCGCGGGTGGCGAAGAGGATCATCTTGACGCCGGTTTTGATGGCGGCATCCAGGAACATGCGGTAGTCGGGATGATGCTCACTGTCCCAGAGCACCATTTGGGGGTCTTCGAGGGTACCCGGGGTGCTGCGGAAAACGGCCAGGTCGCGCGATTCCAGATAGTCCAGGATTTCGCGCTTAAGTGTATCGAGATTCAGGTCCACGTCGTTTCCTCAGCCCTAAGCCAAAACCAGAATATCAGAGGGATTGGCCAGGTCGCGGGCCGAAGGCGTAACGATCGTCTTCGGCCCGATGTAGATCTTGCGGTTCTGTCGAATCGCCTGGCGCACGTCCGCCTCGCAAACGAACTCCGCCGGTTTGGCAGGCGGAGCAGCGGGAGGTGGAGGCGTTTTTGCGCCGGCGTCCGCCAGTCAGCTATAGCCGCCGGATTTTTGCGGCGCGCCGGGCGACCCGGCCGGTGCGGTGCCGCGGCGGGCCAGAAAACGGTCCACCACTTCAGCGGCGACGCCGGCCACCACGGACTGCCGGACCGCGGGTTGCGGCGGCGCCGGCGTGGAACATCCGCAGGCAGGGGGCGCCGGCCCGGTTGCCGTTGACGATGGCGCCGCGGCCGGCGATACGGCGATGCCGCGCGATGCCAGGTAGCGTTCCACGGCGGAGATTACCGCGGCGCGATCGATGGCGCCGCCGCCGGGGGTGGCCGGCGCGGGACCATCCTGCGCCTTGTCGTAATCCAAAGGCATTTCGAACGCCTCTTCGGGCGTGCGGACGGTATAGGCCAGGCGCTTGATATTGATCAGGTGCAGTGGGCCCACGTTGTCGGAGGTGCTGTTTCCGGCCATGGCGCCGCAACCGAGCGTCATCGAGGGGAACAGGTTGGTGGTGATCCCGGTGGAGCCTTGCGGCGCCGGCGTGTTGACCAGTACCCGCATGGCGGGCATGCGCATGCCGTATTCGCGGATGCGCGTGTCGTTCTTGGCGTAGATGGCGGCGGAGTGACCGGCGCCGCCGAACTTGAGCAGCCCGAAACAGGTGTCGAGCGCCGCGGCGTAATCGGCCACGAAGATCAGCGAAAGCACCGGCGAGAGTTTCTCCGCGGAGAGCGGGAACTTCTTGCCGACGCCCGCGATCTCGCAGCAGATGATGGAGGTATCGGCCGGCACTTCGAAGCCGGCCATCTTGGCAATCTTGGTGGGCGCCTGCCCGACGCAGTTTGGATTGACGGTCCAGTTGGGCGTAATCAGCAGTTTACCGAGCGCGTCGGACTGCTGATCGGTGGCCAGGTACGCCTTGTGCTGTTTGAGCAGCGCCAGAATGCGGTCGCGCAGCGAGTACTCGGCCACGATGGCTTGTTCGCTGGAGCACACGGTGCCGTAATCGAAGGATTTCCCGAGGACGATCTTGGCGATGGCGTCTTCCAGGTCGGCCGAGGTGTCCACCAGGACGGGCACGTTGCCGGGCCCGACGCCGAACGCCGGCTTGCCGCTGGAGTAGGCGGCTTTCACCATGGCGTGCCCGCCGGTGGCCAGGATGACGCTGACGCGCTCGTGATGCATGAGGGCGCTGATGCCCTCCATAGTGGCGCGGTCCACGCATTGAATGATGTCTTCGGGCGCGCCGGCTTCAAGCGCCGCCTGGTAGAGAATGGAGGCGGTGGCGCAGGTGCACTTGAAGGCGCGAGGGTGCGGGCTGATGACGATGGCGTTGCCGGCCTTGAGGGAGACCAGCGTCTTCGACATGGCGGTGGAGGTGGGGTTGGTGGTGGGCAGAATGGCGGCCACCACGCCCAAGGACACGCCGATCTCGACAATCCTCTCCTCGGGGAGTTCGCGCAGAATGCCGACCGTCTTGATGCCGCGCATGCGCCGCGGCAGCCAGTCGCAGTTCAGCAGATTCTTGATGTACTTGTCTTTGGCGTTGCCATAGCCGGTCTCTTCCACGGCCAGGTCGGCCAAGCGTTTGGCGTTGGCGCGCGCCGCCGCGGCCATGCGCTCCACAATGGCGTCCACCTGCTCCTGCGAATACGTGCGGTATTTCTGCCAGGCTGCGAACGCCTTTTCGACTTTGGTGCGGACCTCCTGGATGGACAGGAGGTCTTTGTCTTCGAGCATGGCCCGTTACTTCTTGCTGTTGCCCGTGGGGAGGATTTTCTCGACCTCCTCGTGCGGACGGGGAATCACGTGGACGCCGATCAACTCACCGACGCGGCGGGCCGCGGCCGCACCCGCGTCCGTAGCCGCTTTGACGGCGCCGACGTCGCCGCGAACCTGCACGACCACCAGGCCCGCACCGACGAATTCCTTGCCGATCAGGACCACGTTGGCCGTCTTGACCATGGCGTCGGCAGCTTCGATCGCGCCGATTAAACCCTTTGTTTCAATGAGACCCAGGGCCTCCATCATATTGCCTCCACTGGTGAAAGACTTACCGTAGCACAATTTGGCGAGGGGACGGGGCGAAGGACCGCAGTATACTGTGAAGGGGGAGAGACGGCATCCGCTCCCGCCGGTGCCGGTGATTTTATGGCGACCAGTTCACTGGTAAGCGTTGACCAATACCTGACTTCCAGCTACCGTCCCGATTGTGACTACGTGGATGGTGTGCTTCTGGAGCGCAATGTGGGCGAATTCGACCACGGACGTTTGCAGACGGCAATCGCCGCATTCTATTACAACCGTCGGAAACAGTGGGGGGTTCACGCCTCGACCGAACAACGCGTGCAGGTGGCGCCGGCCCGGTTCCGCATACCCGATGTTTGCGTGAGCGCGGAGGCCGAGCCGGAGCAGATCTTCCGCACGCCGCCCCTGATTTGTATCGAGATACTCTCCAAAGATGACCGGCTTTCCGAGATGCGCGAGCGGGTCGAGGACTACCTCAATTTCGGAGTTCCCTACGTCTGGATCCTCGATCCCCACACGCGAACCGCATGGCGCTGTACCGGTGACGGGATGCAGAAGACCGAGGAACTCCGCACCGAAAACCCCGGCACCGCCGTTCCGCTCGCTGAACTCTTCGATTGACGATCCCGCGATTTCTAGCGTTTGCCCCTTGGCGCGCGGCCTTCGGATTGGCCGAACGGGAACACCGGGAGGGGCGGCCGCATGCCCAGGCCGCACTCCGCGTGCACGGCCTTCACGGCCTTTTCCAGACCGTCACGGCGCACCACCACGGCGATGGTGAGCTCGCTCGAACCCTGGGCGATGGCGATGATGTTGACTTGCACCCGCGAAATGGCGGTAAAGATGCGGCCGGCCAATCCAGGCTTGCCTTGCATGCCCTCGCCCACCGCGGCCAGCAGGCCCACGTTGCGGTCCACCTGGATGGGGCGCACGTAATGATGCGCCAGCTCCAGCGACAGGGCCGATTCCAGCGCATGGAGCGACCGCTCCAGCTCGTCTTCGCGCACCAGCACACAGAAGCTCTGCCGGTAGCTGGAACTGGAAACCACCAGGACTTCCACATCCGCCCGCGCCATGGCGTCGAGCGATCGCGCCATCAGCTGCACGCCGTTCATTTCGGCGCTCGCCGGCTCCAGCGACACCAGCGCCACATTGCGCATGGAGGCCACCGCGCGCGCTCCCTGCGGGACGGCCATGGAGGGCACGATCCGGGTCCCCGGCTTTTCCGGCGCGAAGCTGTTCTTGCTCCACACCGGGATCTTCTTGTCCACCAGCGGCGCCAGCGTCCGGGGGTGCAGCACCTTGGCGCCGTTATAGGCCAACTCGGCTGCCTCGGCGTAGGTGATCTCTTCCAGCACCTGCGCGTCGGGCACCAGGCGCGGGTCCGCGCTCATGATGCCATCCACGTCGGTCCAGATCCACAATTCGGCGGCATCCAGGGCGGCGGCCAGAATGGAGGCCGAAAAATCGCTGCCGCCGCGGCCCAGCGTGGTGGGGCGCCCGTCCGCCGACGCGCCGTTGAATCCGGTGATCACGGGCAGCAGGCCCTCCCTCAGCAGCGGCAGCAGTTTCTCCCTTGCTTTGACCTTTGTCGGCTCCATCAGGGGCGAAGCATTGCCGAAGACCGCGTCCGTTACCACCACCTCGCGCGCGTTGACTCCCACCGAAGGCGTACCGCTGGCCCGCAGGAATTCGCTCACCAGGATGGTGGACAGGCGCTCGCCCACGGCCACCGCTTCGTCCACCGATCGCGGGGGCCGCTCGCCGAGCATCGCCATGCCATTCACGATGCGCTCGAATTCGTCGATCACGTCGTGCAGTTGGGCCAGCACCCCGCCCTGATCCGCCGCCGGCAGCAATTCGCGGCAGGCTTCTTCGTGCCGCTCGCGCAGACGCGCCAGATTACTCTCCATGCCGCTCCGGTCGCCGGCCTCGGCGTGCAGCATGGTGTCCAGCAGCAGGTCGGTGACTTTGCTCATCGCCGATACTACGATGGCTACCGGGCGTTTCTTCTGTTCCGCGGCGGCCAACCCCGCTGACACACGCATCCGGGCGGCGCTGCCCACGCTCGTGCCGCCGAACTTCATCACCAGCAGGTTCTTCAACAGTATTCCCTTCCGTTGGTCACGCGCGAGCGCACGATTTTGAGGATGCTCTCGATGACTTCCTCGATGCCCAGGGCGGTCGAATCCAGATAAATGGCATCCGGCGCCTGCGCCAGCGGAGCGTCCGCGCGGGTGGAGTCGCGCTGGTCCCGCTCCTTCATCTGCGCGGCCAGTTGTTCGGCGTTGACGGTCTCCCCCTTGGCCCGCATCTCCTCGCAGCGGCGGCGCACGCGTTCGTCGGGGTTGGCGTCCAGGAAAACTTTCACCTGGGCGTTGGGGAACACCACGGTACCGATGTCCCGGCCCTCCATGACCACGCTGGTGCGCTCACCGATCTCGCGCTGCTTGGCCACCATGGCGCGCCGCACGCCCGGAATGACGGCGATCTTGCTGGCTCCGCTCGATACCTCGGGCGTGCGGATGGCGTCGGTCACGTCCTCTCCGTTGAGCGCGATGTGCCCGGGGGAAAGCTCGATCCCGGCCGCGATGGCGAGCTGCTCCATGCGATGCATATCGCCGGGGTCCACCGCCTGGCGCACCGCCCACAACGCCACCGCCCGGTACATGGCCCCGGTATCGATATAGGTGAACCCAAGGCGCGCCGCCAACCCTTTGGCGATGGTGCTTTTCCCCGCTCCCGCCGGCCCGTCGATGGCCACTACGATTTTCTTCTGTGTCGTTTCCGCCAAAAACCAGAATAACAAGTGGCGGACCCGCCGGCCTTGCGTGCCTGCCTGCAACTGAACTACAATTTTCCGCATATGCTTGGAAATCCGAAAGTACTTGCCGAACTGAATGCCGCGCTGAAAGAGGAGTTGACCGCCATCAACCAGTATTTCCTCCACGCGGAGATGTGTGAGAACTGGAAGTACGACAAGCTCGGAGACTACATCAAGAAGCAATCCATCGACGAGATGAAGCACGCGGAGGCGCTCATCGAGCGCATTCTGTTCCTGGATGGGACGCCCAGCCTGACCGAGTTGATGCAGATCAACATCGGCGGGAATGTCAAGGAGCAGATCGAGAGCGACCTCAAGCTGGAACTGAACGCGGTGGCCATGTACAATGCGTCGATTCGGGTTGCCCGGGATGAGGGCGACAATGCTTCGCGCGAACTCTTCGAGAGGCTCCTCAAGGATGAAGAAGGGCACGTCGACTGGTTAGAGGCTCAACTGCATCAGATCAAAGAGATCGGCTATGAGCGCTACCTCTCGCGGCAGGTCGGCGAAGATAAATAGCCGCAGGAGATTCGACCGCCGGGAAGGTCGACCCAGACCGTTGGCAGCACGGCAGCGAGTCGAAGTTCGCCGCATCGACGTCAACCACGCGAGGCTTGCGCGGGTCGGTCTCCATGGATATGCAGCTCAGTGCTGGATCGGAATCACTACCGCTCCCGGCGGCGAGGAATTGATACTCGCCGGCGACGTAACCCCGTTGATGGAAATCGAGATGGGGTACAGGCCAGGCGGCATCGAGGCAAAATCCTGCGGCACGGTGAAGTTGACCTGGAATTCTCCCGCGTACACAAGAGCGGCGGCGCTCGCCGGAATGGTGACGGTGCCAATCGTCACCGTTACCGGAACGCCGCTCAATAACGCCGGCGAGACCACTGTGCCCGCGGACGACGGAGCTAAGCCGGTGGCGTAGAGTTGCACCGTATCGCCGGGGACGGCATTGCGGTAACCGGCGCCATTCGCCGGATCGCCGGCGATCTTGCCATCCGTGTAGAAGACGCCGGCGGCGTAGTTTGTGCCACTCAGGATAATCGGGAAAATGCCGGGCGAGCTGGTGGCGACGGCGGCAGTGACGGAATTGCTGGTCTGGTTGTTGGTGATCACCTGGACGGTGGCCGTGCCGGTGATTCCCGCCGGCACCTGGAAATTCACCTGCGTGGGGCTGATGTACCACACGGCCGCCGCCTGGTTGTTGACTTTCACCTGAACGCCGTCCAGGGTTGTGGGCAGGGTACTGCCGGTGAAATCGGATGCGGTCCAGATGCGCGAGGTGGTGCTGAGGCTGGTGCCCTTGACCTGCGCCCAGGATCCCGGCACCAACCCTCCGTCAATATACGTCGCGCCATTGGCGAGAGTGCCGGATGTCAGGGTGGGCAGAACGGTCGGCGCGATCTTGGCGACAAAGCCGTGGTAGCAGCAGGTGCTGGGGTTGGCGGTGGTCTGGAACGCGCCGGGAGTGGTGATCAGGCCCGGGCCGATGGTGTTGCCGGCGAGGTAAATGTCGCCCGCCGAATCGACTGCCAGCCCGGCCGGGTACGAGGTCGCGGTGGCGATATTGCCCGATCCGATACGCGACGCGAAGAGCAGGTTGGAGCCGGTGGGGTCGAGCTCGGCCACCAGTACCTGCATGGCTCCGTCTTTGACGGCCGGCTCCACGGGATTGAACAACGGGAAAGTCGGCCCGGCTTGCCCGACGATATAGATGTTCCCCTTCCCATCCAACTGGATGGGACCGGTCCAGAATAACGCGTCGCTGCCATCGCTCTTACCGCCGCCCACAAATGTGGACCAGAGAATGGAGGTGCCGTAAGGATTCAGCTTGGTCACATAGGCTGCGGCGCAGGTCCCGTTCGTCCCGCAGACGGTCCCATAGGAGCCGCTGGTCACCGGAAAATCCTTGGAATTGGTATATCCCACGACATAGGCATTGCTTGCGCTGTCGATGGCGATGCCGCTGAGGTAGTCGCCTGTATTCGCCGTTTGCCCGCCAAGGTAGGTGGCGTAGGCCAGAGTTACTCCGCCGCCGGAAGTGACGGGGTTGAACTTGGCAATGAAGCCGCGATCGGCCTGCAGATACGTTCCTGTGGGGCCCAGAGGAGCGCCGGTGGGCTGAACTACGCCGGCGGTTGTGGGCAATTTGGCGGCCTGGGTCTCGCCGATCAGATAGAAGTAGCCGCCGGCATCCACCGCGACCCCGGTGGCCCAGATATCGCCGCAGCCGTTACTGCACACAAAATCCAAGCCGCCGAAGAGAGTGGAATAGAGCAGGTGAGCGCCGGCGGGATCGAACACCGCGACGAAGGCGTATTGGGGCGAGCGTCCGCCGGTCTTATCGCCGCTTATGATCGCGCCTGTGGTAGTAGGAAAGCAAGACGGCAACGTCGAGCTTGAACAAGTATCGGTCTCGTTGCCGGCGACGTAGGCGCTTCCGGCGCTATCCACGGCAATGGCGGTTGC
>PLDO01000468.1 GCA_003136215.1 Bryobacterales bacterium
CAATACGTCTGGGACGCCGACGGCAACCAGTACCTGGATTTCCTCGGCGGCATCGTCACGGTGAGCGTCGGCCACTGCAACGACCAGATCAACGCCAAGGTCCACAAACAGCTCGATACCTTGCAGCACGTCTCCACCTTGTTCGCCAACGAACCGCAGGCGGCGCTCGCCAAGAAGATCGCCTCCGTCACACCCGGCGGCCGACTCACCAAGAGCTTTTTCACCAACAGCGGAACGGAGGCCAACGAAACCGCAATTCTGACCGCGCGATGTTATACCGGGAGCGATCAGATTGTGGCGCTGCGGCACTCCTATCACGGGCGCTCGGCCATGGCCATGACCCTCACCGGACAGGGCACCTGGCGGCTCGGTCCCTCGCAGGCGGGCGTGGTTCACGCGCACAACGCGTACTGCTACCGCTGCCCCTTCGGCCTGACCTATCCCGATTGCGAGGTCCGTTGCGCGCAGGATATCGAGGAGCTGATCCGCACCACCACCGGCGGCCGTATCGCGGGCTTTATCGCCGAGCCCATTCAGGGTGTCGGAGGCTTTGTCACGCCGCCCAGGGAGTACTTCCAGATCGTGGAAAAGATCGTGCGCAATCACGGCGGCATCTTCATCAGCGACGAGGTGCAGACCGGCTGGGGGCGCACCGGCGGCAAGTGGTTCGGCATCGAGCATTGGGGCGTGATTCCGGACATCATGACGGGGGCCAAGGGCCTCGCCAACGGCAGCCCCATCGGTCTTACCGTGGCCAAACCGGAGGTCGCAGCCGGGCTCAGCGGCGTGACCCTCTCCACCTTCGGCGGCAACCCCGTGACCGCCACCGCCGCCAAAGCCGTGATCGATTTCATCGAAGAGCAGAAGCTGATGGACAACTGCACCGAGACCGGCGGCTACCTGCGCGCCAGCCTCGAGGATCTGAAGGAGAAGCATGAGATCATCGGCGACGTGCGCGGCATGGGCCTCATGCAAGCCATCGAGTTGGTGGAAGATCGCAAAACCAAAACGCCGGCGTCCGCGCAGACCGTGCAACTGCTGGAAGCCACGCGCGAGCACGGCCTGATCGTGGGTAAGGGCGGGCTCTACGGCAACGTGATCCGCGTCACGCCGCCCATGAACATCGGCCGCGCCGACGTGGACAACTTCATTCAACTCCTGGACAAGAGCCTGACCGCCGTCGCCGCCGCCACGGTGGGAGGCGTCCGGTGATTGCAGGCAATCTCGAACGGTTCCCGGACCTCCACCCCGCGCTGGATTCGCAATCCGCGGCGGTGGAAGCCAACCGCTGCCTGTACTGTTACGACGCTCCGTGCACCGCGGCTTGTCCCACCCATATCGACGTGCCGCGCTTCATCAAGAAGATCGCCACCGGCAATCTGCGCGGCAGCGCGCAGACCATCCTCGATGCCAACATCCTCGGCCTCAGTTGCTCCCGCGTGTGCCCGGTGGATGTGCTTTGCGAAGGCTCCTGCGTGCTGCATCGCTACAACAAGCAGCCTATCGAGATCGGCCGCCTGCAGCGCTACGCCATGGAGAACGCCAGGGGCGTGGTGCTCGCCCCGCGCGCGCAGCCAACGAGCTTCCGGGTCGCCTGCGTCGGCGGCGGTCCGGCGTCGCTCTCCTGCGCCGCCGAATTGCGCCGTCATGGCGCCACTGTGACTGTGTTCGACAATCGCCCGCTGCCCGGCGGACTCAACACGTACGGTGTCGCCGAGTATAAGCTGCGTCCCGCCGATAGCCTCCGCGAGGTAGAAATGGTGCGCGCCATGGGCGTGGAGTTCCGCCAGGCCGAAGTCGGCGGCGCTGTTTCTCTCGATCAGTTGGAGCGCGAGTTCGACTTCATTTTCATCGGCGTCGGATTGGGCGCCATGGAGCGTCTCGGCCTACCCGGAGACCACCTGCCGGGCGTCATCGACGCTCTGCGCTTCATCGAACGCTACAAGACCCAGCCCGATTTTCGCTCTGGCCGCAGCGTCATCGTGATCGGCGGCGGCAATACCGCCATCGACGCCGCCAACGCCGCCGTCCGTCTGGGCGCCGACAACGTGCACCTCTTCTACCGGCGCAGCGAAATGGAAATGCCCGCTTTCTCGTTCGAGTACGATCGCTCCAAGGTGGAAGGCGTCCGCTTCCATTGGATGGCGCAACCCGTGGCCATCGTCGAGCAGGATGGCCGCGCCGCCGGCGTCAAGTTTCTGCGCACCCACCCGGGCGAACCCGATGCCAAAGGCCGCCGTATCCCCGAGCCGGTCCCCGATAGCCAGTACGAGGTGGCCTGCGACATGGTAATTCCAGCGATCGGGCAAACCCGCCTCACCGCCATGCTGCATCTGGCAATGGACGGCGGGGCTATTGCCGTGGATCGCCCCACCGGCCGCACCAGCAATCCCAAATACTACGCCGGCGGCGATTGCGTCAACGGCGGCCGCGAAGTGGTGGACGCCGTGGCTGACGGCAAGCGTGCCGCTCTCGGGATGGTGAACCATGGCTGATCTCGAAACCAATTTCACCGGCATCCGCTGCCCCAATCCCTTCTGGCTCGCGTCCGGCCCTCCTACCAATTCGGGCGAGCAGGTCATGCGCGCCTTCGATGCCGGTTGGGGCGGCGCCGTCTGGAAGACCATCGGCGAACCCATCGTCAACGTCTCGTCGCGCTACTCTTCGGTGGATTGGAACGGCCAGCGCATGATGGGCCTCAACAACATCGAGCTGATCAGCGACCGATCCATCGATACCAACCTGCGCGAGATCGCCGAAGTCAAAAAACGCTTCCCCCACCACGCCGTCATTGCGTCTCTCATGGTGGATTCCACACGCGAGGCCTGGCAATCCATCGTCAAGCGCACCGAAGACGCCGGCGCCGATGGCCTGGAGCTGAATTTCGGCTGCCCCCACGGCATGAGCGAGCGCGGCATGGGCTCGGCGGTCGGCCAGGTCCCCGAGTACGCCTGCATGATCACCGGGTGGGTCAAGGAAGTGGCGCGCACGCCGGTGCTGGTGAAACTCACGCCCAACATCACCGACA
The DNA here is from genome assembly GCA_003136215.1 of Bryobacterales bacterium. Taxonomy (GTDB): domain Bacteria; phylum Acidobacteriota; class Terriglobia; order Bryobacterales; family Bryobacteraceae; genus Solibacter. The sequence continues at coordinate 3,029 of PLDO01000468.1, forward strand.
TCCGCATGGCCGCCCGCGCCGCCCGCCGCGGCGGAGCCGACGCCCTTTCCGCCATCAACACCATCAACTCCATTACCGGCATCGATCTCGATACGCTGACGCCGCGCCCCAATGTCGGCGGCCTTTCCTCGCATGGCGGATATTGCGGGCCCGCCGTCAAGCCGATCGCTCTCCACCTGGTGCAGCAGATCGCTTCCGACCCGGAAGTCGGCATCCCCATCTCCGGAATCGGCGGTATCGCCGGCTGGCGCGAGGCGGCGGAGTTCATTCTGCTGGGCTGCGGCACGGTGCAGGTCTGCACCGCCGCCATGCACTACGGCTTCCGCATTGTGGAGGACATGATCGATGGCCTTGCCAACTGGATGGATGAGAAGGGCTTTCGCACGGTCGAAGATTTCCGCGGCCTGGCCGTGCCCAGGATCACCGAGTGGCAGCATCTCGACCTGAACTACCGCATCGTCGCCCGCATCAATCGCGATACCTGCATCGGCTGCGACCTCTGCTACGTCGCCTGCTGGGACGGTGCGCACCAGTGCATCCACCTCGACAAGCCCGCCGGGCCGGCCGCCATCACTGTAACCCCGGTTGCCAAGGCCGAGGCCTTGCGCGCCACCGGCGGCCCCACTCCAACCGCGCGCATTCCCCGCGTCGACGAAGCGGAATGCGTCGGCTGCAATCTATGCTGGCTTGTCTGTCCGGTGGAGAATTGCATCACCATGGTCAAAATTGAAACCGGCGCCCCACCGCAATCCTGGGCACAGAGGACCGGAGCATGAATAGAATCCAGCTCAGCACCAAGCTTGCGCAACTCGGATGCACAAGGCGGAGCCTTATGCCACAAAACACCCTGATCCGCAACGGTAAAGTCGTCACGGCTACCCAAACCTTCGACGCCGACGTCCTCATCGAAGGCGAGGTCATCAAGGAGGTTCGCGCCGGCATCCCGGTGGCCTCCGCCGCCAACGTCATCGACGCTGCCGGCTTGTACGTTCTCCCCGGCGGCATCGATTGCCACACCCACCTCGACATGCCCTTCGGCGGCACCACCAGCGCCGACGATTTCCTGACCGGCACCCGCGCCGCGGCCTTCGGCGGCACCACCACCATCGTCGATTTCGCCATCCAACCCCGCGGCACACGCATGCGCGACGCTCTCGACGTCTGGTGGAAGAAGGCCGAGGGCAAGGCGTGCATCGATTACGGACTGCACATGATCGTCACCGATCTGGGCGCCTGCGGACTGGAAGACATGGACGACCTGGTAAACGAAGGCGTGGCCAGCTTCAAGCTTTTCATGGCCTACCCCAACGTGCTCATGGTGGATGACGCCACCATTTTCAAGGCCCTTTCCCAGACCGCCAGGAACGGCGCGCTCATCTGCATGCACGCCGAAAACGGCAGCGTGATCGACGTCATCATCGCGCGCGCCCTCGCCGAGGGCAAGACCGCGCCCGTCTACCACGCGCTCACCCGCCCGCCGCGCGCCGAGAGTGAAGCCGTGCACCGCGCCATCGCCATGGCGGAAATCGCCGGCGTGCCGGTCTACATCGTGCACCTCTCCTGCGAAGACGCCCTCAATGAAGTGCGCGAGGCGCGCGACCGCGGCGTGCCCGCCTTCGCCGAGACCTGCCCGCAGTACCTGCTGCTCTCCATCGAAGAACTCGAGCGCCCCAATTTCGAGGGCGCCAAGTACGTCTTCACGCCGCCCCTGCGTCCCAAACATCACCTGCCGAAACTCTGGGAAGGGCTCAAGCACGATCACCTGCAGGTGGTCTCCACCGACCACTGCCCGTTCTGTTTCGCCGACCAGAAGATCCTCGGCAAGGACGATTTCACCAAGATTCCCAACGGCGGCCCCGGCATCGAGAACCGCCTGCAACTCATGTATCACTACGGCGTCAACAAGGGTCAGCTTTCGCTCAATCGCTTCGTGGAGATCACTTCCACCACGCCGGCGCGCATCTTCGGCATGTATCCGAAGAAGGGCGAAATCGCCGCCGGGAGCGATGCCGACCTCGTCATCTGGGACCCCGCCGCGCTCTACACCATCAGCGCCGCCACCCACCACATGCGCGTCGATTACTCCATGTTCGAAGGCTACGAAGTCAAAGGTAATGCGCGCACCGTGCTCTCCCGCGGCGAGGTCATCGTGGACGGCGGCCGATTCCTCGGCAAGCCGGGACGCGGCAACTACCTGAAGCGCACCGCCCGCGGAGGCGCCTGGAAGTAACGGCGCAACCGGGGAGTGCGTTGTTTCACGTGAAACAAAACGCGTGCAGCATCCGTATACTACTGAAACCAAACAACAATTAGGCGTGCTGGCCCCAAAATGGCTTCGTTTGGCAAACTACTTTCGCCGCCGCTCCGCCGCCCGGACCTCCCGCTCGTTCAGCCCGAAGTAGTGGGCCACCTCGTGCCAGACCGTGTCTTCCACCAACTTGGCGAGGTGCTCCGGACCGCGCGCCAGACGCTCGTGAGGGCCCTGGAAAATGGTGATGCGGTCCGGCATCGCGAAAGGTTCGAACACGCTCCGCAGGGTCAAGGGACGCCCTTCATAGAGGCCCAGCAGCGTCGCGCCGCGCGCCACCCGCCCGCGCGACAGTTGCCCGGCACTCGGTTCGGCCTCCACGATCATGGCGACATTCTTCAGACGCTTGCGGAAGCGCGCCGGGATGCGCTCGCACGCCTCGGCCACCAGACGGTCGAATTCGGCGGCTTGCATGGCCTACTTCTTGCGCAGGCGGAACGGCTTCATCTTCGGGATGTGCTCATCCACGATGCGCAATTCTCCGGCTTTCTCGCCGGTGAGTTTCAACTCGAAGTGCATGATCTCGTCGTCGCCCTGATCCTGGTAGTCGAACTCCAGTTTGTCGCCCTCGGCCTTGGCGAAAAAGAACGGGGCTTCGCGGTCTTCCACAGGCTCCGCCTTGATGAGGTCGCCCTCGTCGCTGAGCGTAATGCTGCCGGCGTTCAGCGTCCCCGAAATCTTCTGGCCGGCCTGGATTTTCAGCACCAGGAAGACTTTTCCTTCGATGGCCGCTTCCCACGTGCCCTCGAATTTCGCTGGTTGGGCCGGCGCGCCGAGGCTCAGAAGGACCAGCAGGCAGGCGGCAACGCAGGCAGGTGTGCGCATACGAGGTAATTTAGCACGTTGCCTGGCAGCGCGTTCCGCTCCGCACGCCCGGTGCTGGGGCTCCGGCCTCTGCTAAAATTAGAATTACCGCCCGCAAGAAAACAAAAACCATGAAATTTGGCGTCATTGTTTTTCCCGGAAGCAACTGCGATCACGATGCTTTCTACGCGGTCGCCAACAATCTCGGACAGCCCGTGGAGTTTATCTGGCACGACTCGCCGTCGCTCGGCGATGTCGATGCCGTGATTCTTCCCGGCGGCTTCTCTTACGGCGACTACCTCCGCTGCGGGGCCATCGCCAAGTTCTCGCCCGTCATGGCGGCGGTCCGCAAGTTCGCCAATGAAGGCGGGCTCGTGCTCGGTGTCTGCAACGGCTTCCAGATCCTGGTGGAAGCCGGTCTGCTCCCCGGCGCGCTGATCCGCAACCGCGGCCTCAAATTCATCTGCCGCGAACTGCGCCTCTCGGTGGCCACTACCAACTCGCCTTTCACTTCGGCGGGACAAAAGGACCAGGTGCTGCGCCTGCCGATCGCCCACGGCGAAGGCTGCTACATCGCCGACGAGCGCACGCTCGACGAACTGGAAGCCGAGGACCGCGTGGCCTTCCGCTACATCGATAACGCCAACGGCTCGCTGCGCAATATCGCCGCCGTGCTCAACCGCGAGCGCAACGTGATGGGCATGATGCCCCACCCGGAGCGCGCCACCGAGCCTCTGATGGGGTCCTCCGACGGCCTGGTCGTCTTTCAATCGATGTTGCGCGCGGGGGTGCTGGCATGACCGCCGCCTTCTCCCCCGAAATCATCGCCCAGCATCAGCTGACGCCCGGCGAGTATCAGAAGGTGGTCGATATTCTCGGCCGTCAGCCCAGCTACACCGAACTCGGCATCTTCGCCGTGATGTGGAGCGAGCACTGCTCTTATAAGAGCTCGCGCGTGCATCTGAAGAAGCTGCCGACGCGCGGCAAACTGGTGGTGCAGGGTCCCGGCGAGAACGCCGGCATCATCGATATCGGCGGCGGCTACGTCATCGCCTTCAAGATCGAGTCGCACAATCACCCCAGCTTCATCGAACCCCTGCAAGGCGCGGCCACCGGGGTGGGCGGCATCCTGCGCGACATTTTTACCATGGGCGCGCGCCCCATCGCGGTGATGGATTCGCTGCGCTTCGGGCGCCTGGACGATGCACAAACCGGCGCGCGCAACCGCCGCATCGTGGGCGGCGTGGTGGCCGGTATTGCGCACTACGGCAACTGCTTCGGTGTCCCCACGGTAGGCGGCGAGTGCATCTTCGAACCCTGCTACGACGGCAACCCGCTGGTCAACGTCTTCGCGCTGGGCGTCTGCCGCAAGGAAGAAGTGTTCTACGCCAAGGCGGCGGGCGTCGGCAACCCCGTCATCTACGTGGGCGCGCGCACCGGCCGCGACGGCATACACGGCGCCTCCATGGCCTCTGCCGAATTCACCGAGGAATCCAAGCAGAAGCGGCCCAACGTGCAGGTGGGCGA
>PLDO01000667.1 GCA_003136215.1 Bryobacterales bacterium
CCTTGCTGTCCTTGTTGACCCTGCTGCCCTTGTTGATTGCGGCTCAGTTGCTGGCTCTGGTTGCCCCTGGTCATCTCTTCCAGTTGCCGCTGCAATTGCTCGGCTTCGCGGCGCAGCATCTCCTGCTGCCAGCGCTGTTGCGAGGTCTGTTGCTGACCCTTTTTCTGCTGCTCGGCCAGTTCCTCCTGCCGCCTGGAGAGTTGTTGCAGCTTTTGCAGCGCATCATCGATCTGTTGTTGCTGCTGCTGTTGCTGGCTGGAAGATTGCGACTTATTGCTCTCGTACTGGTTCTTCTCGGTATCCAGTTCGAGATCGAAGAGGCCTTCCATATCGCGCGCGCCGGCGCCGCCGCCGCCACCCCCGCCTCCCTTACTCTGGTTGCCGAACGCCACCTGGATATCGCGCGACGTGGCTTCGGCGCGCATCAGGTATTGCAGCGCCTTCTGCTCGTGGGGCAGCGCATCCTGCCAGCCGGCGCCCTTCAACTTCTCCGCGGCCGGGCCCATGGCCTCCACCGCGGTTTCCATATCCTTGACGAAGCTCTTGAAGGAATCGCCCGCATCGGTCAACTGGCGGGCCTTCATGCGGTCGGCCAGCGACTTGGCCTGATCGCGCAGTTTGCTCTGCACGCTGGCCAGAAACGCGGCGTTTTCCGCATCCGTGCCCTTGGCGCCGGCGCCCTTGAGCTGATTCCAGGTGGCCGCGATGATTTCCTTCTGCCGCCTGGAAATCTGGTTTTGATCCTCGTCGCCGCCACCGCCGCCGCCATCTCCGCCAGCCTGTTGGGACTGTGTGTAATTGCGCTCGAAGGGCTGCACCTCGATGAAGTAGATGTCGGTGCTGGTTTTGGTGCGCGCGTCCTTGGCCAACGCGTACATACTGACCACATCGCCCGGCTCCACCTTAAAATCTTCCAGCGCGATGGTGCTCGTGCCGCTGGCGGTCTTACCGCCCGCCGGCATGGCGACCGTCTTTTCCGCCGCGCCGTTCACGGAGTAGTGCAACTCCACGCTCTTCAGACCGAAATCGTCCTTGGCGTCCACTTGCACGGTGACCTCTTCAATGGGCGAAGCCTTGAAGTCGCGTCCCGGCCGCGTCATCTTGATCTCCGGCGGTTTGTCGCGCTGCGCCTCGATGAAATAGTCCTCGCTGAGGCGTACGTCGTCGCCGCCTTCCATGGCCGCGATGTGAAACTGCCCGTCCTTGAGGATGGGCACGGTGGCCATCAGGACGCCGTCGGAGCCTCTGTTGAGCGTCATCTTCGAGCCATCGTCCATCATCAGTACGCCGTTGGCCAACGGCTTATCCGTGGTGATGGCGACATCGGCCCTGGTGCCTTCCACGGCGCGCAGGTCGCCGCCGGGATCCTCCACTTCGTCTTTCAGGCCCAGCCACGACGGGTAATGATACGTGACGCGAATTTTCTTGACGCCCGGCAGATCCACCACGCTCAGCTTATAGGTGCTGCTCTTGACGCCGCCCGCCTCCACGTAATACTCCAGGTTCTCCGGCACGCCGGCAATGAGGAACTGGTAGGCCGTGCCGCCCGGTTCCGTGGCCATCTCGGCCTGCTCCCACTGCGAGGCGCTGGAATACTTGGCGAAGAAGCGCACCTTGGGGGCGGAGAAGCCGGTCAGGTGCGCCGTGATCAACTGGTCGCTGCGTTTGCGCACGGTGCGGTTGCCCGGATCCACCAGGATGGAATAGAAGGGCTTGGTCACGCCCTTGGGCAGCCCCGCCCACAACAGCGACGTGCCGTAGCCCAGGAAACCCGGAGCGCCGGCCAGCCACACCAGCGCCAGCGCGGCCACCACGGCCGCCGAGGAGAAACTGTAGATCCAGGCGCTCTTGGCCACGTTCCGGGGCTCGGCCTGTTGCGCCACCCGCAGGGTGTCGTCCGCCAGCAGTTCCAGGAACGGATCGCCGGGGTTCTTTTCGATGCGCTCGGTGAAGGTCAGCAGGCGCTCTTCGAACTCGGGATACCGCGCCTCCGCGCGCCGCGCGGCGTTGCGCCGGTTGAGGCGGATTACGGGTATGATGAGCGCCGCCGCAATGGCGAATGCCAGGCCGAGGAACAGGAAAACGCGCGCGCCGATAACGCTCCCGTTGGAGAAGGCGAACTGGTTGATGACCAGCACGGCCACGATGGTGAGCGCCAATGCCACCCCGGCGGTCACCGCGATGCCGCGCGTAAGCGCGATCAGACGGAGCCGCCGTTCGATGGCTCCCAGATACTCGCTCAAGCGATCCAAAGGTTTCATACCGCCGCCTCTTTATCAACCGAAAGATGTTGATTCCCCAGCAAAGACTCGGCCAATGCCAGCAGCAGCACCGCCAGCATGACATACCACCATAATGACACGGGCTTCTGTTCGTCGCCGGAAGCGTTCCCCCCGCCCGCCGTCCCTTGCGCCGTATTCTGCCACAAAGCGAGACTCTCCTGCGTGACCGGCGTCAAATCGCTCTCATGGCGGTCGGCATTCACCGCCACCAACTCGTTGCGCCCGTTGGGCCGGCGGATATCGTAGAAGCCGGCCATGGTGAACTGAATGTTCTGCGCCTTGGTGGCCTCTTCCAGGGAGAGCACGCGCTCGCCCTTGGGGTCCAGCACGTCCACGGCGGCGCCCTTTTCCTTGGAATCGCGCAGTTCGGCGAACCCGCCCACCAGCACCGAGGCCGGACCGGCATCCAGGCGCCCCAGGTAGCGCGCCGTCTGTTCGATAAACGGCACGAAGGAGGGGTGGATGGGAAAATCGTTGGCCACGTTATCGAACGTGGAAGCAAAAATCAGCACGTGGCCCTCGCCCAGTTGCCGGTCCAGCAGCAACGGCGTCTGGTCGCTGAGTCTGGCCGCCACGCGCGCGTTGTCCGGCGTCACATGAATCGCCTGGTAGAACTTGACGCCTTCCCAGCGGTCGTCTTTCAAAATCGACGGATGCGAGGAATCCAGCCATGCGGCGGTCTGGAAGCGTTCGCCCTCGCGGCCGGCGTAGCGCGCCTCCTGAATGGTGTCGCCGGTGACGGGCACCTTGCTGCGCCCTACCGAGAGGTGTCCCAGCGCGATCCACACGCTGCCGCCGCCCCGCACATAGTCGCGCAGCGCGTTTTCGAAAGTGGCGGGGACGGCGCCGATATCGCTGAGCACGACGAACGCATACTTGTTCGGCGCCACGTTGGCCACCTGATCCACCGTCGCGGCATCGATCTCAAAAGCCGATTGGCCCGCCGCATCGAGCGCCGCCTTGAAGAAAAGCAGTCCACGGCTGCCCGCCGATTCCTGGACGAACAGGGCATGGCGCGGGTCGCTGCGTTCCACCGAAAAGTAGAAGCTGTCGTCGGCCGCCAGCGTGTCGGCGGTATCGATGCGCACTTCGCCCTTATTGCGCCCGTAGGGCACATCGAGGGAAAGGAATTCGACACCCGCGCGCCCGTTTTCCGGCACCTCCACCTGCTTGGTTTCCGTGACGCGCCCGTTAAGCAGCAGGGACACGCTGCGCGTCGCCTTCTTGTTTCCGAAGCCCGCCACGGTGGCCAGCACGCGCGTATGTTTGGCGTCGTATACGCGGCGCGGCGCCACCACGTTCTCCACCGTGAAGTTGGGCGTTGGGCTGGCATCGATGGCGTGCGGATTGAGTTGCACGGCGGCGCTCAGGCGCAGATCGTTGAAGTTGGCCGGCCAGCCGCTCTGCTGCATGTCCGAATAGAGTTCCACCGCCAGCGGCAGTTTCAGGGACGTTGCGATGGAGCGCAGGGAGCGCGAAAGTTCCGCGTACGAGGTGCGTGTGTCGCCCGGCTCGATGGAATCCACCGCGGCGTTCAGCGAGTTGCGGTCGTCGGTGACTTCGCTCATCACCTGTACGCGGCTTCCGAAGGCCAGCACCTGCGCGCGTTGTCCCACGCGCAAGCCGCCGATGGCGGATTTGGCCGCGCTCTTGGCCTGGGAAAGCCTGGTGCCGGCCCGCATGCTGAGGGAATTGTCCACCGCCAGCACGGTGACTTCGCCGGAGCGTTTGGAGGCCAGCACGGTCTGCCGCACATAAGGCTGCGCGAACGCCAGCACCAGCAGCAGCACCAGCAGGGCGCGCGCCGCCAACAGAAGCAGGTAGCGCAGGCGGCGGTGCTTGATGGAACTCTGCGTCCGCTTTTCGAAGAACATCAGCGAACTGAACGGCAGAGGCGTGGTCTTATGTTTGCGCAACAGGTGAAGCCAGACCGGCAGCCCGACCGCCACCGCGCAGGCCAGAAACCATGGCGTGAAGAATCCCATCGATTTACAGTCGCCCCTTGCGAACTTGCAGATATTCGCGTAGCCCCTCGTCCAGAGGCCGCCCGGTATCCATCAGAAAATAGTCCATGCCCGCGCCTTTGGATTTCGAACGGAGCGCTTCGATGTGCGCATCGATCCTGTGCCGGTATTCGTTGTGCGCATACTCCGGCGACACTTCGAGCGATTTGGTGGTGTCTTCGAGGTCGTAGAGGAGAACCGGTTCGCGGAACACGGGTTTGAGTTCCTGCGGGTCGAGCAGATGGAACAGGATGACTTCGTTGCCGTGGTAGCGCAGGGGCTCGACGGTCTTGACGATGACCTCGGGGTCCGCGTAGAAATCGCTCATCACGACGACGATGCCGCGGCGATGCAGGAAATTCTGGAAATGGGCGAACGGCTTGAAGAAATCGGTATGCGTGCCCGGTTCCGCCTTTTCGATGGCGTGCAGCAGGCGGAAGAGCTGTCCCTGGCGGGTGGAAGGAGAGACGTAGTTCTTCACGTCCTCGTCGAAGACGATCAGGCCGGCGGCATCGCGCTGGCCGTTTGCCATGTAGCACAGGGAGGCGGCCACGAAGCGGGCGTAATCCAGCTTGCTGACGCCGGCGGACCCGAACCCCATGGAGGCCGAGGTGTCCAGCAGAAGGAGCAGTTGCGAATTGGTCTCGCCGCGATAGCGCTTCAGAAAGCACTTATCGGTGCGGGCGAAAACATTCCAGTCTACGTGGCGTAGGTCGTCCCCTTCGGAGTAGGCGCGGTACTCGGCGAACTCCTGGGAGAAGCCGAAGTCCGGCGAGCGGTGGAGCCCGGCAACAAACCCATCGACTACCGTCTTGGCCACCAGGTCGAGACTGGAAATCGAGGCGAGCGTGGCCGGGTCGAGGAAGCGCTGTAGCATTAGCGTGGCACCTTTGGCGCGAGGGCCCCAGTGGCTTGAGAGATGCTATTTGACGCGGAGCCGCGGAGGCGCGGAGAAAGACGCGGAGAAGACAAGAGAGGTTCGAACGCGGAGACAGCGGAGATCTGTGGCGTCACGGCGGGGCCTGCGTAACGGTTCACCACTCGCTTCAAGCGCTGTAGCATTAGCGTGGCACCTTTGGCGCGAGGGCCCCAGTGGCTTGAGAGATGCTATTTGACGCGGAGCCGCGGAGACGCGGAGAAAGACGCGGAGAAGACAAGAGAGGTTCGAACGCGGAGACAGCGGAGATTTGTGGCGTCACGGCGGGGCCTGCGTAACGGTTCACCACTCGCTTCAAACCGTTTTTCAGAAATTGCACGTTGAAGTTGATCAGCAGGCCGACTTTCTTGTTGGACGTCTTCAAGTAAGTCAGAAGTTGAGCTTGATGTAATGGGGCCAGCTCTTCGATCGACTTGAGTTCCACCACTATTGAGTCCTCCACCACCAGATCGAGTTTGTGTCCGCATTGCAACTTGATGCCTTTGTAGGTGACCGGCAGGTGAACTTGTCTTTCAAAGTGAAGCCCGATCTGGCTCAGCTCATAGCAAAGACACTCTTCATAAACCGATTCCAGCAACCCCGGCCCCAGATGCCGGTGCACCTCAATCGCACATCCAATAATCCGATCCGTCAAAACATTCTCGACGACGCCACGAACCTCCGCTGTCTCCGCGTTGTTCGGTTTTGACTTTTCTGCCATCTCAAAACTCCGCGTCTTCCTCCGCGTCTNNCTCCGCGTCTCCGCGTCAAATCACATCTCCGAACCACCACTACCCCCTAGGAGCCGGCTCCGCTGTCTCCGCTTTCTCTCCGCCCCAAATCACATCTCCGAACCACCACTACTCCCTAGGAGCCGGCTTCCACTCCAATATCTTCTTCAAAATATCGTCCTGCTTTAACCTGTCCGATTCCGCATGGAAGTTCAGCAGAATCCTGTGCCGTAGCACCGGGATGTAAAGCGCCCGGACGTCCTCGTAGGTCACGTGGTATCGCCCCTTCATCAACGCTCTCGCTTTCGCCGCCAGCACCAGGAACTGCGCCGCGCGGACGCTGCCTCCGTAGTTGACGTACTTCTTGACGAAGTCGGGCGAGTTCTCGTCGCTGGCGCGCGTCACCCGGACCATGTCCACCACGTAGCGCGATACCGTGGCGCCGATGGGCACCATGCGGACCAACTGCTGGAAGTCCACGATCTCCTTGGCGTTGGTCACCGGATCGGCGGTGGCGATCGTGGTCACCGTGGTGAGGTCCACCACCGTCTGCTCTTCGTCCGCCGAGAGGTAGTCCAGCACCGTATTGAACAGGAAACGATCCAGCTGCGCTTCGGGCAGCGGGTAGGTGCCTTCCAGTTCGATGGGGTTCTGCGTGGCCAGCACGAAGAACGGGTTGGGCAGCGTGTAGATGTTGCCGCGCACCGTGCAACTGCGCTCCTGCATGGCTTCGAGCAGGGCGCTCTGCGTCTTCGGCGGCGTTCGGTTGATTTCGTCGGCCAGCAGGATGTTGCCGAAGATGGGGCCCTGCACGAACGTCCAGGTGCGGCGTCCGTTGGCGGGATCTTCCTCGATAATGTCCGTGCCGGTGATGTCGCTGG
>PLDO01000590.1 GCA_003136215.1 Bryobacterales bacterium
TAGACAATGCCCGTTCCGGTGGAATTCAGCTTGGTCACAAATGCGGAAATGTTACTGGTGTAGACTGGCTGGTACGCTCCGGCGGTTGTCGGGAAACTGGGCGAGTTTGTCTCACCGGTCACGTAGGCGCTGCCACTGGAGTCCACCGCTATGGCGTAGATGTAGTCATAGTTGTTGCCACCCAAATAAGTGGAATAAACCAGCGAACCGCCGTCCGGACTGAATTTCGTTACAAAAGCCGAAGTCCATTCCCCGGGAGGGACCTGCTTTGCCGGAGGCGCGCTTTGATAGGGGTTCTTGGTCGGAAAGTCGAGCGAGTAGGTGGAGCCTGTCACGTACACACTGCCTGCGCTGTCTACCGCCAGAGCTTGCGAAACGCCGACCTGAAGGATACCGGGTCCGGTGGAAGTGCCGATGCGATCGTCGCCGGTCCCGGCCAGATAGCTGGCATAGCTGAGCACGGGATCGATGATCAGCGCCTTGGAACGGTCATAGCTGCCCAGCCGGAAGCGTATCTGGTCCCCGGCCACGGCGAACCACCCTTCGACGCGGACCTTCCTGTCTCCATCCATCTGGTACAGCACCGGTTTCTGGAACGTGGCCGGGCCGTTGGGCGCATGCAGAACCGCGTTGCCCTTGGCGTCGACGCTGGCGCGGGCGCCGTCGATCCGCCAGGCGATGCGGCTGGGGTCGGCGCCGGGGGCGACGACAAAATCGTACTCCAACTGGCGCTGATTTCCGTAAAAGACCAGATCCACGCCGGGGTAGATCTCGGGATACTTGACCTTGCCATAGGTCGGGATGCCGGAACGCCAGCTCTTCGGGTCGTTGCCGATGAAGTAGCTCACCACGCCGGGCTGCGGGGCGAGTCCTACGGCATTGGCCTTGGGATTTGCCCCGATCAGGCTCATGCGCAGTGTGTCGCCGGGCGCGGCTTGCGGCTGTTGCCGCTCCAGGTTCAGGACGACCTTGCCCGGAGTGAGGAAGAGCGCGTAGCCGGAACCGCGCGTGAGAAATTGAACGGTGGAGTCCAACTGCCCCTGGTTCGGCTCGAAACTCAACGGCACGCTCATGAGCTTCGCCTCGGGGCGATTCGCGGCCGCCGAAGCGCACGGCCAGCCAAGACCAAAGGAGATCGAAAGGATCGCGAGCGCCGTTACTGCCCGAAGCGCACACGCATGGGGTGCAACCGAAGATCGTTCGCTCGTCATACTCATTGTCCCTCTCTGTCCTCCCGGCATGACGCGGGAGATCATCGGCCAGGATTACGGGTTTGGCTTCCCGGCCACCATCAAGCATACCGCAAAGGGTCAATCAGAGCTGTTTTTCTCATTTGGAGTCCCGCGCGACCCGGGATGCGCACCAGGTCGCCCGCTGCGGGAATTGGTGGGCGCTGCGCGCTATCATGAATACCATGAGCGAGGTCGCCGAAAACCCGGTAGTTCTGGACGATGTGGTCCGGCGAATCGCAGAGCGGTTCTCCCCGGACAAGATCATCCTCTTCGGCTCTCGCGCCCGGGGTGATGCGGGTCCCGATAGCGACATCGACCTGTTGGTGTTGTTTTCAGATGTGGCCGATCCAAACAAACGTGCGGCGGAACTCTACGCGTCGCTCGTGGATTTTCCCCGCCCCATGGATATCGTTGTTTCGACCAGCTCCCGTTTCGAGCGTTACCGGAACGTGGTGAATACCGTGTACTGGCCGGCTTCGCGTGAAGGCAAAGTCCTCTATGAACGTGCCGCCTGAGGTTTTTGAAGTACTCCGGCAATGGGTTCGTAAAGCGGAGCATGACCTCGAAGCGGCAAGCCGGATCATCGCAATCGAGGAAGGTTGCCCGTTCGATACGGTCTGTTTTCATTGCCAATTGGCGCGAACCGCAATTGAATGACGCCAGACGGGCTCTTGCGTTGGCCTCCGAGGTTCGGGCCGCAGTTCGTGAGTCGATGCCGCCTCCAGTGCTCAATTAGCCCGGGTCCGGCCCTCTTTCACAGGCCCCTATTTCCGCACTCTATCGAAGTCCCAGCCGTTCAGCTCGCACATGACGCGCACGTGGCTTTCCCAGGTGGGCTCCTCCTTCGGACGGCCTCCCGGGAAACAGTCGACGCTCAAATAGACCAGTTTTTCCTTGCCGCTGCACCGGATGCGGTGGAAGGTGTGCGGAGGGATGCGCACCAGGTCGCCCACCTTGACCCGAAACCGTTGGGGCGTCTCGGCCCCGATGTACAGCGTGCCGGCGCCGCTGAGCACGTAGAAAATCTGCTCCGTGTCGTCGTGGACGTGGAGCGGCGGAGCTTCTTTCGGTTCCAGCACCACCAGGAAGGCCTCGGAAACCTCGGCCTGCGAGCGATCCATTACGAGATCGTTGGTATGCGTGGGGAAGCGGTAGCGAATGGTTTTCCTGGTACTGAAAACATACTGCAACCCAGACGCTGGAACCGGGACAGGCGTTGTCTTTTTCACGACCTCATTGTCTCATTTCACCCGGGGTCGTGGAGGCAGAGGCGGCGGGAACCCGCCGTGCCTGCGCGATATCACCCACCCGGCCCTCCAGTATCCCTGTAACCAATTGATTCGATTCAGTGATATTTTGGAATTCGGGGTGCACTACCTAACTGCTATTCGAGGGCGCAGCTATGTTTCGATTCGATCAGTTGATCCGCCGTGACATGATCATCCGTGATGTGAAACAACGTCATCCTGAAACCATTCCCGTATTTGAAAAATTCCGTTATCGCCCGTCCTGCGACGACTGCGATATCGAAACGGTTGCGCGCAAGAACGGACTCAATTCGCTGGATGTAGTCGAGGCGTTGAACCAGGCCGCGTTCAGACCAAAGGCAGACACCGAAAATGCTAGTAACCAGTAAGCCCGGAAAGAAGAAGCTGAACCGCAAGCGGAAGCAGCCGCTGGATGTATTTTTCTCGCCGAAAACCGTGGCGGTTATCGGCGCCACGGAAAACCTCAACACGGTCGGACGGACCGTATTGTGGAACCTGGTGACCAGCCCGTTTGGCGGCACGGTTTATCCCGTTAATCCGAAGCGGCCCAGCGTATTGGGCGTGAAGGCCTATCCGTCGGTTTCGGACATTCCGGAGCAGGTGGAACTGGCGGTGATCATCACGCCGCCACCCTCCATTCCCGGGCTGATCCGGGAGTGCGGCGAGAACGGCGTGCAGGGTGCGATCGTGATTTCGGCCGGCTTCAAGGAAATCGGGCCGGAGGGCGCGGAACTGGAGCGGCAACTGCTGGTGGAGGCCCAAAAGGCCAATATCCGCATCATCGGACCGAACTGCCTCGGCGTGATGAGCCCGCTTTCCGGCATGAACGCCACCTTCGCCACCACCGTGGCGCGGCCCGGGTCGGTGGGCTTCATCAGCCAGAGCGGCGCTTTGTGCACGGCGGTACTGGACTGGAGCCTGAAGGAAATGGTGGGCTTCAGCGCGTTTGTCTCGGTCGGGTCCATGGTGGACGTCGGCTGGG
>PLDO01000430.1 GCA_003136215.1 Bryobacterales bacterium
CGATGGTCTGTCCCACCTGTTCATTTCAGTAGATCCGCGGCACATGGCACGACCCTCAGCGCCCAGGGACAAAGTTCCTGCCTTTCCTCGTGCGATGATAATTTCGTGGCTATGAACGCGCTTCTACTCACGCAGTACATGCAACTGGAGATGGTGGAGATGCCGGTGCCCGCGATCGGCCCGGACGACGTGCTGGTGCGGGTCCGTGCCTGCGGGATCTGCGGCAGCGACGTCCACGGGCTGGACGGCAAGACCGGGCGCCGAATTCCCCCGCTGGTGATGGGGCACGAGGCCGCGGGCGAAGTAGTGGAGACCGGCGCCGACGTCACCGACCTGCGGCCGGGCGAGCGGGTCACCTTCGATTCCACGGTCTACTGCGGCCGCTGCTTCCATTGCATTCGGGGGGAACAGAACCTGTGCGACAACCGCGAGGTGTTGGGCGTTTCCCCCGGGCCCTACCGGCGCCACGGCGCATTCGCCGAGTTTGTATCCGTGCCGCGGCGCATCATGTACCGGCTGCCTGAGAACTTAAGCTTCGAGCAGGCGGCGATGATCGAGGCGGTCTCGGTGGCGGTACACGCGGTCAGCATCACTCCGGTGCGGTTGGGCGATACGGGGATGGTGGTGGGTACCGGCATGATCGGCCTGTTGGCCATTCAGGCGGCGCGGCATGCGGGGTGCATCCGGGTGATCGCGGTGGATCCCGACGAGGGGCGGTTGAAGCTGGCGCTGGCGGCGGGCGCTACCGATGCGGTCAATCCCAAGGCGGCTGGCGCCATGGAGGCGATTCTGGACCTGACGGGCGGCCGCGGGGCGGATGTCGCCTGGGAGTGCGTGGGCGCCACCGGACCTGTGGGCATGGCCATCGGTGGAGTGCGCAAGGGCGGGGCCGTGACGCTGGTGGGGAATGTGTCGCCGCAGATCGAGCTGCCGCTGCAATCGGTGGTCTCGCGGCAGATCCGGCTGCAGGGGTCGTGCGCTTCCAATGGCGAATACCCGGCCTGTATCGAGATGATGTCGCGAGGCGCCATCCAGGTGGACCCGCTGATCAGCGCAGTGGCCCCGCTGCAAGAGGGTGCGTCGTGGTTCGACCGGTTGTACCGCCGCGAGCCGAACCTCATGAAGGTGATTCTGCGGCCTTAGTCGGATAAGGCTCCGCCTTGTCCANNTGCGCCACCAAGTCGTGCCGTCTGCCTGCATGGGTGGGGCATGCTTCAGCTTGCCAGGCGAGCGAAGCTCACCCTTCGCCTGCCCCACCAGTTTTGGCTTGGCGCTACAGTAGCTTCTGTGACCAGGCGCAACTTCGTGCAATCCACCGTGGCGGGAGCAGCGGCAGCTGCCCCGCAGCTCCCCGCCCAGCCGGGCGTCCCATGGTACCGGCGGGTCTGCCGGTGGGGCCAGACCAATATCACCGAGAGCGATCCCGACCATTACGACATCCCCTTCTGGCGCGATTACTGGAAGCGCACCCGCATCCAGGGCGTCATCGTCAATGCCGGCGGCATCGTCGCCTACTACCCGAGCAAGTTCCCGCTCCACCACCGGGCCGAGTTCCTCAACGGGCGCGATCTCTACGGCGAACTCGCCGCCGCGGCGCATCAGGACGCTCTTGCCGTACTGGCGCGCATGGACTGCAACCGCACCGCCGGGGATTTCTACCAGGCGCACCCCGACTGGTTCGCACGCCAGGCCTCGGGAGAGCCCCACCGCGCCGAAGACAAGTACGTCACCTGCGTCAACAGCCCCTACTACGACGAGTACATCCCCGGCGTTTTGCGGGAGATCGTTGAGCGCAGCCATCCCGAAGGTTTCGCCGACAACAGCTGGAGCGGCCTGGGGCGCGACAGCATTTGCTACTGCGACAACTGCGCCCGCAAGTTCCGCGCCGCCGAAGGCAAGCCCATTCCCACCCGCAAGGACTGGAACGACGCGGGCTACCGCCAGTGGATCCAGTGGAATTATCGGCGCCGCCTGGAAATCCTCGACCTCTTCAACCGCACCACCAAAGACGCGGGTGGTCCCAACTGCCTCTACATCGGCATGAACAGCGGCTCGGTGACCAGCCAGAGCCGCTCCTTCCGCGACCTCGCCGCAATCTCCAGGCGCGCCGAATTCATGCTCCTCGATCACCAGGCGCGCGCCGACGAATCGGGCTTCCAGCAGAACGGCGACACCGGCAAGCTCGTCCACGGCCTGCTCGGCTGGGACAAGCTGGTGGCGGAGAGCATGGCGCTGTACCAGGCCGGGCGTCCCACCTTCCGGCTGGCTGCCAAGCCGCCCGACGAGGCGCGCATGTGGATGATCGAAGGCATCGCCGGCGGCATCCAGCCCTGGTGGCACCACATCGGCGCCTGGCACGAGGACCGGCGCGCCTACCGCACCGCCGAGCCCGTTTTTCGCTGGCACGAGGAGCACGAGCAATACCTCGTCAACCGTCAGCCAGTAGCCGCCTTTGGCGTGGTCTGGTCGCAGCGCAATACCGATTATTACGGCCGCGACGAATCGGCCGAGCTGGTGGACGCGCCCTACCGCGGGGTTACCGAGGCGCTCCTCCGCGCGCGCCTGCCATACCTGCCGGTGCACGCCGACCACATCGAGCGCGATGCCGGCCGCTTTTCAGCGCTCGTGCTGCCCAGCGTCGCCGCGCTCTCCGATGCGCAATGCGCCGCCGTAAAGCGCTTCGTCGCCGCCGGCGGCGGACTCGTCGCCACCGGCGCCACCAGCCTCTACGACGAATGGGGCGATCCGCGGCCCGACTTCGCCCTGGCCGATCTGTTCGGAGCCCATGCGCCGTCGCCGGACTTCGGGCGAAAAGGCGCCACTCGCGCCACCGCCCACACCTATTTCCGGCTGCCCGGCAGCGGCGCGCGGCACCCCGTTCTTCTTGGGTTTGAAGAGACCGATATCCTGCCGTTCGGCGGCGCGCTGGAAGCCATGCGCACCGATCCCGGCGTCACCATCCCTCTCACCTTCATCCCGGCCTTCCCCATCTACCCTCCCGAAACTTCGTGGATGCGAGTTCCCAAGACGGACATCCCCGGCCTCGTGCTGAGCACGCACGGCAACGCCCGCGTCGCCTACCTGCCGGCGGACATCGACCGGCGCTTCGGCCGCGATAATCTGCCCGATCACGGCAAACTGCTGGCGAACATATTTCGATGGGTCTCGGGCGATCGCATTCCGCTCGACGTGCGCGGTCCAGGGCTGATCGATTGCCACTTGTACCGCCAGCCCGGCCGGTTGATCCTGCACCTGGTGAACCTGACCAACGAAGGCGCGTGGCGCGCTCCGCTGGACGAGTTGATTGCGGTCGGTCCGCTGGAAGTCCGCGTGAAGTTGCCCGATGACGTCAAGGGTCGCGGCGCGCAGTTCCTGGTGTCGAAGAGTAAGCCCGCTCTCGCCGTGCGGCAGGGTTGGGCGACGCTCGAAGTGAAGTCCGTGCTCGACCATGAAGTAGTCGTGATCTCGTAAAAGACTGGCACTGGGGCCAAAGCTATACTTGTAAAAAATGGCAACGAGCGACGAAATCGCTTCAGTCCTGCGGAGCGGTATCGCGGCTCGCCGCGCGGGACATCTCGACGAAGCCTTGCGGCGCATGAGTGCCGCCGGCGCAATGTGCGGTCCGGATCGGGATCTCGACCGCGCGCGCGTCCTGCGTGAGCTCGGCGAGTTGGCACGGCCGGCGTTGCGGAATGCCGCCGCCGGGCCGGTCAATTGCCCTAGCAAGGGAACAGACGGCGTTCGGGGGCCATTCACTGCTGCCGCAGCGCGGTAAATGGGTCTACCTTTGTGGCGTGGCGTGCCGGCATGTAGCTGGCCACCAGCGCCACCGCGCCCAGAAACAAACCCGCGCCGCCGAGGATCAGCGGATCGCTCGCGCTGAGATTGACCAGCAACCCGGTAACCAGGCGCGTGGCCGCCAACGCCAGAATCGTTCCCGCTACCAGGCCTGTCAACGTGAGCCACATGCCCTGCCGGACCACCATACCCAGCACCTGGACCGATTGCGCGCCAAGCGCGATGCGAATGCCGAACTCATGCTCGCGCTGGCCCACCGCAAAAGCCAGCACACCGTAAAGCCCCAGCGCGGCGAGCAGCAGCGCGACGGCGCCGAGTACACTGAGCAGCGCGGCGGCAACCCTCTGCGGAAACAGCGCGGCGCTGACGTGTTCTTCGAACGGCGTCACCGGGAACGCGCCCGCGCTAGACTCCACCAGGGCCGCCTCGCGCCTCACGGTGGCGATCTGGCCGCGCGCCGGCCCGGCCGTGCGGATGAAGAAGGCGGTCCAGAACTCGCCGCCATGCCGCTGGCGAAACGGCAGATAGACGTAAGGAGTGGGCGCTTCGGTCAGGGAGCGATACTTGCTGTCCTTCGCCAGTCCCACGATGGTGGCCCAGTGCCCGGGGCCGCCGATTCTGTGTCCCAGAGGATCGCCCCCGGCAAAGAACCGGCGGGCGAAGTCCTGGTTCACGATCGCCACCGGGACTGTTTGCGGCGTATCCTGCTCGGTGAAGTCCCGGCCGGCGAGAAGCGGAATGCCCAGGGCGTCGAAGAAGCCCGGCGAAATCGTGTCGCTCTGTACCCGCATGTCCTCGTTGCGGCGCGGCGCATATCCCTCCACGTCAAGCTCCGCCGACGCGCTGTTGCCGAAGGAAAGCGGTATCGCATTCCCGTAGCCCACGGCGACGATCCCCGGCTGCGCGGTCAGCCGGTCGCGCAGCCGGAAACAGAACTGCGCGCGCTGTTCGCTGGTGGAGCAGAAAGTGTCCACGTGATACTGGACGAACAGCAGGTTGCTCGCGTCAAGGCCCCGATTCATCGCTCGCGCGTTCAGGAAACTCCGGGTGAACAATCCCGTGCCCACCAGCGCCAGCATGGCGAGCGCGACCTCGCAGACAACCAGCAATCCGCGGGCGCGCTGCACACCCGAACCAGATGTGCCGCCGCGCCCGCCCGCCTTGAGACTCTCGTTGACGTCACCGCGCATGGCGTACAGGGCGGGTGCCACACCGGTCATCGCCGCGAGGACGGCGCACAACAGAATCGTGAACGCCAGAATGTCGCCGTTCAGGCTGAAATCCAGAGTGATGGGTAAATCCGTGGCGGGAAGCAGCCACGTGAGCGACTGTCCCAGCCACACGGCAAGGGTAACGCCAACCACGGCGCCGGCCGCCGCCAGCAACAGGCTTTCGGTCACCAGTTGCCGGATCAGCCGCCCGGGTGCGGCCCCCAGCGCCAGACGCAGGCTGAATTCCTTCTGCCGGGCGGTGGCGCGCGCCAGTTGGAGGTTGGCCACGTTGGCGGCCACGATCAGAAACAACAGACCGCACACGGCCATGAGTATCCGCAGAGGCGTCAGCAGAAGTCCCTGCAAACCCATGTGGGCTTGCCAGATGGGCATCAGGCGGGCACTGAAGCCACGGTTGCTTTCGGGCGCCAGGCTGGCGATGCGCCGCGCGCAGGCTTCCACCTCCGCGTTCGCCTGACCGACCGTGATGCCGTCCTTCAGCCGTGCGGTGACCCACATCTGATGTTGCGTGCGGTCGGTGAGCAGCCATTCTCCCTGGCCGTTTAGTTGAGGCGCCATCACCATGGGCACCCAGATCCCGAGTGCCAGCCCCGGGACTGAACCGCGAAACTCGGGCGGAACTACGCCGATGATGGTCAGCTCGTGACGGTTGACACGGAGCGTGCGGCCGAGCACGGCGCGATCGCCGTGAAACCGCTGTTGCCATAGACGGTGGCCGATCACTACAACCGGAGCCGATCCGGCCGCATCGGCGAATTCCGCGGGCAGGAAGGCGCGGCCCAGCTCGGGCTTGACGCCGAGCACGCTGAAGTAATTGGCGGACACGTACTCGCCCGGGACGCGTTGCGGATTCTCGTCGCCCACTGCGAAAGGGTTGAATAGCGACGCGGCCACACCAGAGGTCAGCTTCAGGCTGTCGCGATAATCGCGGTAATCGCGCCAGGAAGTCGTGCCGAACTCGCCCGTGGGTGACACGGTTTCCAACGCGGACAGGCGGTCGCCGGCGCTGACCCCGGGAAAGGGATGCATCAGAAGGCCGTCAATCCAGCCGAAAACCGTGGCGTTAACCGCTATGCCCAGCGCCAGCGTGAACACGGCAGCCGCCGTGAACCCCGGGCTGCTCCGCAAGACTCGGATGCCATAGCGCAGATCCTGCAGAAGGGTGCGCATGCTATTCGACCAATGATGTGCACGTTGATTGCCACACGTAAGTCGCTCATCGGACTGGGTCTCCGCCGCAAAGCAGTGTACCGCCCACGGACACCCTTTTACGTAAACGGACAGAAGCGCGCCGGCCCCCTCGGCGCGGATTGCTTCCGGGAGCGCTAACGCCCCGGACGTATTATAGGGTAGGGATCTGTAACCACGCGTCAACACAAGGTTCACACGCAACTCGGCGGAGCCGCAGTCCGGATCTTTGCCGCCAACGACCGGGTGATGGAAGGGCTTTTCCGATGATCGGCGTTTTCGACAGCGGCTTCGGTGGGCTGACGGTGCATCGCGCGCTAATCGAGGCGCTGCCTGAGCGGGATTTCGTCTATCTTGGGGATAACCGAAACGCGCCCTATGGAGCAAGGCCGCCGATTGATGTTCTGAATCTCACCTGCGCTGCGCTCGAACGTCTGTTCGCCGAGGGCTGCACGCTGGCGATTGTCGCCTGCAACACGGCCTCCGTGGTGGCGCTGCGCTGGATCCAACAGCAATGGCTACCCGCGCGCCGGCACGACGATGGGGTGGCGCGGAACGCCATCGGCATCGTGATACCGACAATCGAGGCCGTAACCGGCATCGGCTGGCAGGAAGGCGGGAGTGCCGTGCAGGAAACGAAGCGCTCCAGCACCATCGCAGTCTTCGCCACCCGCCGCACGGTGCAGACCGGCTGCTACCCGATTGAAATCCGTAAACGCCGTCCCGACATCACTGTGGTGCAACAGGCCTGCCCTGAACTTGCCGGCTCGATCGAGCGGGGGGTGCCGCGCCGCGAGATTCGCGAACTGGTGGAACAATATGTGGGCGAACTGCTAAACAGAATCGACACCACGCCCGACAGCGTGATTCTCGGCTGCACCCACTATCCGCTGGTAGCCGATCTCTTCGCCGCCGCCCTGCCGCGCGGTGTGCGCATCATCCACCAGCCTGAAGCCACGGCACGCGCGCTGAAGCTCTATCTTGACCGGCATCCTGAATATGACGCCGGCAATGCTGGGCGGCGCATCTTCCTCTCGACCGGGTTTTCCCACGAAGCCCTGCCGCTGATCGAAAAATTCTGGGGTGACAAACTTCCTTTCCTGGACGCGTGAAGGGCTCGTGTGTCATTTCACCCGGAGGCGACAATCCGCCAACTTGGACTGCCGGCTTGTAGAGCTGGACCCGTGTTCTTCGACCCTCGTTGGGATCATGATGGATAATAGCCGTGTACGACGCAGTGAAACGAGCAGATAGAGGGAGTGAACGATGTTGAGGATGGCTGCATTTCTTGGCCTGGTGGTTTCCGTGCCTGCTTTGCTATTCGCCCAGCCGGCGGCAGGAACGCTGACGGGAAAGCTGACGGATACGGCGGGTGCCGTGGTAGCCAATGCCACAGTCACCGCAACGAACATCGACAACGGCCAGACACGAACGGCAACCACCGGGGCCGACGGTGGGTACCAGTTCACAATGCTGCCGCCGGGCAACTATCGTGTGAAGTTTGAGGCCCAGGGCTTTAAGACATTCGAGATTGCTTCCGCAACGATCGGCGCGACCCAGGCGGTAGTGGACGGAAAGCTGGAGCCGGGTGCATCGACTCCTTCGCTGGGCGATTTGGGTTTCACCCCGGATCAGTCGCAAGGCAGCGCGCAGGATCAGGCCAGGCTCGACAAGCGAGCGCACATGCTCAAGATCCACCAACGGCTGGGATTGATTACCACCGCGCCGCTGGTGGCCACGCTATTCGCCGCCAACGGGGCGGCGGGACACAACAGCACCTCCTCAAGCCGCGACCTACATGCCATCCTGGGCGGAGTGACGGCGGGAATGTACCTCACTACCGCTTCCTTCGCCATCTTCGCGCCGAAGATAGCGGGAACGCCGACGCGCGGGCCAATCCGCGTGCACAAGGCGCTGGCGTTTATTCACGGGCCGGGGATGATCCTGACCCCGATATTGGGGTCGTTGGCCCTGCAACAACGAAATCGCGGGGAGAAGGTTCACGGGATTGCGAGTGCACATGGGGCCGTGGCCGCCGTGACGGCCGTGGCCTACGGCGCTGCTATGCTCTCGGTGATGATCAAGTTCTAGGGGCCTCCGATGAATAGAAAGATATTTTCGGGATTTCTGGCACTTGCATCTCTGGCGGGCGCTGATGGGCAATGGGCGCTGGCCTCCTCCACTCTCACCTACCACGTGTCGCACCCGCTTCACGAGAGCGAAGGAACGAGCCACGCGGCGCGGGGGAAAGGCGTCTGCCAAGGTGGGCAATGCAATTTCCTGATCGCAGTGCCGGTGAAGTCGTTTGAGTCGGGCGACACGAATCGGGACCTTCACATGCTGCAGGTTACGCACGGCGCGCAATTTCCATTGGTGAGCGTGCGGGTTTCGTTGCTCGAGGCGGCTTTGACATCGGCGAGCATTCGCTGCGACGTGGAGATCGAACTTGCCGGGCAGACCGCCAAGTATAAGGATGTGGCGTTTCAGGCCCAGACGAAGGGGAAAGAGACGCAGGTTACGGGATCGATTCCGGCGCATTTGTCCGATTTCAAGATAGAGGCGCCATCGCTGCTGTCGATTCCTGTGAAGAACGACATGCCGGTGCGTGTGGATATGATTTGGCGCCCCATGTGACCAGGCGCCGGCCCCCCTGGGGGCCCGGCCGGCCATTGCCGCTCCAGGCGGGGCGCCAGCGCGGTTGACGCACGTTTTGGCGGGGTGTTACCCTGGGCTGCTAAACAATACTAGACGCATTTCTCCTTAATAAAGTCATGGATGCTATGTTGCACGCCTTGGGCGGCATACTGCTGAAAGCAGTGCCGACCTTCCTGCTGGTGATCCTGCTGCACTTCTATTTGAAAAATATCTTTTTCAAGCCTTTGGAAAAGGTCTTGCACCAGCGTTATGAAGCCACCGAGGGCGCCCGCAAGCTGGCCGAACAGAGCCTGGAACAGGCGGCCGCCAAGACCGCCAGTTACGAGGCGCAGTTGCGCGCCGCCAAGGCCGCGATGTACCAGTCGCAAGAGCAGTTGCACAAACAATCGCAGGAGCGCGAAGCGGCCGTCGTGGGCGAGGCCAGAAAGAGCGCCGAGGCGGCGGTCAAGCTGGCGACCGCACAACTGGCGAAAGACGTCGAAGCCGCCAAGACCAGCCTGGCGGCGGATAGCGAATCCCTGGCCAACCAGATTGCGGAAACCATCCTGCGGCGGAACGCGGCATGAGACGCCTCGCAATCGTCGCCGTGGCGCTCGGCCTGGCCTGCACCGGCGGGACCGTTCTGGCCCAGGAACACGAAGGTGGCCAGAAGAAAGCCGGCGTTGAAAAAGAAGAGACTTTCGCCGACAGGCACGAACTCTCACTCAAGTGGGTGAACTTCCTGCTGCTCGCCGGGTTGTTGGGCTACTTCATCGGCAAGAACGCCGGACCGTTTTTCGCGGCGCGTTCGGCGGGCATCCGCAAGGACATGGACGATTCCCTCCGCCAGCGGCAGGAGGCCGAAGCCAAAGCCGCCGATGTGGACCGCCGCCTGGCCAACCTGGAGAAAGACATCGCCGCGCTGCGCGGGCAGAGCGAAATCGAGGCCAAGGCGGAAACCGAGCGCCTGCAGCAGCAGACCGAGGCCGAAATCGCCAAGATACAGGCGCACGCCGAACAGGAAATCGCGTCCGCCGGCAAGGCCGCCCGCATGGCTTTGAAGCGTTATTCCGCCGAGCTCGCCATGGCACTGGCGGAGCAGAAGGTCCGCGCCCGCATGACCCCGGACACCGAAGACGCTCTCGTACAAGGGTTCGTACGTAATCTGAAATGACACTCTCTTCCGTAGCCACGCGATACGCCAAGGCGCTGGCGGATGTCACCGCTACCGCTGCCTCCGGCCTGAGCCCGGAAGACGCCCTGAGCCAACTGCGCGCCTTCGAAAGCGCCCTCGCGGCTTCCCGCGAACTGGAAAACGCGCTCACCACGCCCGCCGTGCCCACCAGCCGGAAGCGCGCCGTGGTGGGACGCATCGCGGGCGTGCTCCAGCTTTCGCCCATCGCACGCAATTTTCTCTTTGTCCTGATCGACCACCGGCGCATCGCGCTGCTCGGCGCCATCCTGCACAGCTTCGAACTGATTGTGGATGAGCGTCTGGGCTTCGCCCGCGCCGAAGTGTCCTCGCCGCGCGAACTCACCGACACCCAGCGCGGCGCCATCAACGCGCAACTGGAGCGGCTCACCGGCAAGCGCATTCGCATGCGCGTCGCGGTGGATCCGGAACTGATCGGCGGCGTGGTGGCGCGCATCGGTTCCACGGTATACGACGGCAGCGTGCGCGGCCAGTTGCAAACGCTGGGGCGGCGCCTCAGCACGGAACGATAATCGGAAGGAATTATGGCTCAAATTCGAGCGGACGAAATAACCAGTATTCTGCGCCAGGAAATTGAGAACTACGAGCGCGCCATCGATGTTTCCGAGGTCGGCTCGGTGATCTCCGTGGGCGACGGCATCGCCAGAATCCACGGCCTCGAAAAGGTTATGGCGGGCGAACTGATCGAGTTCCCGCACGACGTGGCGGGCATCGCCATGAACCTGGAAGAAGACCAGGTGGGCGCGGTGCTGCTCGGCGATTTCGCCGAAATCAAAGAGGGCGACGAGGTCAAGCGCACCAAGCGCATCATGAGCGTGCCGGTGGGCGAAGCCCTGCTCGGCCGCGTGGTCAACGCCCTGGGCGTGCCCATCGACGGCAAAGGCCCCATCCTGACGACCGAGTTCAGCCCGGTCGAGCGCCTCGCCCCCGGCGTGGTCGCGCGCCAGCCCGTCAAAGAGCCCATGCAGACCGGCATCAAGGCCATCGATGCCATGATCCCCATCGGCCGCGGGCAGCGCGAGTTGATCATTGGCGACCGCCAG
>PLDO01000462.1 GCA_003136215.1 Bryobacterales bacterium
GGCGCAGGTGTTCGTCAACGGCAAGGCGGCGGGAGCGGTGTGGAAGGCGCCGTTTGAAGTGGAGATCACCAGCTTGCTGAAGCCGGGCGCGAATACGCTTCTGGTGATAGTGGCCAATCTCGCCCTCAACGTGCTGGCCAAGGGACCGCTGCCCGACTACAAGGAACTGATTGCCAAATACGGCGACAAATTCCAGGCGCAGGACATGGTAAGCGTGCGGTCGCTGCCGGCGGGCATGCTGGGGCCGGTGAAGCTGGTGGCGAGGTGATGGGAGGCGGCGCGCTGCCGCCGGGTTTTGCTCCCGCCGGGCTGCTGCTGGCGGCGGCCATGTCCGTGACCAACGTGATGACCGACGTATGGCGGAAGCGCGCGCTCGACGGGCGCGATCTGTTTCCGGCCACTTTCTGGATTCGCGTCGCGGTGGCGGTGGTTTTCGCCCTGGTGCTGCTGGCGCAGATGCTGCGCGGCGAGCCGGTGGTCATTCGCGATGCCGGCCTGTTGTTCGGCGTGTTCCAACTGGCGCCGGTCCCGACCTTTTTCATCTACCTGGTGCTGGACGTGGGGCTGATCACCATCGTGATGTGGCTGTACTTCCGGGCGCTGCAGATTTCGCCGCTTTCGATGTGCATTCCGTTTCTGGCCTTCACGCCGGTGTTCCTGATCCCGAGCACGTACATCATTCTGGGGCAGAAGCCGGAGCCCATCAAGCTGCTGGGAGTGGCGTTGATCGTGGTGGGGTCGCTGGCCATGCACCGGCAACTGTTCGCGGTGGGGTGGCTCGCGCCCGTCAAGGCGGTGCTGGAATACAAGGGCAGCCGCTACATGCTGATTGTGGCGCTGATCTTTTCGCTGACCAACCCGCTGGATGCGAAGCTGGTGAAGATGAGCGATGTGTTCACGGAGAGCTTCGCGTACGGCGTGGGGCTGTGCCTTTCGTTCTGGCTGCTGGCCAAATCGCAGAAGGGCGATTTCGCCGCGGCGGCGAGGGGCAACGCGAAGTGGATCGTGCTGGCGGGGCTGTTCGACGCGGTGTCGCTGCTCTTTCAACTGGCGAGCTACGCGTACATCCCGGTGGTGATCACGGTGAGCATCAAGCGCGCGGGGATCGTGCTGAGCGTGTTTGCGGGATGGCTGTTCTTCCGCGAGCGCGAGATCACCGACAAAGTAATCGCGGCCAGCGTGATGTTCTGCGGCGTGCTGATTCTGTATCTCAAGGTGACGCCCGTTACGGCGTTCGCCATGGTGGCGGCGACGCTGGCGGGCATGTGGATGGCGTTGTACGCCACCCGGGAGAAGCATCCCGACGCGGAGAAAACATGATCAACGTTTCGTTTGTCGGATGTGGCGGGATGGCGGCCCACTACCTGGGCGTCTACCGCGATCTGGACTGGGTGCGGGTGGTCAACTGTATCGACGCCGCGCCCGTCGCCGCGCAGAAGGCCGCGGAGACCATTCCCGGGGCGGCCGCATCCATCGATTTTGCGGCGGCTTTGACGGACGAGATCGACGCCGTCATCATCAGCAGCCCCAACCATTTCCACCGTCCGCAAGCGGTGGCGGCGATCGGGGCCGGCAAGCACGTCCTGTTGCAGAAGCCGGTGGCGCCCAATCTGGCCGATGCAGAGGCCATCGCGCACGCGGCGGAGTTGTCCACGCGCACGGTGGGGCTTTACATGAGCTATTTCGACCAGCCGCTGATTCACGATCTGCGCGATATGGTGACGCAGGGGTGGCTGGGCGACATCGTACACTGCTACGCGCGCCTGATGCACAGGGGCGGCGTGATGTGGTCGGACGAGGCGCTGGCAGGCAACCCCAACTGGCGGGGCAGCGTGGCGCAGACCGGCGGCGGCTGCTTCATTCAGCTGGCGGTGCATTACGTCCACATCTTTGAATGGGCCACGGGAGCGCGGGTGGTGCGCGCCAGCGGCTTCACGCGCAATCTGCATTGTCCCGGCCTGGAAGGCGAGGATCTGGCGGTGGGCGTCTTTGAACTGGATAGCGGCGCGATGCTCACCCTGGATACAGCGTGGTGCACCAATGGCGAGGAACTCTCNNTGGGGCGAAGAGCAGCAGATGGAGGTCACCCCCCCGGGGTTCGCGGACATCACCAACCCGTTGAACCAGCACTTGCAGTTTCTGGAAGCGGTGCGCGACGGGCGGCCCGCGCCGGTGCCGATTGCGAGCGGTGTGCGCGATCTGCGGGTAGTGGCGGCGGTGTACGAATCGGCGCGCACGGGGCGGGCGGTGGAGTGCGGATGAAATTGGGCATTGTCAGCGACGAGATCGCGCGCGATTTTGCCGTTGCGGTTCGCGTGGGCGTGTCGCTGGGATTGCGGCGCTACGAGATTCGCAATCTGGCGGCGGCCCGCGCGCCGATGTGCGGCGACCCGGCGATGCTGGAAGTGGAGCGCATCGCGCGTGAGGAAGGCGTGGAGATCACGGCGCTCTCGCCCGGACTGTTCAAGAATACGGAGGATGCGGCGACGTTCCGGCGCGAGATGGACGAAGTGTATCCGCGGGCGGTGGAGTGGGCGCACCGCTGGAAACTGCCGGGGCTGATCGTGTTCGGATTCCACAAGCCGGGGGCGACCGAGGCCACGGCGCCGGAGTTTTCGAGCGCCAATCCGCCGGGCGAGGTGGTGGAGTGGCTCGCCGAGGCGGGGGAACGGGCTTGCGGCGACGGGTTGACGCTGATGATCGAGCCGGAGCCGGTCTGCTGGTGCGATAGCGGGCGCGCGACGGCGGGGCTGATCACGCGCGCGGGTTCGGCCGGGCTGAAGATCAACTACGATCCGGGGAATGTGGCGTGGCTGGAGAATCGCGATCCGCTGGACGAATTCGCCGTGGTGGCGCCGTGGATCGCCAACGTGCACGTGAAGGATATTCGCAAGAAGGCAGGCCAGGAGGCCTACCCCACGTGGGTGCCGGCGGGCGAGGGGTTGATCGATTACGCCGCGCATTTTCGGGGGCTGCACGAGATTGGGTACGCGGGTCCGGTGTCGTTGGAGCCGCACATGGATTCGAGTGCGGACACCACGCGGCGCTGCAAGGAAGCGGTGGAAAGAATCATTAGCCACAGATGAACACAGATGAACACAGATGAACACAGATAACACAGACAACACAGAACCCCTTTTTGCTTATCCGTGTTTATCTGTGTTCATCTGTGGCCAAGTAGGTTTTTCCAATGAAAATCACTCGACGGGATGCTATCGGGATTATGGGCGCTACTGCGGCCTTTGAGCCACAAGCAGCCGCTCAGCGAGCAGATGGTGTAGCGATCAATTGGCTGGGCGGCGCCCGGCCGGGCACGGAGGTCGGCGTGAGCTGGGGCGTGCCTTGGGCGCGTGGCAGCGTGAGCCGCATGCAGACGTTCGCTCTCACGGCGAACGACGGCAAGCCGCTGCCGCTCCAGCAGTGGCCGCTGGCCTGGTGGCCCGACGGATCGATCAAGTTCACCGGGTTCGCCACCGTCACGGGCTCGGCGGGACCGTTCCGCCTGGCGCCGGGAATGCCCGCCGCGGGGAGCCTGAAAGTCACTGCGCCCGAAGGTGGGCCGATCGAAATCGACACTGGAAAACTACGGTGCCGCGTCGGATCCTCTCTCATTGACTCAATGACGATTGACGGGCGCGTCGTCGCGCGCGACGGCAGGCTGGTCTGCGTGCTGGACAGCGGCGCGGAGTTCACCGGCAGCGTCAGGCAGGTGACGGTGGAGCAGACCGGGACGGTGCGCGCCGTGGTCAAAATCGAAGGCGTGCACAAGAACGCGACACGCGAGTGGCTGCCCTTTGTGGTGCGGCTGTATTTCTACTCGGGACTGGAATCGGTGCGCCTGGTACACACCATCGTCTTCGACGGCGATCAGGAAAAGGACTTCATCAAGGGGCTCGGCCTGGCGTTCGCCGTGCCGATGCGCGAGCAGGCACACAATCGCCACGTGCGATTCTCGGGCGAGGGCGGCGGACTATGGAGCGAACCCGTGCAGCCGCTGAGCGGGCGCGCTCAGCTGGATGGCAACCCGTATCCCGACCAGCTCGCGGGTAAGCGCATCGCCGACAAGGAGACGTTCAACGCGCGCGGGCAAAAGCTGATCGCCGATTGGGCGGTATGGGACGATTTCAAGCTGGCGCAGACCACGGCCGACGGATTCACCATCCAGAAGCGCACCAACCCACAGAGTTGCTGGCTGGACGCCATCGCGGGGCGGCGGGCGAGCGGCCTGGTGTTCGCGGGCGATGTCTCGGGCGGGCTGGCCGTGGGAGTGAAGAACTTCTGGCAGTCGTACCCCGCGTCGCTCGAAGTGCGCAACGCCACGGCGGCGGCCGCCGAACTGCGGGTCTGGCTGTGGTCGCCGGAAGCGCCCGCCATGGACCTGCGGCATTACGACACTCGGGCGCACGGTCTGGATTCCAGCTACGAAGACGTGCAGCCGGGCTTCAGCACGCCGCACGGCGTGGCGCGCACCAGCGAGATGACGCTCTTTCCGACGGGCGCCGTGCCCGCCAAGGCGGAGACAGCGATGCACTCGAGGCTGGCGCAGGAACCGCCGCTATTGGTGGCGCCGCCGGAGCACGTGCACGCGGCGAAGGTATTCGGCATCTGGAGTTTGCCGGACCGATCCACGGCGGCGAAGAAGGCGCTGGAAGATCAATTGGACGCGGCGTTCGAGTTCTATCGCAAGGAGGTGGAGCAGCGGCACTGGTACGGCTTCTGGAACTACGGCGACGTGATGCACCAGCACGATGGCGCGCGGCACGAGTGGCGCTACGACATCGGCGGTTTCGCCTGGGACAACAGCGAACTGGGCACGGACATGTGGCTGTGGTACACGTTCCTGCGCACCGGGCGAGCCGACGCCTTCCGCATGGCCGAAGCCATGACGCGCCACACCGGCGAGGTGGACACGTATCACCTGGGGCGGTTCGCCATGCTCGGCTCGCGCCACAACGTGCGGCACTGGGGCTGCGGCGCCAAGGAAGCGCGCATCAGCCAGGCGGCGTATCGCCGCTTTCATTACTACACGACCACCGACGAACGCACGGGCGACCTGATGCGCGAGGTGGTGAACGCGGACTACAAAGCGACCGAGATTGACCCGATGCGCCTGGCGTCGCCGCTAACCAAGCCGATACCATATCCGGGGCGCGTGCGCGGCGGTCCCGACTGGCTGGCGTTCGCCGGCAACTGGATGACGGAATGGGAGCGCACGGGCGACACCAAATGGCGCGACAAGATCGCCGCCGGGATGGATTCCATCGCCGCCATGCCGTTCGGCTTCCTCACCGGACCCGACCAGCTTTACGGGTACGATCCGAAGACCGGCAAGCTGTACGCGCTGGAAGAGCAGGTGGGCACCTACAACCTGGCCACCATCATGGGCGGCGGCGAGGTGGTGTTTGAGTTGAACACGCTGGTCGACCACGCCGGATGGCGGAAGGCCTGGGAGCAGTATTGCCGCCTGCACACGGCGCGGCGCGACGTGATCGAGCGCGACAAGACGACCGGCACGGAGGGCTCCGACGGCCGGTACGCGCGTCCGGGAAGGCTTTCGGGGTACCTGTACACGCTGACGAAGAACGCTGCCTATGCGAAGAAGGCGTGGAGCGGGGTGCGCGTTCCGCGGATGGCGGGCGTGCAGTGGAAAGGTCCGGACGTGGTGACGCCGATCGAGGATGTGATGGCGCTCTCCACCAACAGCGTCGCACAGGGCTGCCTGGAAGCCATCGAAGTGCTCGAGATGTGCGGCGACCAGATGGGGTAATTCCAACGATCTATTTCGGTTGACCATCCCCGAGAAACAGTGGTACTCTCCGTTACCTGAAGGACAAGGGAGCGACCGTTGACACTTACGCGCGCACGCATCATGGGGATGGGTATCGCTATCCTCAACCTATCGCTGGCAGGCTGTGTCACGCCCGACGCGGTATCCAAATTCACCGGCTCCGCCGCGGCTACACTGACCTCCGCCAAACCAGTGTTCAACGATATGGAGTTGTCCTGCCTGAGAGAAGTCAATTCGAGGGTGGATTTTGGAACCTTTCAGCCTCCAGCCGTCAGCGATCCACATTGCAAGAAGATCGGCACGCAAGCCGCCGGCGCCGTGGCCGCCGCGAAGATACTCTCGGACTACTTCAGCGCCATCAATTCCCTGGCGTCGTTTGGGAGCGCGAAGGCTGGAACCGATGCGGAGACTCTGCTTGCCAAGACCGGTGCGGCTTTCGGAGCAGACTCGGCGACGCAAACCGCCTTGGGATCCATCGCGAGGGTCTTGACGACCGCCGCTACGGCAGGATACCAGCAGAAGCAGTTGGACAAGGATCTTACGAAGGTCAGTGGAAACATTCCCACGGTGGCGAATGCGCTGAGGACTATCGTGCAGGATGTTTACATCGACACGCAATTAGCCAGTGAGCAGGACGAGCTTGCGGTCCGGTATCAGCGCTTTGCGAAAGAGAACTCCGCCAAGAACCCGCTATCGCCCGAGGCCAAACTGATGCTGGATGACAGGTGGAATGCCGATCAGGCTGCCTTGGAGGCCAAACGCGCGTCGGCGCGGTGCCTGGTTTCCGCTCTTGAGGCACTCTCCAAGGGATTCAAAGAGCTGGCGGCCAGTTCGCATCAACTCACCGCCAAAGAAGTACCCGGCATGCTTGGCCCATACGCCACCCAGCTTCAGGCACTCATCCCACAGATCCAGAAGGCATTCTAGTTCTTATCACGTTTGGAGTTTGAAATGCCGCCAGAACCACTACGCGATCCGATAAATCCAGCATCTGAAGCGCTCGAACTGGCCCACCTCTTCCACGGCCTGTCGCTGGCCCTCGATCAGTTTCTGCTGAGCGATCAGTTTTCCGCGGAGACACCGCTGGAACAGCAGGCGCTGCTGAGGCAGCAAGCCCAGGATCTGGAAGATGTCTCCCACGACTTCACGGCCGATGCGATCAAGGCAATCCTGGAATCGATTCAGCCGGATCTCGCCAAGATCAAAGACGTCGCAAAAGAGGCGAAGACCCAGTTGGGCCACCTGGAGGCGGTATCGAAAGCCATTTCCATAGCCGCCGCCGGGTTGAGCGTAGGCAGCGCAATTGTGAGCGGCAGCCCGCTCTCCATCGCGAAGGCGGCCCAAGAATTCGCCAAGGAAGTAGCTGGATGACGACGGCGGCTCACTCGACCGTCGCGTGATGGTTGACCGGTCCGGAACCCTTGCCGAGCCCGGGGTTGGTCCGAATCGCCTCATGGATAAAGCGTTTGGCGAGCGCCACCGCATCGGCCAGGGCCAGTCCGCGGGCCAGGGCGGCGGTAATTGCGGCGGAGTAAGTGCAGCCAGTGCCATGGGTGTGAGGCGTGGCTACGCGCGGCGCGGGGAATTCGTGCCACCGGGTGCCGTCGAAGAGGAGGTCGGTGGCGTCGCCCTCCAGGTGTCCGCCCTTGATGAGGACGGCGCGCGCGCCCAATTCCCACAGGCGGCGGGCGGCGCCGCGCATGTCCTCCAGGGTGCGGATGGTCAGGCCGGTGAGCGCTTCGGCCTCCGGAACGTTGGGCGTGATGAGGAACGCACGCGGCAGCAGCCGTTCCCGGATGGCCGCCACGGCGGTGTCAGGCAAGAGGCTTCANNCCGGTCTTGGCGGCGGCGGGCGGGATGTCTTCCAGCACGGCGGCGAGTTGTTCCAGCACGAGCGCGGGCGGCATCACCACCACGCGCGATACGCGCACGGTGTTCTGCACGGTGAGCAGGGTGATGACGGCTTCGCCATAGACGCCGAACTGGTGGAAGGTCTTNNCCGAGCTGCGCTCGGATGCACAAGGCGGAGCCTTATGCCACCTACTTCAGCCAGATGGTGACCGGCGGTGCATTGGCGGTCCCTATGGTGAGAGCGGCCGTGGCTTCTCCCGGGGCCACGAACCCCGCGGGGACGCGTGCGTCGATTTGCAGCACTCCAATCATGTCCGGGGCGCTGCCGGCAAAGAGGATTTCGGCATCCACGCCCGCGATGGTCAAAGCGATGGGGAGCAGCGGATGCGGGTAGGGCGCTTGCGCCGGTATCCCCGCGAGATTCGGTCCGTCGGTGAGGCCTTCGCCGGTGGCATAGAAGGTCATCCAGCTGGATCGCGCCGCGGGCGCGGATTCGGCATTGGGCGAGCCATCGGCATTAGAGGCCAGGGCCAGCATGGCGGGCGCGGAGGGCGCTACCGGCACACTCGCCGCACCCGCCACTTTCCCCTGATAGCGCACTTCCACGCTCACCGAATCGCTGCCGGCTACCGCGTAGGGCACCTGCACGTTGACCTGCCCGCTTTGCGCGTAAAAGACGGGCGCGAGCGTGCCGTCGAAGCGCACCTCGACGCCGTCGAGCGTGCCGGGGAGCGCGCCCTGCGGGTCCAAGGCGCCGGTGGCTCCCGCGTCCGGCCCGAGACCCACGCCGAAGATGGCGGCGATCTCTCCCGGCGCCACCGCACCCTCGCCCAGGCTGATGGCGTTCACTACGGTGATGGCAGCCGGCTGAATCACCGGGGCAGGCGCCACCGAGTCCGGCACCAGGCGGCGTATGCGGTTGTTGCCGGTATCGGCGAAGTAGAGGTCGCCCGCGCCGTCCAGGAACAGCCCTTGCGGGCCGTTGAGCAGCGCGGCGGCGGCGGGACCGCCATCCCCGGAGAAGCCTGGCGCGCCGCTGCCCGCGATGCTGTGGATCACGCCATCCGGCGTCACCTGGCGAATGCGATGGTTGCCGGTGTCGGCGATGAAGATGTCCCCCATATCGTCGGCCACGACGCCGTGCGGCGAAGCCAGACGGGCGCCGGTGGCCGCGCCTTCGTCGCCGGACGAGCCGGCGATGCCCGCACCGGCCACGGTGGAAATCACCCCAGCCGGGTTCACCTTACGAATGGCGTGGTTGGCGGTGTCGGCGATGAACAGGTTGCCGGCGGAATCGGTGGCGCAGGCGCTGGGGGTGTCCAACTGGGCGAGGCGCGCCGCGCCCTCATCGCCGGCGTTGCCCGGCGAACCGTTGCCGGCCGCCGTTTGCAGCGTTCCGCCGGGAGACAGGCGCAGGACGCGGTGGTTGCTGGTGTCCACGAGGTACAGAGTGCCATACAGGTTGCCGCTCCGGTCCACGCAAACGGCGCGCGGCCCGCGCAATTGCGCCAACAGCGGAGGGGTGCCTTCGGGGCTGGCGCCACTCGTCCCAGTGCCGGCTACCGCGCGGATGGCGCGCGCCGGGGTAACCAGCAGGACGCGGTGATTGTAGGTGTCCGCCAGGAGTACATCACCGGAGGAATCCATGGCGACGCCCATGGGTGTGTTGAGCGCGACGTTGCTGGATGGGCTCCCGTCGGCGGCTCCCCACGCCGCGACTCCGGTGCCGGCCAGGGTGGTTATGACGCCGTCCGGCGTCACCTGGCGGACCCGCTCGGTGCCGCTGTCGGCGATGAACAGGTTGCCGGTGGAATCCAGGGTCAGGGCGGACGGCTGGTAGAGTTGCGCCGCGGTGGCGGGCCCGCCATCGCCGACGGAATGCACGTAGCCATCGCCCGCTACGGTGACGATGTTGCCCGAAGGGTCCACGCGGCGCAATCGCATGCCATCGGCGATGAAGAGGTTGCCGTTGAGGTCGGCGGCCAGGTCGTTCACCGAATTGAGCGCGGCACTGGCAGCGCTGCCGCCGTCGCCGGAGAAACCGGGGACGCCGGTCCCGGCATAGCCGATCCACTTGCCGCCGGTGGTGAAGGCGCGCACCACGAAGGTGGAGTCGGCGGCGTAGAGGGTTCCGGCAGGGTCCATGGCGACCGCCAGCGGGGTATACAGGGCTGTGCCTGGGTTGCGGCCGAGGACCGTGCCGATGGAGCCGTCGGCGTACACTTTGCGCACCGCGTTGTTGCCCGAATCGGCGAAATAGAGCGCTCCCGCGCGATCGAACGCCATGCCGGCCGGATAGTTAATCTGGGCGGCGGAAGCGGGCCCGCCGTCGCCGCTCCACCCGGCGACCCCGGTGCCGGCGACGGTCGAAAGCTTCCCGCCAGGCGTCAGTTTGCGCACGCGGTGGCCTTCGAACTCGGCGATGTACAGGTTGCCCGCGGTATCGGCGGCGACGTTGCGCGGCGAGAGCAGCGACGTATCGGTGGGAGCGGCGCCATCGGGAGAGGAGGCCTTTCGGCCGGTGCCGGCGACGGTGGTGATGATACCGTCGGTGCCGATGCGGCGCACGCGCTGGTTGCCGAGATCGGCCACGTAGACGTTGCCGGCGGAATCGAGAGCCAGCCCATAGGGGAAATTGAGCTGCGCGTTCAGGGCGCTCTTACCATCGCCGCTGAAACCGGCGACGCCGGTGCCGGCGATGGTGGTGACGGCGCCGCCGGACACCTTGCGGACACGGTGATTATCGGTGTCGGAGAGGTAGAGATTGCCCAGGCGATCGATGGCGATTCCCTGGATGTTGGAGAATTGGGCGGCCAGTGCCGGGCCGCCGTCGCCGATGCGCGAACTGCCGGCCACGGTCTCGACTTGATACGTTACACGCGCGGCATCGGCTCCCCACGCATGGGGGGAGCAGACGGCGAGCGCCAAGACACACGCACAGTGGTTCATCCTAGTCTGTCTCAGGAAGTGGGGGAAGCGGCAAGAAATTCTCACCTAACGGCAAGAATTTGCCGTCTGGAGCGGGAATCGATCACTAACGAGCCGAAGAGGGTAGTCAGAGTTTAAGCCATGACATTCTCCAAGGCCGTTCCAGTGGCTGTTTTCCTGATGGTTTCGTGTGTCTGGGCGCAGCCGGTGGTTCATTTGAAAGTGGGAGCGGCGGGCGCCCGGCCTGCCAGAATGTTGCCGCCGCACGGGCGCGGCACGCACTTCCTGCTGCGATTCCCCACGGAACCAGGTCCGGAGATGCTTCGGGAACTGGAGCGGCGCGGCATGCGGGTGCTGCAATATGTGCCGGATGCGGCGCTCATGGTCGCCTCGCCGGCGACGCCCGATCTGGAAGGGCTGCCCGTGCTTTCGGCGGACGCGCTGGAGGCGAGCAGCAAGATCAGCCCCCTGCTGGCGGACCAGGTTACGGGAGCGCTGCTGGTGGTGTTCTATCCGGATGTGGATATGGCGAGAGTGCGCGAGGAAACGAGCGCGCGCGGCTTCGACGTGCTGGAAAACGCCGGGCTGCTTCCCGGGCAGTTGGTGGTTTCCGGAGCGTACAGCGCCCTTGGCGCCCTGGCGGAGTGCGACGACGTGGCCTATATCATGCCCGCATCGCCCGAACTGGCTGCAGGGATTCCGCTGGCGGGTTGCGCCGGAGCGGCTACCGTGGCCGGCCCGGTGGGGGAGTACGTGCTGGTGAGCAGCGGTTGGCCGAAGGATGCCGGCGGCAACGTGGCGCTGCACTACTTCATCCGCTCCCTGACCGCGAAAATGGATGCGGCCACGGCCCAATCCGAAATCGAACGGGCGCTGCGGGAGTGGACCCTGTACGCCAATTTCACTCTCTCGCCGAGTGAGGAGCAGGGGGACGCCCGGACGCTGGACATCCTATTCGCCAGTGGTGCGCATGGCGACGGCTACCCATTCGACGGTCCGGGCGGAGTGCTGGCGCATACCTTTTATCCCGCTCCGCCGAACCCCGAGCCGATCGCCGGCGATTTGCACCTGGATGCCGATGAGCCGTGGAGCAGCGGGGGCAATGTGGACCTCTACTCGGTGGCGCTGCATGAGGCCGGACATGCGCTCGGGTTGGGGCACTCCGACCGCCCGGGAGCGGTGATGTATCCCTACTACAAACAGGCGACGGGGCTGACCGACGACGATATTGCCGGGATTCGCGCGCTCTACGGAAGCAACGTAGCGGCCACGCCAACGCCGCCTCCGAATCCGGCCCCCATTCCGGCTCCAACTCCAACTCCAGTACCGACTCCGACTCCAGCACCGACTCCGACTCCAACTCCGGCACCCACTCCGGCGCCACCGAGTTCGCCGGACACTACCGCGCCCTCGTTACAAATCCAGGCGCCGGGATTGACCATCACCTCGACCACCGCTTCGGCCATCGCGGTCAGCGGGGTGGCCAGCGACAACGTGGCGGTTACGGCGGTCAAATGGACCAACTCGACGGGTGACGCGGGGGTGGCGGCGGGGACGACGTCCTGGTCGGCGAACATTCCACTGCTGGTTGGAACCAATGCGATTACGGTGCGTGCCTACGATGCGGCCGGCAACTCGGCGTGGCGGGCGCTCACGGTGGTGAGACGTTAAGTTCGCCAAAATTTCGACCTAGAGGCGTGTTGTTTTCAGAAACGCTGCCGATATAAAGGCTAGCAAATGAACCGAAACGGAGACAAATCGGCTTCGCACTTACAGGCGCGCACCGTTGGCGGACCCGCTGCGGTCCGCGATCGCCCAATCCATCCGGACTTAGCTGACGTGGCAAGGCCGGACGCTCCGCTGGTGAGCGCCCTGCCGTTCGGCGAAATGGAGGGCGTCCTGTACGCCCTTGCCCGGTTGGTGGCACAAAGGGACTACCATACGGCGGGTCACAGCGAGCGTCTGGCATTCTCGGGTGTGGCTCTTGGGGTGGCCATGCGGTTGGACAGTGCGAGCCTCCTCTTGCTTTATATCGGAGGCTACCTGCACGACATCGGCAAAGTGGGCATCCCCGATTCGGTGCTTTTCAAACCGGGCAAACTGACTGGGGAAGAGTGGGAAATCATGCGCGCCCATCCGGTGCGCGGAGAAGAGATCTGCGGTCCGCTGAAACCGCTGCGCGGGGTACTGCCGTTGATCCGCAATCACCATGAACGATGGGACGGAACGGGGTATCCCGACGGTTTACGTCGAACCGAAATCCCCTTGCTGGCGCGCGTCCTGCAAGTGGTGGATATCTACGACGCGCTGACCCATCCGCGGCCTTATAAGCAGGCCTACTCCAGCGCCCGGGCTCTGGAAATCCTACAGGAAGAGACCGACCGCGGATGGCGCGACAAGGAGATCACGTCCCTGTTCATCCGCGTTCACCAACAGATGTTGGACAAGATCGCCGATCCGCCGGTTGGGGCTTTCGGCCTGGGCGCGATCGGCGAGTCGCTGCGCAATCTGCAGACTCACCTGACGCAGTAGGACAGGCCTCCCGGCCTGTCCATGGGGATTGGCCATTTGCGCCGCAAATCTAGTGGGACAAGTTTCTCGCAGGCGGAACCGCCTGCGCCACCAAGTCGAGTCGCGTGCCTGCATTGGTGGGGCATGCCTGCCAAGCGAGCGAAACTCGCCCCTGCCCAGCGCTGCGTGGCCTGCCCCAGCGAAGCATGCCAAAGGGCTATATGCCCAATCTGGAGCGCCGGGCCAGCTCTTCCAGCGTCTGATTGGTCCGTGGACGATAACCCTTCAGGGGGAGAATGCGCTCGTGGATCGCATCCAGGAGCCATCCCGGCTGGGGAAAGAACGAGGCTTCCAATTCCGCCGCCGGGGTGATCCAGTTTCTGGAGCCGAGCACAACCGGCGGCGCATCCAGGTAGTCAAACGCCAGTTGAGTCAGGTCCGACGCGACCGTCTGCATCACGCTGCCGCGTTCCACGGAGTCGGACAGCAGCAGCACCTTTCCGGTTCGCCGCACCGAATCCACCAGCGGAGCGTAGTTCAACGGGTTGGCGCTCCGCAGATCGATCACTTCGGCGGCCAGTCCGAATTGGGCGGCAAGATCGTCTGCGGCGGCAATCGCCGTGTAGAGGGCGGGGCCTAGCGTGATGATGGTCAAGTCCCGTCCCGGGCGTTTGACGGACGGTTCCGAGAGATCGATTTCGTAGTAGCCCTCCGGGACGCCGGACTCGACGAACATCTCGCCGAAGTCGTAGATTTTCTGGCTCTCCAGAAAGACCACCGGATCGGTGCCGGCGAGGGCCGAATTCATCATGCCCTTGGCGTCGTAGGGAGTCACCGGGTAGACCACTTTGAGACCGGGAATGTGGTGCACCAGCGCGGTCCAGTCCTGCGAATGCTGCGCGCCGTACTTGGCGCCCACGGAGATGCGCAGGACGACGGGCAGGGGCAGTTGCCCGGCGGACATGGCCTGCCATTTGGAGAGCTGGTTGAAGATCTCGTCTCCGGCGCGGCCCATGAAGTCGGCATACATCAGTTCCGCGACCACTCTGCCGCCTTCCAGCCCATAGCCGACGGCGGCGCCCACGATGCCGGCTTCCGATATCGGCGAATTGAACAGACGGTGATACGGCAGCAACTCGGTGAACCCGCGATATACCGCGAAAGCGCCGCCCCAATCGCGGTTCTCTTCCCCAAAGGCGACCATCGTCGGGTCGATGGAGAAGCGGTGCAGCATCGCCTCGAAAATGGCATCGCGTACGTTGTACGCCTTCATCTTCGGGACCGGCTTTCCCTCGTGAAGCGGGGTGCGGATTTTGCCGCGAATCTGCTGCACTCTGGAATTGTCCGCCAGGTTCTGCAAAAGCTCGGGAGCGCGGTCGTCGAACTTCTCCACCTTGCGGTTGGAGAACATGACGGATCCGATCAGTTCCGAATCGATGGGGATCCGGGGGCTGGTTTCCAGATCCGCCGCCAGTTGGAACATCTCGAAGACCAAAGTCCGCATGCGATCTCTGGCGGAATCGAGCAGGTCCGCCGCCACGGCGCCGCTCTCGGCCATCTCGCGGCGGAAAGCGTCGATGGAATCGGCGTGCCCCCAAGCCTCGATTTCTTCCTTCGCGCGGTAGCTCGATGCATCCGATGGCGAGTGGCCGCTGATCCGGTAGGTGATGGTATCCAGGAGCGCCGGCCCTTTGCCCTCCAGGAGTACGCGCTTCTTGCGCCGGAAAGCGTCGATGACGGCCAGCGGATCGTACCCGTTGACCCGCTCGGCGTGCATCTGCTCGGGATTCACCCCCGCCCCGATGCGCGCGATGAACCGGCAGCCCATGGTCTCGCCGCACGGCTGCCCGCCCATCCCGTAATGGTTGTCCATGCAGTTGAACAGGATTGGCAGGCCCCCGCCCAGCGCCTGATCCCAGAGCATGCGGTACTGGTCCATGCTGGAAAACGTGATGCCTTCCCAGACCGGACCGCAGCCGAAGGAGGCGTCGCCGATGTTGGCCACCACGATGCCCGGCTTGCGATTCACTCTCTTGAAGAGTGCTGCGCCGGGAGCGACGGAACCGGACCCGCCGACGATGGCGTTGTTGGGGTAGATGCCGAAGGGAGGGAAAAACGCGTGCATGGAGCCGCCCAATCCGCGGTTCAGCCCGGTCTCGCGGGCGAAGATCTCGCTGTAGGCGCCGTAGACGAAGAAGCGGAACGCGAGATCCCGGACCCCGCCGGAGTATCGCGTCTCCAGCGGGCCGAGGATGGCTCCGTCGCGGTAGCCTCGCATGATCTCCAGCAAACGCGCGTCGGTCAACTGACGGATGGCGGAGAATGCCTTGGCGAGGATCTCCCCGTGGCTGCGGTGCGAGCCATAAATGTGGTCGTCGGGAGTCAGTGCGAAGGCCATGCCGACGGCGGCCGCTTCCTGCCCGATCGAAAGATGGGCGGGACCGGCGTGGTTGTATGTAATTCCGCGATACGTCCCTTTGAGC
The DNA here is from genome assembly GCA_003136215.1 of Bryobacterales bacterium. Lineage (GTDB taxonomy): Bacteria > Acidobacteriota > Terriglobia > Bryobacterales > Bryobacteraceae > Solibacter. The sequence goes on from PLDO01000462.1 coordinate 15,562, forward strand.
TTGATCTCATTGAGGACGGTCTCGAACTCGCGGATGGCGCACATGTCCTCCCATATGGCCAGCAGTTCGGACACCGAGAACGCCCCCAGATCCGTTCGGTAGGCGTTGACTGGAATATCCGAAAAATGGATGGCGCTCCTGGCAAATACTTTTTCCGGTTCAATAACGATGGATTTTGGCATTTCGATTACGTTCTCATAGCGAACAGCGATTCCACCTGTTCGATTTTGCGGGTGAGGATCTGCAGGAATCTTGCCCCCGGTGCGCCGTCGATCACCTGATGGTCGCATGTCAGCGACAGGCCGATCGAGTCGATGATCGCCATGCCTCCGTCTTTGCGCACCGGCTTGAGCTGGATGGCATCCACGCCGAGAATCGCTACCTGCGGCGGGTTGAGAATCGGGGTGAAACACTCGATACCGAGGTTTCCCAGGTTGCTGACGGTAAACGTCGCGCCCCTCAGGTCATCGGTGGCGACGGTTCCTTTCACAGCCTGTTCCGCCAGTTGCCGGACTTTGGCGGAAAGCTCCGCGAGGGTGAGCTTCTGGCATTGCTTCACCACCGGAACGAAGAGCCCCCGATCCGTGTCGCAGGCGAAGCCGAGGTTGACCTCGGCGTGCCGCACGATCCGGCCATCGATGAACTCGGCGTTCAGCGCCGGCGCTTCCGCGAGCGCTTTGGCCACGCAGAAAAGAACCATATCGCCGATGGTAATGCCCGACGATTCCCGGGAAGCTTTGAATTGCGCGCGGAGAGACAACAGCCCGGCGGCGGCGGCCGACGNNCGCGCAGATCGGCTTCCAGCACCCTGCCGCCGGGTCCGGAACCTGCGATCGGCCCTGGCCGGAAGTTGTGCTCGCCGGCGAATCGTCGCGCTCTGGGGCTGAGGACGGCGGATGGTGGCTCCGCACCGGCTGCACGATTGGCCGGAGGCGGGCTGAGGACCTGTGAAAGATTATGGTTCGCAGGCGGAAGCGCCTGCGCCACCAAGAGTGGGGCAGGAGCTTCGGTAATTTCACCCGGCTCGCCGATGGTGCACAGGTTGGTGAACACGGGCACCAGCGCTCCTTGGGTGAAGAACACCTCCAGGATGGTTCCGCTCACCGGGGCGGTGATCTCGAATGTGGTCTTATCCGTCTCGATTTCGACGATGATCTCTCCGGCGGTCACCTTGTCGCCCTTGTGCTTCCGCCATTCCCCGACCATGACCTCTTCGACGGTGTTGCCGACTTTGGGAACCTCGACCGGCGTCATCTATTTAAGATTCTCCATCAGTTTCCAGCCTACGTCGCAGAACTGGCAGAGGGTGCGTTGGGTCGGTCCGAAGCCCACGAATTCATTCGCGGACATGCCATCCGGCTCGTAGGCCCGCAAGAATTCCGGCATCTGGCTAAGCCTCTCGATGACGTCGGAGGGCACCGGGGCATCGATCCTCACCTCGCGCGGGAACTCCTTGGATACAAAAGGCGCCTGGAAGGCGGGCGCGATAGACATGATGAGGTCCGCCCCGGCCAGTTCGGTCAAATGATATTCGCCCCGCAGGGCCGCCACCAATAGGATCGCTTCGTAGCCGCGCTCCCGGTAGATCGCATAGGCCCGCTTGGTGACCGCGAGTCCAGCCTGGCGGATGTCGGATTCGCTGACCGGGGCCTGATTGTCGTGGGACACTTCCCGCAGGTAGTCGTCCAGGCGGCCGATCATGATCACGGCGAAGCACCTTCCCGGTTCGATACCCTTGGCTCTGGCGCGCGCGATCCCTTGCCGGTGGCGCTCGGCGATCGACACCGCCTGCGGCACCGTGAAACTGACCGTGGCTGCGACAGTGATCCCCGCCGCAACGCAATCTTCCAGCACGTCCAGCCCCGCGCCGGTAGCCGGGAGTTTCACCGCAATGTTCGGCGCCCAGTTGTGAAAACGGTTCGCCATGGCCAGCATGCACTCCCGGTCGCCGGCCCGCAGCGGATTCACCTGCGCGCAGACGAATCCCGTCGGTTCCAGGACTCCATGGTATTGCGGCAGCAGCTTTTCCGCCGTATTGGTCACAGCGATGCGCATCAGCGCTTCCGCCTTGGCTTCCGGCGGGAGCTTTTGCGCCAGCACCTCTTCGATGGCGGGGGCCCACAACTGCCGGTCCTTGTTCAGCGCCACATTGCCCAGGTATGGATTGGTGGTGACGCCCACGGCGCCGCGCGCCAGGGCAAGATCCAGTTCCGCCGCTTCCGCGGAGTCGTGCCACCATTTGGTGGCAGTATTCTCGATAACCCACTGGAGATACGTGTTCTGCATATTGTCCTCGCGGTCGATGTGGGGCAGTTTGTCAGGCTGCGGCCGATTGTTCAATCAGCCTCTTGGCGTTTGGTCCCGTGCCCGGACACCGATAGTAGACCGGGGTACCCCCGGGTCGCGCGCAGGATGCCATCCTGCCCCACATTCCAGTTCTCAGTAACGCTATACCTTGACGATGCTCCTCAGCACTCCGTCCCAGGGTGCGCGATAGGGCCGGAAGCACATGGCGGCGGCTTCTTTATCGCCGACCACCGCATCCTTCTCCGGATCCCAGTGAATGGCCCGGCCGAGCCGCATGGACATGTTCGCCAGGTTGCACGTCACGGCCACGCGATGCCCGTCCTCCACCTCGCACAGGGGGCGCTTACGCGAGCGGATGCAGTCTATCCAGTTGCGCTCGTTCATGGCCATGGTGTCTTCGCCGCCGGTGCCGTACCGGGCATCGGAGGTCACGCCGCCTTTGGACGGCTGAATCCAGGGCTCGGGCTTGACGTCGGTGTAGACCGGTCCGCCGATGGGATGGCCCATGAACCGCGGGATATCGTTGACGGGATCGATTTTCATCTCCGGGATCACTTCATAAGCGCCGCTCAGGACCAGGTTGCCCTTGGTGCCTTGATACAGTTGTCCGCGCGTCGCCGGGTCGCCGCGCATGGCGTTGGCCTCGCGGATGGCCATGGTCATGGTGAAACCGGGGAACGTCCACACCGCGTCCTGCGTATCGGGCGTCTCGCCGTCGTCCTCGAGCGCGAAGCGCCCGCCGCCGCATTGCACCTGGGTCGGCCCCTTGACGTTCATGATCCACAGGATCTGGTCGATCATGTGAGCGCCCAGATTCGTCATCTGTCCGCCCGAGTAATCCCAGAACCAGCGGAAATGATACAGGCCGCGATGCGCCTGGTACGGCCGCTTGGGCGCCGGCCCTTGCCACATATCGTAGTCGAAATTCGACGGTGGGTCCTCCACCTTCGTCTTGCCGAATCCCGGATAGATGTTGCGGTAGGACGCCATCCGGACGGAATGCACTTTGCCGAGCGAGCCGCTCTCGATCACCTTCTTGGCTTCGCCGACGCCCTTGCCATGGCGCCGCTGCGTGCCCACTACCACGATCCGGTTGTATTTGCGGGCCGCCTGGACCATCCACTTGCCTTCGTCGTTGAACACCGTCATCGGTTTCTCGACGTAGACGTCCTTGCCCGCGGCGCAGGCCATGATGGTGAGCAGGGCGTGCCAGTGGTCGGGGGTGGCGACCACCACCGCCTGGATGTCCTTGTCGTCCAACATCTTGCGGAAGTCGCTGAAGCCCTTGGCCCGCGGGTTCCCCATATACTGAAGGCCTTCCTCCAGGCGGGGCTTGTAGACGTCGCACATGCCGGCTAGTTCGACGTCGTCGAACTTCTTGAAGTCGGTAACATGCTGTTTACCGATCAGGCCGAAGCCTATGAAGCCCACGCCAATTTTGTCATTGGCGCCGAGCACGCGGTTATAAGACGCCGCCGTGAGGGCGGTCGCGCCGAGGAAGGCGCGCCGGGTGGGGGAATTCGATTCCGATACGCTGGCCATGAGTTGCACTCCTAAATCGGACTATCAGGTTATTACATCGTTGATGCTAACAAAAAGCGGCTGCGTGCGGGAAATCCTCCGGACAAATATTGTGAAAGGCAACCTCCCGTTCCACTCGCAAAGGGTCCGAGTCCCTGCCCCAATTGACAGCGGTTTGCAGGACGGCATATGGTCGGATGTGCCCACTCAGAGAATATGGGGCTTCGCAGCCCTTGCCATGATGGCGGCGCTTCATGCCGCCGATACAACCCCCGGAGGCAGCGGGCGTGACTGGCCGGCCTACGGCGGCAATCCGGCAGGTACCCGCTACTCGTCGCTGAAGCAGATCGATCGATCGAACGTCAGCCGCCTCACGGTGGCTTGGACATACGATACGGCCGATGGTCCGGGCGCTTCCCAGACCCAACCGATTGTGGTGGAGGGTGTGCTCTACGGACTCACCCCGAAGCACAAAGCGATTGCTCTCGAAGGGGCAACGGGCAAGGAACTCTGGCGTTTCGACCCGGGAACCGCGGGGCGAGGCCCGAACCGGGGGGTAGTCTACTGGTCCGACGGAGCGGACCGCAGGATCTTCTCCGCTCTCGACAGCTTCGTGTACGCGTTGAACGCCGCCACCGGAAAGCCCATCCCGGGCTTTGGCAAAGATGGCCGGATCGACCTGCGCGAGGGCCTGGGCCGCGATCCGTCCCGCATGTCGATCGTTCTCACCAGCCCCGGCATCATCTATAAGGACCTGCTGATCGTGGGTGGCCGGACGCCCGAAGCCCTGCCGGCGCCTCCCGGAGACGTCCGCGCCTACGATGCGCGAACCGGCAAGCTTCGCTGGAGCTTCCACACCATCCCGCATCCCGGCGAGTACGGTTACGAGACCTGGCCGAAGGACGCCTGGACCTACAGCGGCTCGGCCAACAACTGGGCGGGCATGGCCGTCGATGAGAAGCGGGGAATCGTCTACGTTCCGACCGGATCGGCGGCGACCGATTTCTACGGGGCGGACCGGGTGGGAGACGACCTGTTCGCCAACTGTCTGATCGCCCTCAATGCCCAGACCGGCGAGCGGCTCTGGCACTTCCAGGGAGTCAGGCACGATGTGTGGGATCGCGATTTCCCTTCGCCGCCGGTGTTGGTCACCGTCAAGCGCGACGGGAAGCCGGTGGACGCGGTAGCGCAAACCACCAAGCAGGGATGGGTCTACCTCTTCGATCGCACCAACGGGAAGCCGCTCTTCCCCATCGAATACCGCAAGTATCCGGGCAGTTCGCTGGCTGGCGAAGTCACCGCGGAGACGCAGCCGCTACCCACCAGGCCGGCGCCCTTCGCACGCCAGTTGCTCACCGAAGACATGCTCACCAATCGCACGCCGGAGGCGCACCAATGGGCGCTCGGCCGATTCCGCGAGCTGCGCAGCGAAGGGCAGTTCGTCCCCTTCAGCGTGGGACGCGAAACCGTCATCTTTCCCGGCTTCGATGGCGGCGCCGAGTGGGGTGGCTCCGCGTTCGATCCCGAGTCCGGCTTGCTCTTCGTCAACGCCAACGACCTGCCTTGGACTTCCAGCATGGCGGAGAACCAGGACGGCGCTTCCGGCAAACAGCTCTACCTCACCAACTGCGCCAACTGCCACGGCGACAACATGTCGGGAGCGCCGCCGCAGATCCCCGCGCTCACCGGTATCGGATCGAAGCGCAACCCGCAACAACTGGCGGCACTGGTCCGCGACGGCGCGGGCCGGATGCCCGGCTTCCCGAGTCTCCGGCAAGCGGACCTGAACGCTCTGGTGCAATACATGACGAGTGGGGTCAACAAGGAACTGAGCACGAACGACGCCCCGGAGAAAGCTCCCAGATTCCGCTTTACCGGGTACCATAAGTTCCTCGATCCCGGGGGGTATCCGGCCGCCGCGCCTCCTTGGGGAACCTTGAATGCCATCAACCTGAACACCGGCGAGTACGCGTGGAAGATCCCGCTCGGGGAGTATCCCGAACTGGCGCAACAGGGGATGAAAGATACCGGCACGGAAAACTACGGCGGCCCCGTGGTGACCGCCGGAGGTCTCGTGTTCATCGCGGCGACCAATTTTGACCGCAAATTCCGCGCGTTCGACAAGCAGACCGGCAAGCTCTTATGGGAGACCACACTGCCTTTCGCCAGCAACGCAACGCCGGCAACCTACGAGGTGGGCGGACGCCAGTTCGTGGTGGTTTATGCCACCGGCGGAAAGGGTAAACCCACGGATCCCACGGGCGGCGTCTATGTCGCGTTTGCCCTGCCGGGGCCAGCCCGCTGAAAACGCGATCCCTCAAGGACGATTCCAAGCTCGGCCTGGCGGTACTGCGTATTGCAGGTGTATAGTGCGGGCTGGAAGGAATATGCATATGACATCGCTGTCTCGCCGTGACCTCCTTCGGGTGGCCGTTGCGCTGCCTGCCGCCGGACTGTTCGCCCGTTACAGGGCAATGGCGGCGCCGAACGTGAATCGCGTCAAGATCACCAACGTGCGCGCCATGGCGATCCGCAACATCGCCGGTAATTGCCTCATCCGGATCGACACCGATAGCGGCCCGACTGGCTACGGCGAGGCGGGCGCCACCGGGCCGATGGCGCGGGCGCGCATCGAAACCATGAAAGGTTTGCTGATCGGGAAGGACCCGCTGCTGATCGAGGTGCACTTCCACAATATGACAACGCTGATGCATACCTACATGGCGCACATTCCGACCATCAGCGGCATCGACATGGCACTGTGGGACCTGGCGGGGAAGATCATTGGCGCGCCGGTGGCGACGCTGCTGGGCGGTCCGTTCCGCGACGCCATCCCCATGTACTCGCATGGCCTCAACCTGAACATGCTCGACAAAGCCTCGTGCCGCGACTGGGCGCAGCGCATCAAAGCGATGCCCGAGGGCTTTACCGCCTTCAAGAACGGCATCGACCCGCTGCTGGGTGTACCCGCGGCCCGATTTGCGCCCACGCTCACCACCCAGCAACTCCGCAACGTGGCGCGCGGCTATGCCAACTGCCGCGAAGCGGTGGGCGACGATATCGACATCGCCGTCCATTGCCACAACGAGCTCGACACGCCCAGCGCGATGGCGGTTGCCAGGGCCGTGGAGCCGATGAACCCCCTGTTCATCGAGGACGCGCTCAACCCGCCGTTCTCCGAAGCGTGGATGGCGCTGCGCCGTTCCACACGCGTGCCGTTGCTCACCGGGGAAAAGCTCGAAATGGTTCGCGGATTCAAGCCATTCCTGGACAACCAGGCGGTGGATATCGTCCATCCCGACCTGGCGTTCGCGGGCGGGATCACCGGCACGCGCAAAATCGCCGACTATGCCGCGCAGTTTCGCATTCCTGTGGCGCTGCACAACGTCGGGTCGCTCGTGCTGACCTATGCCAACGCTCATTTCGGCGGGTCCATCCAGAACTTCTACCGTTCGGAAAGCCAACTCGGGCGCCCCGACCGGTACATCGAGGGAATGGCCGCCGGCAGCGCACCCGATGTGCGGAACGGGCTGCTCAAAGTGCCGGCAGGCCCGGGGCTCGGGCTGGAGATCAATACGGACTTCTTGCGGAAGAACTTGGCGCCGGGGGAAGAATATTGGGGGTGACGGATAATGGCAATACGGTTCAC
>PLDO01000418.1 GCA_003136215.1 Bryobacterales bacterium
CCGCCCAGGCGCTGGACAAGGCCAGCGTTTCATCTAAAACCGTACTGGCCTCTCCCCAAGGCGCCATGACAGGTACTGCGCTAAACAGTTTTCCGGAGACCGAGTATTGCGGTAGCCTTCGTGAATCGCCGCCGGAATGGATCAGCAGCACCCGCTGCCGGGACCACCAATCCCGGAGATCGATGGGGGGGCCCGCACAATCCCCCTGAAAGAGGAGTTCCGCGATCAGGTACCGGATGGCATTCAAAGTCGCTCCCCCGCTGCCTATCCGTCGATCCGCAACGTCCGGTACGACCATGTACAAGACGCCGTCTGGAATTCTGCCGGCCGCCACGCGCCGGCGAAGTTCCCATTCATATCTCTCCGCTTGCTGCTTGGAACCGGCGGTAATGAGCACCGCCGTCCACCATTGCGGCGCCAGCGCAGTGCCCGCCACGCGAGCCGCGTACAGGCGCCGTGACCTTTGTACGATCTGTGCTAGATCGACTGCCGGCCGCGCACCTGTCATGTCGTATTCCTGACCATAACCGGTTTGGAGCATTTGTGCCTAGGAGCATCCATTCTAACGCTTGGCTTATTTTGCCACGGCTTTTGGACCGGTCGCTGACAAGATCGATAAATGACGCGAAGCTACACCGGCTTGCGCGTCTGCCACTTGCCACGCGTGAAATCCGGGAACTTCTGCGGGGCGCTGCCATTGGCCACGCTGGCCTCGCTGAGCGGGATGGGCGCGCTCCAGGCGGCGGCATCGTAGACATCGATATCGGGCGCCAGTCCCAGCTTCATGCACTCCGCCAGGCGGTACGCCATCACGTAATCCATGCCGCCATGGCCACCGATTTCCTTCGCCATATCGCCGATTTTCTTCCACAAGGCGGGCTCGTACTTCTCCTTATACAGGTCGAGCGATTCGAAAGCCTCGCGCCGCGCCCCATCGAGGTAGACGCGCGCCGGATAATCGCGGAAGATGCCCTTGGTGCCGGCGATCAGGTTGATGCGGTCGTAGGGCTGCGGGCTGCTGACGTTGTGCTCCAGCTCGATCACGCGTCCCTTCACGGTGCGGATCAGGCTCACGTTGAAATCGCCTTCCTTGTAGACTTCCTTCTGGCGCGGGTCGCCGGCTTCCAGCTTCTGCTTGCGGTACTCCTGCAGGCCCGCCGAGATGGAACTCATGGAGACCAGCGTGTCGAAGCGGTCGCCGCGGTTGACGTCCATGTAGTGCGCCACCGGTCCAAGTCCGTGGGTGGGGTAGAGGTTGCCGTCCCGGTTAAGGTGCTCGGCGCGGCGCCAGAGTCCTTCGCCCTCATTGGAGAACAGGATGCTGCGCAGGTCGTGATTGTAGGCGGCGCCGCCGTGAGTGAGTTCGCCGAACAGGCCGGCGCGCACCATGTTGAGAACCATCATTTCGTTGTAGCCGTAGCAGCAGTTTTCCAGTTGGATGCAATGCCGCTGGGTTTTCTCGCTGGTGTTCACCATGTCCCAGCACTCTTCCATGGTGCGGGCCGCGGGCACTTCGATGGCGACGTGGTGCCCCTGCTTCATGCCGGCGACAGCCATGGGAACATGCCAGATCCAGGGTGTGGCGATGACGACCAGGTCGATATCGTCGCGCTTCAGCAGGCCTTCGAACGCATGGTCGTCGGAATGAAACAGCGCGATGGGTTGCGAAGCCTTGCCTGCCCTGTCCAACTTGGCCTGCGTCTGAAGCACCTTGTCCTTCACGGTGTCGCACAGCGCCGCGATCTGCACGCCGGGAACCACGCTGAAGTTATCCACCAGCGAATTCCCGCGCCCGCCGGTGCCGATGACGCCGATGCGGATCGTCTCTTTGGGCTGGAATGGCATATCCGCCACGCTCTTGCCGCCGGCGCTCTGCGCGCGTGCCAGGCCGGCGCCGAGCGACGCCATCCCCGCCAGTTTCAATAAGTCGCGCCGTGAAGAATTGTCCATTGCCTTACTCCTGCTGTGACTTTGTGGGGCAGGCTGATAGCCTGCGGCCGATTGGCAATCGGCCAGTTGCCCCTACTTCCACAGTCTCCTGACTACCTGAATCACGATAAACCCGCTGATCGCGAAGATGCCGCCGAGAATCAGCGCATAAGTGGTTCGCCCGTACAACACATTGCCGACCGTAAACAGCGCCGACCAGATCATGGTAACTCCCATCGTCCAGCCGGTAAGCGCTAGCGGGATATTGTCGCTTTCCACTTCGGCGACGCTGGCCATCGCCTGGATGTGGCGCCAGCCGGGGCCGAAGGGGCGGGTCTTTTCGTAGAACTTGAGCAGCACCGCCGGGTCGGTCTGCGGGCCCAGGAATGCCGCGGCGATCCAGGAAACGGTAGTGATCGCGATGCCGATGAGAAGTTGCTCGGAGAAGCCGAAGACCACGCCGCTCTTGGAAAGAATCAGGAAAACAATGGCCACGCCGAAGGAACTGATCATGGCTACAATCTCGCACCATGCCGTGATGCGCCACCAGAACCAGCGCAGCAGATACAGGAGGCCGGTCCCGGCTCCCACCTGAAGCAGCAGGTTGAAGCTGTCCTTGGCGGTGGAGAGCAGGAAGACCATGCTCGACGAGCCGACGAACAGCAGCACCGTCGCGCAACGCCCGGCCCGCACGTAGTGCTTCTCGGTGGCCTCGGNNAGTTGAGGTGGGTGAGAATGGTGGACGAGTTGGCGGCAATCAGGCCGCCCAGCATCAGCCCGACCCAGCCGGCGGGAAGGAACCGCAACATCGCGGGGTAAGCGATATCGTGACCCACCAGGGTCGGGTCCAGATAGGGAAAAGCCTTTTGGATGTCGCTCAGCTCGGGATAAATAATCAGCGAGGCCAACCCGACCAGAATCCACGGCCACGGGCGCAGGACGTAGTGGGCGACGTTGAAAAAGAGCGTGCCGCCGAGCGAGTCCTTTTCGGATTTCGAGGCCAGCATGCGTTGCGCGATGTAGCTGCCGCCGCCGGGTTCCGCGCCCGGATACCAGGTGGCCCACCATTGCACTGTGATGGGAATGACGAAGCCAGCCACCGCCAGGTCCCAGTT
>PLDO01000003.1 GCA_003136215.1 Bryobacterales bacterium
ATTTCGTCAAGATGGTTCACAATGGCATCGAGTACGCAGTGATGCAACTCCTGGCCGAGACATACGACCTGATGAAACGCGGTCTAGGCTTGAGCGACGGCGAGCTGCGCGAGGTGTACGACGGGTGGAATCAAGGGGAACTCAACGGCTACCTGATCGAGATCACCGGTCGAATTTTTGGCAAGGTCGACGAAAGGACCGGCAAACGGTTGATCGATGAAATCCTGGATGTGGCCAAACAGAAAGGCACTGGAATGTGGACCTCGCAAAGCGCGATGGAACTGCAAGTGCCCATCCCCACGATCGACCTCGCGGTCGCGATGCGGGATTTATCCGTGTTCGAAAAGCAGCGCAAAACGGCCGGCGAGATCTTCCAACGGCCCATCCCGCCGTTTGCCGGCGACCGCAAAACCTTCATCGACAAGATCGGCCACGCGCTCCATGCAGCGATGATCGTCGTCTACGCACAAGGCATGGCAGTCCTGGCGGCAGCGTCGGACAAGTACAACTATCACCTCGATCTCGAGACCGTGGCGCGAATCTGGCGGGGCGGGTGCATTATCCGTGCGGTGTTGCTGGAGGACATCCGGATGGCATATCGCAACCAGCCCGGCCTGCCGAATCTGCTTCTGGCCCCGGAACTGTCGATCAAGGTCATCGCCCACGAGGAAGATCTGCGCCGCGTCGTCTGCGCGGCAATCGAGCTGGGTTTGCCCGCTCCCTGCTTCATGACGGCGCTCGCCTACCTTGACGGCTACCGCAGTGCCTGGCTTCCGGCCAACCTGATACAGGCCCAGCGCGACTACTTTGGTGCGCACAGCTATGAGCGCATCGACGTCAAAGGCACATTCCACACTGACTGGACGAAAGGTTGAGAGGACATGCAGACTAACGAACAGCTTGCGCCAAACATATTCGTCATCTTCGGCGGAGCCGGCGACCTGACCTGGCGGAAGTTGATGCCGGCCCTGTTTGACCTTTCCCAGACCCATGGCATTCCGGCACATTTTTCGATTATCGCGGTGGACCGGGTCGCTCTCAGCGTGGACGCCCTTCGCAAGCGCCTGCATGAGGGAGTCAGGAAGTTCGCCCGCAGCGGGAAAGCCCCGGTCAAGGAGTGGCACGAGTTCTCCCCGCATGTTCGCTATTTACAGGGCGATTTCAAGAGCAACGCGACCTACAAGGAACTTAGCGACCAGTGCGCGAACCTGGAGAAGGAGTGGGGCACTAAAGCCCAACGCATTTTCTACATGGCCACGCCGCCCTCTCTGTTTGGCGAAATCCCGTCCTTCCTGAACTATGCCGGCCTGGCAGCCGACCGGGAACGGTCGCGAATCGTCATCGAGAAACCTGTTGGGTATGACTTGGAGTCGGCACTGGCGCTGAACCGCACACTCGCCTGCGGCTTTCAAGAATCCCAAATCTTCCGCATCGACCATTACCTGGGCAAAGAGACGGTGCAGAACATCCTGGCATTCCGTTTTGCCAATCCGCTGTTCGAGCCAATTTGGAACCGGCGCTATGTGGATTACGTGACCATCACTGTCGCCGAAGAGGTGGGCGTGGAGCATCGTGGCGGCTATTACGATGGGGCCGGTGCACTGCGCGACATGGTGCAGAATCACATTCTGCAACTGCTCTGCCTGGTGGCCATGGAACCGATGGTCTCCTTCGATGCCGACGAGATCCGCAACAAGAAAGTAGATGTGCTGCACGCCGTTCGGCCTATTCCATATGACGCGGTGCACCACTCCACGGTTCGCGGGCAGTACGGCACGGGTTGGATCGGGGGCAAGAAAGTGCGCGCCTATCGCGAAGAAGACGGCGTACCGCCCGATTCACAGACGGAGACGTTTGCCGCATTGCGGCTGTTCGTGGACAACTGGCGCTGGCAGGACGTGCCGTTCTATCTTCGTACCGGCAAACGCCTCCCCCTTCAGGTTTCGGAAATCGCCATCCAGTTTCGCGCGGTTCCACATCAGTCGTTCCCCACCGAGGCGACCGTTGACTGGCAACCGTCGCGCCTGGTCATGTCGATCCAGCCCGACGAAGGCATCGTGCTGCGCTTTCAGGCAAAACACCCCGGACCGAAGATGGTGCTGCAACCGGTGGACATGCGGTTTAACTATCGCGAAAGCTTCGACACACCATCGCCGGAGGCCTATGTGACGTTGCTCTCGGACGTGATCAATAACGATGCCACGTTGTTCATGCGCGCCGACCAGGTGGAGGCAGCGTGGCGGCTATTGATGCCGGTGCTCGACGCGTGGAAAGCCAGCCCTCCCAACGATTTTCCGAATTACGCCGGCGGCACTTGGGGGCCGGACACTACGCAAGGTCTCCTGATTCACCAGGGGCACAGTTGGCCAGCTCCCGTGGAATTAGCCGGAAGCAAATTGCCATCGGCACGCTCATAGAAGGAATTCGTGTCAGACTGATCACCTGTTCGGCCGATGCTGAAGGCCGAAGGGCTAGCGGTGGCTGACGAATTCGATCACGACACGACCGGTGGTCGCGATGTGATTGCGCATCTCTTCGCGCGCCCGGTCCACGTCCCGATGCAGAATGGCGTCGTATATGCGCACATGGTGCTCCAACGATCTGGCCGCCGCACCAGCGATGTTATGCTTCAGTAGAATCCATTGTTTCATGAGGTTACGCATCAGCTGGTCGGCGTTGGACAAGATCGGGTTGTGCGCTGCTTCGCCGATGGCGATGTGAAAGCGCATGTCGCTGTCAAAAGATCTGGTGGGATCCTCGATTTGAGCCCGCATTTCTTCGAGCGCAGCTTTGATCTTCTTCAGTTCCCCACCAGTTGCGCGCTCGGCGGCAAGAGCCGCAATACTCTCCTCAAGCACGAGACGGGCTTCGATTAAGTGGCTCAACTCGGATTGATCGGCCCCCATGATTGCCCAGAGGAGAGGGCGGGAAAGGAAGTCCGAGCGGGGACAGACGAAAGTGCCGTCACCCACTCGACTCTCCACCATTCCGAGGAGTTCGAGCGCCTTAAGGGCTTCTCTGAGGGACGCTCTTCCTATTCCTAATTGCGCGGAAATCTCCCGTTCCGAAGGAATCCGCTCCCCCTCTTTCCAGTCGCCTTTCACCACATGGCCGACGAGTTTCTCAAACAACGTCTCGCTCAGAGTCGTGCGGGACATCGGTTGCAGGAGGACTCCTGACTTCTGAATTGACTTGGCCATTTTCGCTTCCATCATGACAGACGTTGCTGCCACAAATTGGACAAAATGGTATTTGACAACATTGGTCTAATGGCCATACCATTATGTTTCCTTAAACAGTGGGCGCCTGTCAAGAATGAAGTGCGCGCACCGGGTCGGTTTCGGGCGATAAGCTCTAGCCCGACGTTACTTTGAGGCAGGCAAGTGTTCGGGGCATCGGGTCGGAGACCGGGAAAGCTCTGGGCACTGTGCCGACACATTACTTCAGCGACACCGCCAAGACGCGCTGCCGTCTCGCCGGGTTATCGCGTACGCCGTTGTGCGGGTATTCCCAGGAGGGAGTCAAATGGGAAGACTAGGGTTCAACAAGGTTAATTACGTATTCATCGCCGCTGTTCTCCTCGGCGCCGCGCAGCTTCCGCTGTGTGGCCAGGAAGCGAGGGGCACGCTGCTGGGACGCGTCACAGATTCCTCCGGCGCCATAATCGTCGGAGCCAAAGTAGAAGGCTTGAACACGGCCACGGGCGTGCACTCCAGCGCCAGCACCAATGAAAGCGGGGACTATTTGTTGCCATACCTGAACCCCGGTCCGTACACCATTAGCGTGACGGCAACGGGATTCAAGACCTTCAAGCGAGCCGAGATCAACCTTCGAATGGACGACCACATCACGATCGACGCTGCCATGCAACTCGGCAGTGCGACCGAGAGCGTCGAAGTGGTCGCCACGGCAGGCCTGCTGGATACTTCCACCAGTTCGATGGGGCAGGTCATGGGCACCAAGACGATTCAGGACTTGCCGCTGCAGAACGGCAACCTGTACTGGTCGGCAGCCCTGTCGCCCGGAGTCGTAGACACAAACACCGCCTCCGGTTACGTTCGCCCCATCGATACCGGGCACCCGTCCTCCATCTCCGTGGCCGGCGCGCTGGCGGGCACTAACCAGTACACCATCGATGGCGCCCCTAATATGTTCGGCAACGTGATGGCCTATTCGCCGCCCCCCGGTATCGTGGAGGAATTCAAGGTGGTAGGCAGCATGTTCGATGCGAGCTACGGCTACATGGCCGGCGCCACCATCAACCTCAGCTTGAAATCCGGCACCAATAAACTTAACGGTCAAGTTTACTACTTCGACCAAACTCCGGCGCTGGGCGCGAATCTATTCTTCAACAATGCGAAGGGCCAGGGAAAGACGGTGATGCGCCTGCAGCGCTGGGGCGCCGTGGTCAGCGGACCGGTGTATATTCCAAAGGTCGTCAACGGGAAGAATAAGCTCTTCTTCATGTATGGGTACGAGGGGCTCAAGAGTTTTGATCCCACTCCGTTCGGGAC
Organism: Bryobacterales bacterium; assembly: GCA_003136215.1. Classification (GTDB taxonomy): domain Bacteria; phylum Acidobacteriota; class Terriglobia; order Bryobacterales; family Bryobacteraceae; genus Solibacter. The sequence goes on from PLDO01000003.1 coordinate 4,515, forward strand.
CTCCGCGGTGCCCAACGACGCCGAAAGATCCGGGAACCTTGGCGGCCTGTTGGCGCTCGGCTCGACCTATCAAATCTACGATCCCTTCAGCAGCGTTCCTGCCGCGGGGGGGATTTACAGCAGACAGCCCCTGCCCGGCAACATTATCCCGGCGAACCAGATCAATCCCGCGTCAGCCGCCATCGCAAAGCTGTGGGACCAGCCCAATCTGGCCGGCACAGCCAGCGGTTTGAATAACTACACAATGGGCCTGAACTCGAAAGATACCTATTACGATCACGTCGGCAAGATAGACTACAACCCGTCAGATAAAGAGAGGATGTATTTCCGAGCGGACACCACCTCCAATCCCCGTCCCCAGAATTACCGGCATCACGGGGCGGAGGGCTGGACCGTGACTCGCGGAAACAAAGGCGCGGTGGTCGATTCCGTGTATACGGTCTCAGCTACATTCTTTGTCGACGCCCGCTATAGCTACAACCGGTTTACGCTTTCCTACGATCCAAACGATATGGGCTTCGATTTGGCGGGCACCGGGTTCTCGAGCAACTACATCAATCAAATCAAAGCGGTAAACCCGGACGGTGTGCGCTTGCCGGCAATCGTCGTCTCTAACTATGCCGCCCTGGCCGACCAGTACAACGGGGCCACGCAGACCGACGACACCCATGATATCGCGCTGAACGCCGCCAAAATCCTGGGAGCGCACACGCTACGCTTCGGAGGCGGCTATCGGGTGTTGCGCCAGAACCTGAACAGTCTCGGCCAATCCATCAGCTCTCCGGCCACGGCCTCCAGTGCCGGCATTTTCAACTTCAGCACCAGTGGAGCCTGGACGACAGGGCCGTTCAACAGCTCGGCCGCCGCACCAATCGGGGAAGATCTTGCCGAGTTTCTATACGGCCTGCCGACCAGTGGCAGCTTTACCATCCCCGCCAGCTACGCGGAACAAACCAAGACCGCATCCGCCTATGTACAAGACGACTGGAAAATCAGCACCAAGTTGACGGTGAGCTTAGGCCTGCGCTATGAGCTGCCCGGCGCATTGACGGAGCGGTACAACCGCACGGCCGCAGGCTTCGCCTGGACGGCCCAGAATCCGATTGCGCCACAGGCAATGGCGAATTACGCGGCGAATCCCATTCCCCAGGTTCCGGTTAGCCAGTTCCAGGTCAATGGCGGCCTGACATACGCCGGAGTGGGCGGCACGCCTGCGGCCCTCTGGAGTACTCCCAAGACGGCTTTCATGCCGCGCATCAGCTTGGCCTACTCGGTCACGCCGAAGACGGTCGTGCGCGGCGGTTACGGCATCTTCTACGACTCTTATGAGGGCCGCGAGATCGATGACTCGGCGGATATTTATCCGTACAGCATCCGTAACAGCCTGAACCCAGGCTCCGATCCAACTGTGCCTAAGCTCAGCAACCAGATGTTCCCCGCCTATAGCACTCTGGGACCGTTCCCCGCATCGACGCTGTCGTTCATCGCAGTCATCGAGTCGGAGAATCCAATGAACCCGTACGTCCAGTCATGGACGGCTTCGGTGGAGCGCGAAATCGCGAGAAACACCACCCTCGAAGTCAACTACATCGGAACCCATGCAGTTCACCTGCTCAATCGCCGCAACATCG
>PLDO01000097.1 GCA_003136215.1 Bryobacterales bacterium
CCGTGATCGAGGTTGGCGTGGATGTGCCCAACGCCACCGTGATGGTGGTGGAGCAGGCGGAGCGTTTCGGCCTGGCGCAATTGCACCAACTGCGGGGCCGCGTGGGGCGCGGCGCGGCGCAAAGCTACTGCCTGCTGGTTACCGACAAAATGAACGATGCCGCGCGGGAACGCATACGCACGCTGGTGGAATCCACCGACGGCTTCTACATTTCCGAGATGGACCTGAAACTGCGGGGACCAGGTGAATTCTTCGGGACCAAACAATCCGGGCTGCCGAGCCTGCGCATCGCCAATATCCTGCGCGACACGGAAATCCTGGAGATCGCGCGGCGCGACGCGGTCGCATTCATCGCGCGGCCCCCCTCGGACGGCGACTTGCGGCGCGCGGTGATGTACATCCGCGACCACTGGCAGCGCCGCTACGGTCTGGTGACGGTGGGCTGATGAGGATCATCGCCGGCGAGTTTCGATCGCGCCGCCTGGAGAGCATTCCGGGCGATGCCACGCGCCCCACGGCGGATCGCGTGCGCGAGGCGCTGTTCAACATCCTGCAAACGCGGATTGCCGGGGCGAGTTTCGTGGACGCCTACGCGGGAACGGGTGCGGTGGGCATAGAGGCGCTCAGCCGCGGCGCGGCGCACGCCTGGTTTCTGGAGCGCGATCGCCGGGCGCTGGACACGATCCGCAAGAACCTGGCCTTGCTCGGGGTGGAACGGCGGGCCACCATCCTGGCGGGGAAGGCGCTAGTCACTCTCGAACGCTGCCCGGGCGGGATTGTGTTCCTGGACCCGCCCTACGACCAGGAGGATGAGTACACCGGCGCGCTGGGGTTGCTGGGCGAAAAGCCTCCGGTGCTGACCATCGCGCAGCACTCCATCCGCCTCAAGCTGAAGGACGCGTACGGCGGCCTGCATCGCACCCGGATGGTCAAGCACGGCGACAACGCCTTGAGCTTTTACGCGGCGGAGTAGACATCTATAATCAGGAAGGACCTACGCCGGCAGCGCCGGGAACTCTATGACCAAAGCACCACTGGATAATTCGAGCAGGCGCGAAACGGCGCAACCGGCCCGGGCGGCGGCGGTCTAGAGCGTGGCCCCACGCCGCCGCTTTTATTCGACGCTGTACTTCCGCGTGATCGCGGGCATCGCGGCGGGCATCGCGCTCGGTTGCCTGTACCCCTCCGCGGGCGAGCTGATGAAACCGCTGGGCGACGGTTTCATCAAACTCATCCGCATGATGATCGCGCCGGTCATCTTCCTTACGGTGGTAACCGGAATCGCGCGCATCGGAGATATGCGCAAGCTTGGCCGCGTCGGTCTCAAGGCGCTGGCTTACTTCGAGGTGGTGACCACCATGGCGCTGCTGGTGGGGTTCGCAGTGGTCAAAGTAGTGCAACCGGGCGCCGGGATCAACGCCACCGCCGCCACCCTGGATGCCACGGCTGTGCAACAGTACACCAGTGGCGGGAAACAACTGCACGCGGTGGAATTCGTGCTGCATATGATTCCCGACACCCTGGCCGGCGCGTTCGCCAACGGCGAAATCCTGCAGGTTCTGCTGATCGCGATCCTCTTCGGCGTGGCGCTGGCGGGTTACCACCTTCGGCAACCGATTGTGGAGGCAGCCGACTCGCTGACGCATCTGACCTTCGAAGTAATCGCGCTGATCATGAAGGTGGCGCCCATCGGCGCGTTCGGCGCCATGGCCTTCACCATCGGCAAATACGGTCTGAAGACGCTGCTGCCGTTGGGGAAGCTGCTTTTGTGCGTGTACCTGACCAGCGGACTGTTCGTCTTTGTGGTGCTCGGGTTGATTGCGCGATTGCACGGTTTCAGCCTCTGGAAATTCATCAAGTACATCAAAGAGGAGCTTCTGCTGGTGCTGGGCACGTCCTCGTCGGAGGTGGCCCTGCCGCGAATCATCGTGAAGCTGGAGAGGCTGGGTTGTTCGCAATCCGTGGTGGGCCTGGTGGTCCCATCGGGCTATTCCTTCAATTTGGATGGCACGGCGATCTATCTCACCATCGCAGCCCTTTTCGTGGCGCAGGCCACCAACACACACTTGAGCGGGCGCGAGGAGTTCATTCTGCTGGCCGTGCTGATGCTCACGTCCAAAGGAGCCGCGGCGGTCACCGGAGGCGGTTTCATCACGCTCGCCGCCACCCTTTCCTCCCTGGGAACGGTGCCCGTGGCCGGCATCACCTTGCTGCTGGGCGTGGACCGCTTCATGTCCGAAATGCGCGCCCTCACCAATCTCGTGGGCAACGGTGTCGCCACCATCGTAGTGGCGATCTGGGAAAAGGAATTCGACCGGAAGCAGGCCAACCGCGTGCTGAACGGCGAGGTGGACGTGGAAGGCTCGGACCATCTGCTGAGCGAAGCCTAGCCGCAATGCTGTTCATTTAACAGATCTACCGTGGGCCGTCCGGCCTCTCGGCAGCGTCCACATCGCATTCGCCAGGATCGTGGCGGCACCACCGGCTAACCCTTTGTTTATTAACGAAACGGTAAGAATTTCCGCCAGGATCCTGGCGGTTGTTTGAACGATTGGGGACCGACCAGGCGCGAATTGGATCGCGGAGACACTACGGGCTTGAGAGGGGTGTTGCGAAAGACGTTGCGGCGGCCGGGGCTTCCGCCCGGCCCAGAGGGCACGCCGCCGGGCGTGGTCCGGCCGCCAATGACTTGCCTGGAATCTACAAAGACGTGGGAGCAGTGCTTATTAACCTTGAGCACATCGAGCGTCCCCTTGTTTCGATTTTCAACCTCTGAATCCAGGGGGTCGGCGATAGGCGCTATCCGAACATCCCCCGGGTGTTTTCCGTT
>PLDO01000651.1 GCA_003136215.1 Bryobacterales bacterium
GCGAGGACCTTGCCGCGGCAGAATTCGTGGCGCGAATGGCCAATCTCCAGATCCGAGCGAAGCTCGGACGGCTATTCTTTCCGCAACGCTTTGACCACGGTGCCGCCGAGCAGTATATAGAACATCCCGACAAGATAAATCACCCCGAAACACAACGGGACGACGATCCACTCCGTGCCGGGGAAGAACTTTCCCTTGCCGCTCCAGTAGAGGAATAGCGGAGCGAAGGTAAGCGCAACGCCCTGCAGCGCCGCCACAATCCAATAGACAGGGGAATGAACCACCTTCACCCATCTGGAGTCAATCTCCACCACGATGGTCACTTTGGCCATGCACCGATTATCCTCCGGCGCCGCCGCTTGGCGCGCTCCAAAAACGTTACACTAACTCTTCATGAAGCTCACAAGAGTTGGCCTTTCCGTTCTGGTGGCGGCGGGGTTCGTTGCCAGCGTCATCCCGGGCAGCCGCGCCCAACAGCGGCCCGCGTCGAACAAGGAACTGGTCGCCGCGCGCCACGCGACGGAGAGCGCGCTAGAGGAGATCGCTATCGTCGACCGCAAACTGATGGTGCCGATGCGCGACGGCAAACGCATGGCTACCGACGTCTACCGTCCCAAGGACACGTCGAAGAAGTACCCCATCATCTTCGTGCGCACGCCGTATAACTTCAACTTCTGGGACGTGCGTAACGGCGCGCCGCGCGATATGACTGCGGAACTGGCGGCGGTGAAGCGCGGGTACGCCTTTGTGGAGATGAACGAGCGCGGCCATTTCTTCAGCGAGGGGCAGTACGACATCCTTGGCGCTCCGCTGACGGATGGAACCGACGCTATCTCGTGGATGTCGTCGCGGCCGTGGTCCAACGGGAAGGTTGGGACCATCGGGTGCTCTTCCACCGCGGAATGGCAACTGGGCGTGGCGGCGCAGGGGAATCCGGCCTTCGCCGCCATGATCCCGCAGGGATTCGGCGCCGGCGTGGGGCGCGTGGCGCCCTACTACGAGCAGGGCAACTGGTATCGCGGCGGCGCCGTGCAGATGCTCTTCATCGCCTGGCTTTATGGAGAGCAGAACCAGGTGCGTCCGATGTTCCCGGCCAACACATCGCAGGCGGATTTGATCCAGGCGTCGACGATGTTCGACCTGGCGCCGCAGATGCCGCCGGTGGACTGGGCGAAGGCGCTGACGCATCTGCCCGAGGCGGACATCATGAAGAGTGTGGGCGGACCCAGCGGCATCTTCGCCGACCGCGCGGAAGTTTCCACCGGCGGCGCCATGATCAAGCGCCCGCCCAACGACCCGGCGTGGTATCGCGGCGGCTTGTGGCACGACGACATGAAGATCAACGTGCCCGGCTTCTGGTTCATGTCGTGGTACGACGTCTCGGTGGGGCCGAACCTGGCGGCGTATAACTTCGTGCGCAAGACGGCGCGTCCCGAGATCGCGGCGCAGCAGTACGCGGTAATCGCGCCCACGCTGCACTGCGGGTACAAGCGGGCGACGGAGCATACCAAGGTCGGCGACCGGGATATGGGGGACGCGCGGTTGGACTACGATGCCCTGACTTACGGCTGGTTCGACCATTTCCTGAAGGGTGAGGATAACCAGATTCTCGAAAAGACGCCCAAGGTGCTGTATTACACGATGGGCATGAACAAGTGGCAGAAGGCGGACACCTGGCCTCCGGCCGGCGCGCAGCCGATGACGTTGTTCCTGGCGAGCCGCGGCAAGGCGAACAGCCTGAAAGGCGACGGCGCGCTTGCGGCGGCGCCGCCCGGCGCGGACACTCCGGACGGGTTCGCGTACGACCCCATGAATCCGGTGCCGTCGTTCGGCGGCAACGTCTGCTGCACCGGCAACGCCGTGACGGGCGGCGCGTTCGATCAGCGCAAAATGGAAGAACGGGCCGACATCCTGGTGTACACGTCGGAGCCGCTGAAGGAAGCGACGGAGGCGAGCGGGCCGATTGAGGCGACGCTCTACGTGTCCTCCGACGCCAAGGATACCGATATCACGGTGAAGCTGATCGACGTGTACCCCGACGGCACGGCGTACAACCTGGACGAGACCATCCAACGTCTGCGCTATCGCGACGGCTATGACAAGCCGCCGGTGTGGATGGAGGCGGGCAAGGTGTACAAGGTGACGCTGCAGCCGATGACTACGAGTAACTACTTTGCGGCCGGGCATAGCATCCGCATCGAGGTATCGAGCAGTAACTTCCCGCGCTTCGACCGCAACATGAATACCGGCGGCAACAACTACGATGAGGCGAAGGGCGTGGTGGCGCACAATGCGGTGCACCATTCCCGGCAGTATCCGTCGCAGGTGACGCTCACCGTCGTGAAGCGGGCGAACTGACGCGCCCCAAAACCGTAAGACCCTTACGGTTTCCAAATTCATGCTTCGAAGCGGATCCGGACTTTGGGCCATTTCCGGGCTGCTGCGGAGTATTGGTGGGGCATGCTTTAGCCTGCCAGGCGAGCGAAGCTCGCCCATCGCAGGCGAAACCGCCTGCGCCACCAAGTCGTGTCGCGTGCCTGCATTGGTGGGGCAGGACTTCAGCCTGCCAGGCGAGCGGAGCTCGCCCGTCGCAGGCGGAACCGCCTGC
>PLDO01000247.1 GCA_003136215.1 Bryobacterales bacterium
CTGCTGCTGGGGCTGCTGAGCATGCTGCTGCTGGGGCTGCTGAGCACGCTGCTGCTGGGGTGCACTTTTCTCTGCCTGTTTGCCGCCCTCTCCTTCGTGCTGTGCATAAGCGGGAATTATCATTCCGACAAGCATAAGGACCGCGGCTGTCCCGGTTACTCTCACGAGTTTCATCGTCATTCGCTCCTGTCGTGGAGGTGTACTCGCACGTCGACGGCCAAGGCGGTATTCAGGACAACCCCATGCTGTAAGCCGCGTTCGGCAGGGTTCTCATTCAAGTTTTATGGGCTTTGAGGTGTGTCAACCATCACGCTTCATCTCCCTGCATATACGGCGCTTACCGAGCAGTTTTTACCGTGCAGTTAAGGCTTTGCTCTACCCAAACCAATAAGCCAAGGCATCCCTGTTGAATCGGCTCAACAAATGACGGGTTGGTGCGACTCGTGCACTAGGGAAGAGTGTCGCCCAAAGCCCAAGTGGGGTTCGCCGGGCGGCCGAGGAGGTTAAGAGTGCGAATGATTCTGGTGGCGACCCTGGCGATTGCGCCGTTGCTGGCCATGGACAACAGTTCTGTAAAGCGGCTGAACGAGGCCTCCGCGGTGTTCTCGGAGATCATGGCTGCGCCGGATAAGGGCATCCCGCAAGACATGCTGGCAAATGCTCATTGCATCGTAATTGTCCCCGGGCTGAAGACCGCTGCATTCCTGATCGGCGGCAAGTATGGGAAGGGCTATATTTCCTGTCGAAGCAGGGACGGATTTGGCTGGTCGGCGCCGGGCACGGTCCGCATCGAGGGCGGTAGCTTCGGCTTCCAGATTGGCGGATCGGAGACTGACTTAATCATGCTTGTCATGAATGCGCGGGGTGCGGACAAGCTCCTTTCCAGTAAATTCACCTTGGGCGCGGAAGGCTCGGTGGCCGCCGGGCCTGTGGGACGCACGGCGACCGCTCAAACGGACGCGCAGATGCACGCCGAGATTCTCTCCTGGTCGCGATCCCAGGGATTGTTCGCCGGCCTTGCCCTGGAAGGCGCCACCCTGCGGCAAGATCTGGACGATAATGCCGCGCTCTACGGCAAGAGGCTAAGGAACCGGGAGATTGTGACTACCCCGGTGCGTACGCCCAAGGCGGCCGCGAAACTGATTGCCCAACTCAACCGTTACTCCGCGCGGGAGCGCACGAGTACGTCAACTGGCTCCAGCCAATAGTCTGGTGGGAAACAAATCAAGGAGACCTATGAAACTTATCGGTGCATGCCTCATCGCATGCGGAGTTCTATCGGCCCAGGCGCCTCAGAATAAAAACGAGAACACGGAACGGATGGCGGCTGGGTCGCCACCGATTTATCGCGTCACCGTGACCGCGCGGACCGCGAAGGCAATCAGCTACCAGCACCGCAGCGGCGCAACCAGGATCGATTTCCGCGGAACGGACCTGCTTCCAGCCGCTCGTGGCCAGGCCAGAGTCGAGAGCAAGCAGGGACGCATCGCGGTCGAAGTGGAATTCGATGGCCTGCAGCCGGCAACCAGGAATGGATCCGAGTATCTTACTTATGTGTTGTGGGCGGTCACGCCCGAGGGCCGCACGGCCAACCTGGGTGAGGTTCTGCTGAACGGTACCAAGAGCAAGCTCGACGTAAGTACCGACTTGCAGGTGTTCGGGTTGGTAGTCACCGCCGAGCCTTACTTCGCGGTCACGCAGCCCAGCGACTACATCGTCATGGAAAACGTGGTGCGCACGGACACGGTAGGCAAGATCGAGGAGATGGACGCCAAGTACGAACTCTTGCAGCGCGGCCAATATCAGCATCTGTCGAACCCGCTGGCGCTGAAGCCCGATAAGAAACTGCCTTTGGAGCTCTACGAAGCGCGCAACGCCGTTCAGATCGCGCGCGCCATGGGCGCAGACCGTTTTGCGACCGAGACTTTCCAGAAGGCTGAGAAGAGCCTGGCCGAGGCCGAAGCCTACCAGAGCCGCCACGCCGGCCGGAAGCCGGTAGCCATGACTGCCCGGGAAGCCGTGCAGACCGCGGAAGATTCGCGGGCCATTGCCGTCAAACGTCAGGAGGGAGATGCCCTCGCCGCGGAGCGCCAGGGATCGATGGATCGCGAAGCGCGCGCCGAAAACGGGCGGGTAGCGGCGCAGTCCGAGACGGACCGCGTCACTCGCGACGCCGAAGCGGCGCGCATCAGCGCCCAGGCGCAAGCCGACCGCGTGAAGCAGGAAAATGACGCTCGCATGGCTGCCAACGCGGCCGACGCGGATCGCCTGAAGCTTGAAAACGAGACGCGCGCCACGGCTGCCCAAACCGAGGCGGACCGTCTGAAAGTCGAGAACGACTCGCGAATGGTAGCGGCGGGAGCCGAGGCGGATCGCCTTAAACAGGAGAATGACGCGCAAAGAGCCGCTAGCCAGACCGAACTCGATAATGCGGCCAGGCAGAAGGCGCAGTTGGAGACGGAAAGGGTGGAACTGCGAGTGCTCCTGCTGAAGCAGTTCAACGACATTCTTCAGACGCGGGATACCGCGCGTGGCTTGATCGTGAACATGTCGGATGTCCTCTTCGACACCGGCAAGTATTCGTTACGGCCGCTGGCGAGAGAGAAACTGTCAAAGGTGGCGGGTATTGTCTCCGGGCATCCCGGCCTGAAACTCGACGTAGAAGGCCACACGGACAGCGTCGGCGGGGACGAATATAATCAGCAGCTTTCCGAACAACGCGGCGCGGCCGTCCGCGATTACCTGATGCAGCAGGGAATGGCGATAAGTTCGGTCACTACGAAGGGTTTCGGCAAGACTCAGCCGGTGGCATCGAACGACACCGCGCAGGGCCGGCAAGAGAATCGTCGCGTGGAGATTGTGATCTCCGGCGAGATCATCGGCACGGAGATCGGCAAAGTAGTCGCCGCCAAGTGAAGTAGCAGGTGAAGCGTGCCTTGGTGCAGGGCCGGCAGCGGCCCTGCACCGGGAGACGGAGATTTCATGACGGACTTACAGACGTTAGCTCGAAGATGCCGCCCGGTCAGGGCCGCCCTGATTCTCGCGGTATCGGCGATGCCCTTCACAGGGTTCGGTCAGAGTCTCGAGCCGCTGAGTGTACCTGCCAAATTGGAGTATCACGCCAAGAGCGCGTTCGGGCCGATGTCGATTGTGGGTGACGCCGCATATGCCGGGATCCTGCAGGCGGCAGACGCGCCATTGGAGTGGAAACAGGGGGCCGAGGCCTACGGCAAGCGTCTGGGCACCATGGTGGCCTGGTCGGGAATTCGCAACGGTCTCGCTTTCGGCCTGGACGCGACGCTGCATGAGGACCCGCGATATTATCGATCGACCGACACCGGGTTCTGGCGCCGCTCGGGACACGCGCTGCGCGGGACCATGCTGACGCGCACCGATAGCGGCGGCGAGACGTTGTCCGTCTGGCGTATCGGGAGCGCCTACGGTTCGGCCTTTCTCTCCAACATGTGGTATCCGGACCGTCTCAATAACGCGCGCCTCGGGTTTATCCAGGGTTCGGTAACGCTCGGGTTCGATCTCGCTCTCAATCTGACAAAGGAGTTTTGGCCGGATATCAGGACAAAGGTGCTCCGAAGAAAATGACGACTCATTATAAAGCTCGTCTCACATCGGTGGGTTTTGGCCTGGCGCTTCTGCTCTTGTTTCCAAGCGCCGCCCACTCCTACTCGGTGCTGACGCACGAGGCCATAATCGATTCTACGTGGGACAGCGCAATTAAGCCGCTGCTGCTCAAACGTTTTCCGGCTGCCACTCCGGACGAATTGAGAGCGGCGCACGCCTACGCTTACGGCGGATGCATTATCCAGGACCTGGGATATTATCCATTCGGTAGTAAGTTCTTCAGTGATTTGACGCACTACGTGCGGAGCGGCGACTTCATCCTCAATATGATACGCGAGTCTCAGGATCTGGACGAATACGCCTTCGCGCTGGGTGCGCTGGCCCATTTCGCGGCCGACAACAATGGCCACCGCATGGCCGTTAATGTCTCGGTGCCGCTGCTTTACCCGAAGCTTGAAATGAAATTCGGAAAGACGATCACATATGCGGACGACCCCTCCTCGCACACCAAGACGGAGTTTGGATTCGATGTGTTCCAGTCCGCCAAGAGCCGCTACGCCTCGGCGGCTTACAAAGAATTCATCGGTTTTCAAGTGGCTAAGCCCGTACTCGAGCGGGCCTTCCTGGATACCTATGGAATGAAGATCCAGCAGGTGTTCCTGAGCCTCGATATGGCGATCGGTTCGTACCGGCGGGCGGTCGGGACCATCCTTCCGGCACTGACCAGAGTTGCGTGGCAACTCAAGGCTCCGGAGATCAGGAAAGATGCTCCCGGCATGACCCGCAAGAAATTCGTCTATAATCTTTCCCGCTCCAGTTACGAAAAGAACTGGGGAGCCACCTATCAAAAGCCGGGCGTCCGCTCGAAAATACTGACAGGTTTCTTCCGCATTATGCCCAGAGTAGGCCCCTTCAAGGCTCTGGCGTTCCAGAAACTGACCCCGGAGACCGAACTTCTGTACATGGCCGGCTTCAACGCGTCGATCGACCGGTATCGTGAGTTATTAGCCGGTGTGGGCCGCGGGAACCTTAACATACCCAATGACAATATTGATGTGGGAGAGGTCACAAAGGCAGGTAGTTACAAACTGGCGGATGAGGCCTACGCGAAGTTGTTGCACAAGTTGGACGGTCACTACGTAGATCTGCCGCAGGAACTCCGGAGCGATATTCTCGCTTTCTACCAGGACCTCAGCCTTCCTATCGCGACCAAGGGAGACGAGGGCGACTGGAAACGGCTGCAGGCGGAACTCAGCTATCTGGAGGCGGTAAACACGGACCTTAAAGCAGGGAATTCCACAGTGTCTACCACGGCTAGCGCCCCCGTTCTCAAATAGCCGGACCGCGCGAGGCTGTCCGGGCGGAAAGAAAGAGAGAGGAGATCATAGATGTCATTCGGAATTTACGTAGTTGGGTATCTGGTGGTAATCTGCGGGCTGGTTTACGGCGCCACGCTGATGCATGTTCCGGTTCATTGGATAGCGGCCGGAGCCATCGTGCTGGTGGGTCTCGGAATCCTGACCGGGGTCAAGAATACACGCCAAAAGGACTCGGCAAACTAATGTGAGCGGCGTGACGATTATGGGCGGCGCCGGCGTGATGAAAAATAGTCTATTTCGCGATCTCCTGCACGCACGTCATACGCGATAGATATCCGCGCTGGAAGAGCGGCGGCGCGGCGCCCAGATCCAAATCGATACGAACGGTAAGCGGCCGGCCGCTGGGGAGTTTGATGGCCTCGCTGGCTTTGCCCGAACTGGTGATCCATTCGAGCATCTGCCCGGCAGCGGTAGGGGTGGATTGATTGGCCTTCTGGAACAGATGGAAGGCAGCCCATAGTCCCTCGCCGCTGGCGAACCCCAGGTCGGTACTGCCGAAGCGCACGCTCAACAACGCCTCATGCGTCCCGCTGCCCTGCCAGGTGAATTTCTTGAAGGCGGCCGGCGCGCCCGCCGTGTAAGTGAGCGTCTGGCCATCCACTTTCAGAGTAATCATCTGGACACCCTCGGTGGTCTCGGGCTTCAACGAGTACGAAAAGTGGGGATCCTGGCCGCCATCGGCGTAGAGCGTTTCGGCGAAAGCGGCGGCTGAATTGAAGAAGCTCAGGAACGCCGGGTTCACGGTGACTTTGGCAGCGGCGTTGGGCACGTACTGTGTGCCCTGGTGCGTCAGCACCTTCTGCATTTTCTGCTCATAGAAGGTCCACAGCAGGCCGTCGGGTTTGCGGAACAGCGCATTCACATCGGCCAGGGTAGCTTCGCTGGTGGCGGCGGGATTGAAGGGATACTTGTTGAGCACCGGACGGAAGCCACCGCACAGCGCCTTGCCGCCGGCGTTGATCTCCGGAGTATCGATGGAGCGCAGCATGGCGTCCAGGTACGTGATGGGGTCTTCCAGCAGTTTCTGAACATTGGCCTCGATGTGGCCTTCGGCATCGATGCTGAAAGCCTGCGCCATCTGCCGCGTGTTGACCTTGGCCTGAGTGGCGTTGTTGACGGTCTGCGCCGCCGCCGCATCGTTGGGCGCGCCTGGCTCGTTGGCGATGGTTTCGAGAGAAGTCTGGATGGTGACCAGGGCGGTCATGTAGTTCTGGTTGGGCGGGGCGATGAAGCGGTCCGTGCTGCCGGGAGGGACCACGGACTGGACGGGCTGGAATATCTTTGCCACGGCCGGATCGTCCACCGCGGTATTGGTGGAAGCCAGGGAGAACAACTCCAGCAGCGGGGACTGGTTGCCGGCAAGCTGCGCGAGTTTCGTCGTGGCGTCTTTCAGACCGGCATAGCGGACCACGCTGGCCGATTTGATGTAGGTCCGCCACTGCTTCATGAAGTCCGAGTAGTAGCGGTCGTGCAGACCCTGCGCCAGGGCGGCGCGATCGATGTTGCCCGCCATCTGGTCGCCCAGCACCCACTGCTCGCCGTTGAAGTAGCGGTCGGCGTGGGCGATGGCATCCTTCATGAAAGTCCAGCCGCCTTTGGAGAATGCCCCGGGGACCACATGCGGCTGCGTCACCACTTGCGAAGCGCCGGGGAACTGGCGGTTGTAATCGATGGGGGGATTGTTCTTGCCGGCCTCGGCGAGCATGAAGGCGTAGACGCGTTCGGCGCCGGCGAACTGCTTGAGATAAGTGCGGGCGTGTTCGATGGCCACCGCGTCGTTCTCCTTGGAGAAGGGGTTCTCCTCGATGAGCTCGGTCGAGTAAAAATCGAACTGTTTCTGCGCCAGCGCCAGGCGGTCGACGTCCGGGCTGCGAGTGCCCGACCACCATTTGATCAGCACCGGCGGGAGGAAGGCCTTAGTGCTCTTGTCATGGTGCGATGTGGTGATGAGGTAAGCCTTGAGGGCGTCGTAAGTGGGCGCGTACTCGGGTCCCGGCGTGGCCGGGAGGTCGCGCAGATTGTCGTGCATGGCGCTCTGCGTTTGCGAGAAGAGCAGTTGACGGAAACGGTCGAAATAAATGCGGCGGACTTCGGGGTAAAGGGCGTCGCCGGTGTAGAGGCCCCAGCGATAGCTCCAAGGCTCGCCTTCGTGGCGGTATTTGACCAGCGTCTCGAGCGACTGGCGAAGCGCCTCGAGTTTCCGGAGGGCGTCCAGGGAGGCGAGGTTCTGGCCCGACGATTCGGCGGACGAAATGCCCACGGCGGCATCGCGGGCTTGCGTCTCAAGCGCACGGTTATTGAAGAAAGAAACGGTGAAAGCGATGCACAAGAGCAGACACAAGACTGCCGCGACCAGGTAGAGGACGCGCCGCGCGGAGCCGCCTTTGACGCTGGCCCCGCTGGCGCCCATAGCGGCGCTATCGGCCAGCAGCACGTCGTTGAAAAGGTGACTGAGGAAGAGCCACTGCGGAACCTTGCGGGTGGCGCCCACCTGGGGCGCGGCTTGCGGCGCCTGGGCAGCCTGGCCCACTTTGAAGAGCCCGGTGGCGCCCGCGGCCGGACCGTAACCGGCCTGCTGCTGCGGCGCGGCGGCGACTGGCGCGGCCTCGTTGATGACCACGGGACGCACGCCGGTGAAGTAGAATCCGCGCAGAAACGGTCCGACGGTCAACTGGCTGGGCTGGCAGAGGTCCACCAGGAACTGCACCACGGACGGGCGGATCTTGCGGAACTCGCGCGGGAACTCGTAGGCGCCGGGTTGTTTGGTGGCATCGGTCTCGCGGCCCAGGAATTCGGGACGGGCATCAGCCAGCGAATGGAAGAGGCGTTCGAAATCGGCGGTCAGACGCGCCGTCTGCTCCTCGCCGTAGACTCCGCCGGCGCGCACGTCGCGCATGGGGATGGTGGCTCCCACGACCTGGCCGGCTTCCTCTTTGGTGAGATTGCGGACGTATTCGGTGAAGAACGGCAGGCGGTCCATTTTGGTGAAGAGCACATAGACCGGCAAGTTGATGCCGAACGCCTGGGACATCTCGCCGAGGCGGGTGCGCAGATTGCGCGCGGCCGCCGTAGCGGCCTCCTGAGCGCCCGGCCGGGTAAAGGTTTCGGCATCGTAGCAGACCAGCACGGCGCGCGCCGCCTGCGCGCTCTGGCTGGCCATTCCGGCGCGAGGCTGGAGTTTACGAATCAGGCGGGCCCACTTGGCGGGCTCGGCCGGCAGTCTGCCGCCGGCTTCCACAAAGATGGTGCGCCGCGAGAACCAGATGTTGGCGGTTCGCGTGGGCACCATGTTGTTGTCGCGATAGACCAGCCCGGCAAGTAATTCGGGTTCCAGTCCGGCGTTGACCATGACGCTGGTCTTGGTGCTGCCGGTGTCGCCGGCGAGCAAAAAGACGGGCAGGCTGCCGAGACGGTCGCCCTGTTTGGAGGCGGCCAGACGGCGCTCCGCCTCGCGCACCAAGGCGTCGATCTCCTCGGTACCGGCGGCGCCCGGATCGGCGGTGTCGGCGGCGGTAGCCGCGGCCTTCGCCTTTTTCCTCTGGAGGACGAAGTAGACGACAACGAGCGCGATCAACGCGAACAGCAGGAAGCCGAAGACGAGATAGATGACGGGCATGACTCCTACCCCTTCCCCTGCGTGGACAGGGTACGCAACTGCGACACGACGGAACTCAGGCCGAACAGGTAGCCCGCAAACAGGAGCAATGTGACCGCCGCGCAGACGGCTGCGACCATGCCCCAGCGTTTCACCCAGGGATCGGTCTGGGCGACGACTTTCTCTTTGGGCGGCTGCCAGGCCGGCGACAGCGCGCCAAAGCGTCCGCGGATGCGGCGGATCTTTTCGCCGGTGAGGTTCATGATCTGCGCCAACTCGCCGCGATTGCCGGCGCTGTAGCGGCCGCCGAAGCCAAGCAGGAGGCAGAGATAGTGCACCTCGATGAGGTCGGCAAGATCGTTGGAATCGCCGCGCCCCAGCAGTTGCTGCAAGGCGACGAAGAATTCTTCGCCGGCAGTGTGCGTGCCGAACAACTCGGCCTGGAGCGGTTTGCGCAGCCATTCCACGAAGATGGGATTTTGCGAATTGAGCACGGATTCATCGAGAAACGCAACCGTGGCGAAGGTAGCATGGCGCGTATCTTCCGCCGTGTAGCCCGCTGCGAGAGCCTGGCTGGCGGCGGTTTTCAGGGCTTCGCGGGTGTGGTGGCGGAAGGCATCGGCGTCGGTCACGCCCTGGCGATTGGCGCGCAGGCGGACGATGGCGGTAAGCACATCCTGGAAGAGGAGGGCCAGATTCTCTGGTCTGCGTGTGTCGGCAGGAGGAGACATAGATTTAGTTATCGAGCACTACCAAGACTTGAAGTTCGGGATTGGGAAACGCGTTAGGGACATAAACCCCAACCAATCGCGTCTGCAGCATGTGGTTCCAACAGGGCCCGACCCTGCTGATCCCAAAATACTGCGTTTCGACGCGCCTGGAAATGGCCGCCGGCGGTATCGGCAGATGGGTCAGCGGCATGCCGGGCAAGGCGCGGCTGACGAGTTCGCGCACGAAAGCCGGAGTGCAGACCTTGACCAGTTGCGGGGTCTGCGTCATGAGTTCGCTCTCGGCGATGCCGGCGCGGATAGCGAGCACCCAGCGGGAATTGCCCATGCAGCGCGCGTCGGAGACCTTGCCTTCGTAATAACAGTCGCCGGCGGGGGACAGCGGGATCGCGATGCAGTTGGTGGGCAACACGGTCTCCAGGTGGGCGCGAATGTGTTGGTCTAACTGATTGAAGCAGTCGGTGAGGTTTTGATGGTCGTACAACGGCAGTTCGCGGGGCTGGGAATCGAGCGAGAAGGTACAGAGCGCACCGGCGAGCCGCGAAAGTTCGACGAAAAGTTCTTCGGGGTGGCCGCGCTTGGCGATCAGCAGGTGACGCAGAGGGGCCAGGGCGGAATTCACGGCATGCAACAGCCAGAAACTGGCAATTTCGCGAGTCGAAAAATCGCTGCGCGAGCTGCCCGCATCGCGGCCCAGGGCGGCGCCTTTCTCGTCCAGGATTTCGACCATCTGCTGCAACAACTGGAGTAGCCGGGAACTGGCGCCGATCTGCACTACGGGCGGCACGAATGCGGGGTCGTAGGCGAAGTGGCCGGCGCCGTCGCGCACCACGCGGGCCAGTGGGATGGTCACCAGATCGCCGGCGAGCTCGGTATCGAGGAGGAGGCGCAGGTTCTTGCGGCCCAACTGCACGCTGCGCTCGTCGACACCGGAAATCTCGTCGTGCAGGACTCTGGCCTGGGAGGCGTACCGGGCGTCGTATTCGGCCTCAGGGCCAAGTGTGCAGTTCAGCCCATTGGGCCGGAGCGGCGGGATGCCGAGCAGAACGATGACGCCGTCGCGGGTAGGCGGAATGAGATCGGCGACGGCTCGCGGTTGCGGCAAGTCATCGCATTCCGGCATGTTGAACGGCAGGCCATCGGGCAGGATGCCGCGTGCGTGGAGAAGTGCGACCGAGCCGTTGTACAGGGCATCGGCGTCCAACTCCAAACCCGCCAGGCCGTAGGCGGCAAACCAGAGCGACGAGGTGGCAAATCGAATCGAGTCTTCGAAGTAGCGGCTTTGCACCTGGAAATGGTGTGGCCCCAGGTGCATACCTTCCGACCAGACTACCCGCGAAAGCAGCTTCATAAGCCTGTGCGCTACTTTACCATAGCCGCCCGGCACTGGACTCCGGGCAGTTAAGGTAGCATGATGGAAAAAAGGCGCGAGGCATGGATTTCACACAAAAGTACGTTCTTGTAGAATTGCTGCCGGGCGAGGGCGCGCAGAGTTATCGCGCGCGGCAGACCAACACGGGCCGCGATGTGACGGTGCACCTCCTGGTGGGCGGGAAGACCCCGGAGAACGAGGCCGTCCTGGCACGCCTGCGCGGCATGCAGCCGCAATCGATGGCCAAGCTGATCGAAGTCGGCGAACACCAGGGCACCACATTCGTGGTGACGGTGGCGCCGCCATATCAGCGGCTGGAGGAGTGGCTGGCGGAGCAGGATCACGCGGCGGCGGCCGCCAGGGAATTCGGCAAGGCAACCATCTGGAAGCGTCCGGACGCTGGAACGCCAGCGGCCGCGCCGGCACCACCGCCGGCAGCCCCGGAGCCTGGCGAGTTCACCAGGAATTTCGGGCTGGCCGCCCCATCGCCGACCGCCCAGTTCACGCCGCCTCCACCACAGGCGCCACCAGCGGCAGCACCTTCAGCTGGACCGGGCACGTTCACCAGGATGTTCCAGAGTCCGGTGCCGCCCCCGCCGCCGGAGCCAGCCCTGCCGGCTGTTCCTAAGTTCACGCCGCCGCCTCCACCACAGGCGCCACCAGCGGCAGCGCCTTCAGCGGGACCGGGCACGTTCACCAGGATGTTCCAGGCGCCGCCGCTCCCGCCGCCGGAGCCGGCCATGCCGGCCGCCGCATCGCCGACCGCCCAGTTCACGCCGCCCCCGCCGCCGGCACCTCGCGCGGCAACGCCTTCAGCGGGACCGGGTGAGTTTACCGCGTTGTTCCAGAGTCCGGTGCCACCCCCGCCGGCGGTGCCGGTCGTGCCGGCCGCCCTATCGCCGACCGCCCAGTCCACGCCGCCTCCGCCGCCGCCGGGTTCGTCAGCAGCGCCGCCGGCGGAACCGGGCGCATTCACCAGAATGTTCCAGAGTCCGGTTGCGCCACCCGCGCCGGAACCCTTAAGAACTCCAACGCCGTCCCCGCAGGCGGGGTCCCCGGGAGCTGGCGAGTTCACCCGCATGTTCCAATCGCCGATGCCCGATGTGCCGGCCCAGGGAGACTGGCCGCCGCCGGCCGCCAAGCCGCCGGAGCCGGGCGCCTTCACGCGGATGTTTCAGGCGCCTGCGTCCCCACCTCCGCCAGCCGGGCCCCCGCCTCCCAAAGGGGGCGAGTTCACGGAGTTTTTCAAACCGCCGTCCAGCATGCCTGTGGGGCCGCAGTTCCCTTCGGTGTCGCAATTTCCCCAAGCGGCGCCGGCACCCGCTCCGCCGTCGCCCCAGCAGGAACTCGGCGAGTACACACGCATGTTCGGCCCCGGATCGCTGTCCGGCGCCCCGCCGTCCCAGCCTTCGCCAGCGGGACCCCCGCTGGCGCCCGCACCGCCGGCGAC
Organism: Bryobacterales bacterium; assembly: GCA_003136215.1. GTDB lineage: Bacteria > Acidobacteriota > Terriglobia > Bryobacterales > Bryobacteraceae > Solibacter. The sequence continues at coordinate 12,104 of PLDO01000247.1, forward strand.
GTACGGTCCGGGTGGCGGCGCCACACAGGCATTCCGGGCAGCTCCCGCATACCCGCCCGCCGCCGCGCCGCAGGGTCCCAGCGAGTACACCCGAATGATGTCCGCTCCCTCGAATCTCGCGCCGTCCCCGCCGGCGGGGGCCCCGGGCGCGCCGCCTCCAGCCGGACAGATGCCCGGAATGCCGCAGATGGGCATGCCACAGATGAATTACATGCAGCCACCGGCGATGCCGCAGCAGCCTGCCAGGCCGCAGGTGCCGTACATGCAGCCACCGCCGATGCCACAAATGGCGCCGCCTCAGGTAGCGATCGCGCCGGTTCCGGCGCCAGTTGTAAAATCTACTAACACCCTGCTGATCGTGATTTTCTGCCTGCTGGCGTTTCTGGCCGGAGGAATCATCGTTTACCTGCTGGCGAGACCCAAGTAGGCAGTCCGGGCTGCGCCCGGATTGGACGAGCTTCGCTCGCCTGNNAGGACCTTGCCGCGCCAGAATTGCGGCGCAAATGGCCAATCTCCAGTCCGGGCTGCGCCCGGATGAACAAGGCGGAGCCTTATTCCACCTCAGTTGCTCTGCGGCAGCACGATGATCAGCTCGGCTTGCGGGTTCGGCAGATCGCCGGGGACGTAGGCCGCGAAGTTGCGTGCACGCTGGATGGATTCCCACGCCGGACCGGTCTGGGTCAGGGCGAAATACTGGAAGTTGAGCTTCACCGGAATCGCGCCTGGCGGTTGCGGCACGTAGGTGAGAGGCACCCCCGGCAGCGCCTGGCGCACCAGGTGTTCGATGTGGCTGGCGGAGCAGATTTTCACCAGGTTGGGCGTCTTGCCGACAATTTCGGCCTGGCTGGTTTCCGCGCTGATGGCCAGATACATCTTGGTGTTCGCCAGGTACTTGTCGTGGTCGAGCGAGGTGGCGTAGATGGAAGGCTTGAGGAGTTTGAGTGGCAGGGAGACCACGTTGCTGGCCACCACCGTGTCGAGCAGCAGGCGCAGTTTTTCATCGAGTTCGGAAAAACACGCGCCCAGGTTATCGTGGTCGTAGGCAGGCAGGTCGCGCGGGTGCACCTTGGCTGAGAACGTGGTCAGCGAACCGGCCAGGGAGAGCATGGCGGCGAACAGTTCCTCGGGATGCCCGCCACGGGTTTCGAACAGGTGGCGGAAGAGAGGGAAGGCGGTGTTGACGGTGTACAGCAGCCAGAAGTTGGCGATATCGGCGGCGGTGAAATCGGCNNATCTCCACCAGTTGACGCGCGATACCGGCCAGGTAATCGCTGGCGAGGAAGTTGAGCAGGGGCGGAACAAACCGCGGATCGGCCTGGAAAGTGCCGGCTTCGGTGCGCCGCACGCGCGCCACGCGCAGGTTGGAGAAGCCGTCGAGAGACTCGCCTTCGGCGAGCAGGCGGAGGTTCTTGCGCGCGATTTGCACGGGCTTTTCGGAGAGGCCGGTGTTTTCATCGCGGAACAATTCGACTTCCGCGCGGTAGCGGGCGCTGCCCTGGCGCGCGGCGGTGGCCACATTCAAGCCTCGCTCGCGGTACTGCGGCACCGACAGATAGACGTCGAGTGTAGTCTGGTCCGGCTCAAAGCATTCGGCGAGCAATTTGGGTGGAGGGGCGGAATCGGAGCCTGGGATATCGAAGAGCAGGCCGTCCGGGAAAATGCCGGATGCGCTGGAAATGCCGAGCGACCCGGCGGCCAGGGTTTCACGGCTGATCTGCAGGGAGCGAAAGCCCCAGGGCCGGAATGACAAGCTGTCCAGGTGGAACTGGAGCAGGTTTTCGAGGAAGCGGTCCTGCAGTTGCAGGTGCTGCGGACTGAGGAAAGTGCCTTTGGTCCAGATCACCGGTTGCAGTCGTTTCATTTCAAATCACAGTACCAGAACTGAGAGCCATGAGCCAAGTGCGACGGTGCTATGCTCTCGAAATGGTGTCCATCAACCCGGAGCCGCACGTTTCGCCCCGGCTCGTACCGCGGCTGGGCAGCGACCTGGAGTTCGCGGCGGTGCGCGGCATGCTGGCGCAGAGCGGCTTCACGGCCGAGCGGATTTCGGAACGCCTGGGGATTGCCCGGCTCGACGAATACAAGCCCATCTGGCGGGGCCGCACCAACCTGCTGGCCGCGGAAAACGCCCTGGATGCGTTGATCCTGCTCTTGATGGACGGCGAATACGTGGCGGGAGAGATGCTGGAGCGGCTGCTGCCCGCGGGCGCGGTGGGGCAGATGGCAGCGCTCGACCTCGTGGCGCGGGATCCGGTGCGCCAGGAAATATGGTTCGCCGGCTGCACGCTGATTCCGACCCGGGGCATGGTGCTGGCCAGCGACCGGGCTGCCTCGCCGGACAGGAGTTCCTTGCCCATGGCCGCCGACGCAGTGTACCCGGCTGCCATCGGGAATACCGTGGCTTTCATGGCAACGCTTCCGGAAACGCCGTGCGACGCCCTGCTGGACATCGGCACGGGCACCGGGATTGCCGCACTCGACGGCTCGCGCCACGCCCGCCACGCCTGGGGGACGGACATTGCGGCGCGCTCGGTGCGGTTTGCCGAGTTCAACCGGCGGCTCAACGGCATCGCCAACGCGACCATGCTCGAGGGCGATCTGTACGCGCCGGTGGAGGGGCTTACCTTCGATCGGATTGTGTCCCATCCTCCGTACGTGCCGGCGCGCAAAGACACGATGATTTTTCGCGATGGCGGCGAGGACGGGGAACAGATCCTGCGCCGCATCGTGGAGGGCGTGCCGCGGTTTCTGCGCCCCGGCGGCCGGTTCTACACCATGGTCACGGCTGCGGATTGCGAGGGCCAGGCGTTTGAGGACCGCCTCCGGCTGTGGCTGGGAGCGGCGCAGGCGGAGTTCGATCTGGTGCTGGCGGCGCATACGTTGACGGCCCCCAGAGTTTTGGCGGCGAACTCGTTTCTCGGACAGAATACGGCGGTGGAGGATATCCGCTACCGGTACGAAACCTGGGCACGGCGCCGGGTACAGTTCCTGTTCCATGGAAGTGTCTTGATACGCCGCCACGAGGCGGCGCGCCCGGCGTTTACGGCGCGCGTGCTGAAAGGCCAAGGCTTCACCCCCAAGCACGTGGAATGGCTGTTGGAGTGGAACGCCGAGGTCCGCGACGGCGCGTCGCAAGAGAGGCTGATGGGCTTGCAGCCATGCCTTTCGCCGGAAGCCGAAATGGGTGTTCTGCATCGTGTGCGGGACGGGCAGCTGGTTCCCGAAGTGTTTTCGCTGCGCTGCAACCGGCCGTTCGAGGCGGAGTGCGTCCTCGAGCCCTGGCTGGCGCAGATCGCGGCGCAGTGCGATGGGCAGACCAGTTGGCGCGAGCATTTCGAGAGGGCCAAAAGCGGCGGCATGCTCCCCGTGACCACGGCAGCGGGGGAGTTCCTCGCCGTGCTCGAACCGCTGGTTTCCAACGGCCTGCTGCGGATTGCGGAAAGGCCGTTTCCGGTGGGTTAGTCAGAGGTTGTGTCCGGGCTGCGCGCGGATATCGCAGGCGGAACCGCCTGCGCCACCAAGTCGTGCCGACTGCCTGCATTGGTGGGGCAGGCCTTCAGCCTGCCAGTCCGGGCTGCGCCCGGATGGACAAGCCGGAGGCTTATCCCACCAGCAGGCCGGCATTGGCGAGCAGTTCCAGGTGGGACTGGATGGCCTGGGCCAGATCCGCTTCCGGCAGGTGCAGGGCCGGAGAGAGTTCGCGGGCCAAAGCGGCGGAATCGTGCTCGCCGTCGAGCAGGCCGATCAGCAGGCGTACGTGTTCATCGCGAGCCTCGATGGTGGTATGCCGCATAGTGGCGATGAGCCTGCCGCGACGCGCCTGCGATCGGGCCAGTTTGGTGGCGACGGGAAACCGGCTGACCTGGGCCACGCACTGTGCCGGCTCGGCGTGCAACTCGATGACGCCCGCCGAGTAGGTGGCGAGGAGGATCTCGGCCAGCCCGGCCGGGTTGGCATCTTCCGAGGTGAGTTGGGTGGCCGAAGCCAGCAAATCGGCAAAACTCCGAGTCTCCGGCCAGGCCTCGCAAAGGAGGTGCATGACGGCTTTGGTAAAGGGGTGGGCGGTAGTGACCCCGGATCCGTGACCGCCGCGGAACTCCTCGGCGACGCCGGGGCGGAGGTCCAGCCGGGCTGAAACCGGCTTGGCCGCGGAGCAGGCATAAAGCCGGGGCACGCGTTCCACCAGCGCCGCAGCCGGCAGCACGATCTCCTGGTGGCAGAGCAGCGTCTGGCGGAACATGCGGCACTTGAGGAAATCGAAGTACTGGTCCCGCAGGATCCGGTTGTCACCCGCCACACGGTCCACCTGCGCCACCACGGCGGCGGGGAGTTTTCCCGGCTGCGTGTCGTGATAGTTAGCCTCGGACAATAACTGGAGCCCGAAACGTCCGGCGTGCGCCAAAAACTCCTGGAAATACACCGGATGATAGATTTGACCCACCTCGTCGTGGTAGAGGACCTCCGGCTGCCGCTCCATGATCGATTCCACCTGCGAATGAAGCAGGCCAGACCCTCCAAGGTCCGCCTGGCAGGCCGTGAACCACTGCACCATCTCGCGTGCCCCGTGAATCCGGGGGGCGAGTTCTTTGGTTTCGCCCACGTGAAACAGCATCATCTCGCGGAACATCTGGCGCAGGCGGCCGCCGGGAAGCGCGTTGTAGCTGACAAAGGCGACGCCTTGCGGCGCCAGACTGGCCTGGATAATGGCCAGCAGTCTGTCGCGCACGGGCTCCGGCACCCAGGAATAGAAACCGTGGGCGATCACGTAGTCGAACGTCCCGGCAGCGGGCACGCCGTCCATGATGTCCCGGTGCTCGAGGCGGATATTGGTGAGGCCCAGGCCGGCGATTTCCTGGTTGCCGGCGCGGACCGCGATATCCGCCGCGTCGATGCCCAGAAACTCGCCGGCGGGGTACTGGAACGCCATCGGGATCAGATTCTCGCCGTTGCCGCACCCCACTTCCAGGACACGGCAGCCCGGCAGGGAGGCAGGCTCCATGCCGAAGAGTATGGCGAGAGTGGCAAGCCTGTCGGGATGAGTCTGCCCAAACGGCAGGTTGGGGTAGAGCACCTCATCGTATTGCGTGGGCATTCCTCCGAGTGTACCCCGCCGCCGCTTGCGGCAACGTCGCAATAGTACCGTCACTGGCGGGAAAGGGCTCTGTGCAGGAGGCGATTGGTTTATACTTCTCAAGACTGGGATGTCAAGTTGGAACAATCGTGGAGGGAAGGTTAATGCAGAACGTACCGAACGTACCGATCGCATCGTCGCACGCGAAACCAGCGGGCCAAGTCACCAACGTAGACATGTTCATGAAGATCACCGGCTATATCCAAGGTGTCATTAAAGGGGAGAGTTACGACTCCAAGCACTTGGGAGAGATCGAGGTGGAGTCGTACTCCTGGGACATCGTTCAGCCTTTTGACAAAACCGGCTCTGGATTGGCCGTCGGGAAGAGGCAGTTGGGGTTATTCACATTTTCGATGAGATCGCAGGTGGCTACCCCGAAGCTCATGCAGGCAAGTTGCACGGGTGAACACCTCAAGACCGCCGTATTCACGTGCCGCAAGGCCGGCGGGCAGCAGCAGGAATACATGACGTGGACGCTCTCGGACGGGATGGTGGTCTACCTGAAAACGGGTTGCATCGTTGGCACGGACGCCCTCCCCCATGACCAGGTCTCCCTGACCTTCAGGAAAATCGAAGTGGACTACAAGGAACAAAAAGCGGATGGCACTCTGGGCGGCGTGATCGTGTTCGTGGACGAATGGATCATCTGAACTCTCCATCCGCGCATCGCAGGCAGCTAGTACCTGTTTTTCGCGGGTAGGACCGGTTCCGGCAAGGTTTGTCAGGATTGACCCTGGATTGCTTGCACTTTATCTGGTAATCTGTATCTGCCTTGTGGGCCGGAAAGAAGAAAAGGCCGCCGGGGTACTTGGGGGAACGACATAATGGCGAAACAGAGCACACAGCATAAACTCGATCGCGTCCGCTCTCCGCGCGTACAAATTACCTACGACGTCGAAGTGGGCGGGGCCATCGAACTGAAGGAACTACCGTTTGTGATGGGAGTCATGGGCGACTTCACCGGCCAGCCAACGGAGCCGCTGGCCCGCGTGAAGGATCGAAAGTTCGTGGAAGTCAACCCGGACAATTTCGATACTGTCCTGGAGAGCATGAAGCCCCACCTTGCGTTTTCGGTGGAAAACAAGCTGAGCGAAAATCCCGACGCGGCCAAGCTGAAAGTCGATCTCACCTTTAAAGGGCTCGACGATTTTGCTCCGGAAAGCGTCGCCCGTCAGGTGAAGCCGCTGAGAGAGTTACTGGAATTGCGGGACCGGTTGTCGGATTTGCGGGGCAGTATGCAGGGCAACGACAAGCTGGAAGAGATGCTGCGCGAGGCGGTAACCGATAAGGACAAACTGGCGCGCCTCAAGGGCGAGTTGGGGACTAAGGAGGGAACCAATGAGTGAAGCTCAAAAAGCGGCATCCGCCGCAAAGGGGGAGGTGACGGCGGAGCACAGCCTGCTCGACCAGATTGTCGAGGAAGGAAGGCTGGCGCGCGACCCCTCGGCCCGGGAGCGCGGCAAGGACCTGGTAAAGGAGTTCGTGAACCAGGTACTGGAAGGCTCGATGACGGTGTCCAAGGACGCCGAGATGATGATCAACGCGCGGATTGCGCAGATCGATCACCTGGTTTCTCTGCAATTAAACGAGGTTCTGCACGCCAAGGAATTCCAGAAGCTGGAAGGCACATGGCGCGGGCTGAAGTATCTGCTGGACCAGAGTGAAACCAGCGACAAGCTGAAGATCAAGGTTTTCAACGTCACCAAGAAGGAACTTCTCCGCGACTTGCAGCGCGCGCCCGAGTTCGACCAAAGCGCGATGTTCAAGAAGGTCTACGAGGAGGAGTACGGCATCTTCGGCGGCGCGCCCTTCGGCGCGCTGGTAGGCGATTACGAATTCGGCCGCGGACCCGAGGATATCGAGCTGCTGGAAAAGGTGGCGCAGGTAGCCTCGGCGGCGCACGCTCCGTTCCTCACGGCGGCTGGGCCGGAAATGCTGAACATGGACAGCTTCACCGCCATCGACGCTCCGCGCGACATGGCGAAAATCTTCGACTCCAGCGAGTACGCCAAGTGGAAGAGCTTCCGGCAGAGCGAGGACTCGCGTTACATCGGCCTATGCCTGCCGCACGTGCTGATGCGCCTGCCGTATGGCAAGAGCGGGACGCAGATCGATGGCTTCAACTACGAGGAGGGCGTGGACGGCACCGACCACGACAAATATTTGTGGGGCAACGCCGCCTATGCCCTGGGGGCGAGGCTGACGCAGGCGTTCGCTCAGTACGGATGGTGCGCCGCCATCCGCGGCGTGGAAGGCGGCGGTCTTGTGGAAGGCCTGCCCACCCACAACTTCACCACCGATTCCGGGGACGTGGCGTTGAAATGCCCCACCGAGGCGCCGATTACCGACCGTCGCGAGAAGGAACTCGCCGACCTCGGCTTCATCCCGCTGGTGCATTGCAAGGGGACCGATTACGCGGCCTTCTTCAGCGTGCAGTCGGGCCAGAAGGCCAAGGTGTACGACAGCGAGTCGGCCAATGCGAATGCACGCCTCTCTACGCAGTTGCCGTACATTCTGGCGATTTCGCGGTTTGCCCACTATCTCAAGGCAATGATGCGCGATAAGCTGGGCAGCTTCATGTCGCGGACCGACTGCGAACGCTTCCTGAACCAGTGGATCGTGAACTACGTCACGCCCGACGACACGGCCGCGCCCTCCGTCAAGGCGTCACACCCGCTACGCGACGCGCGCATTGAGGTCTCTGAAGTTCCGGGCAAGCCGGGAGTGTACCGTGCGGTCAGCTTCCTGCGTCCACATTTCCAGCTCGACGAGCTCTCGGTTTCGCTGCGCCTGGTAGCGGAATTGCCGGCATCGACGAAGGGGTAAGTTTGTGAATGGGGGGCGGCGCGGTTGAGGCTCTTGAGCCACCAACGGCAGCCCGGTCTGGGTAAGAGTACAAGCAACCAAACATACAAGGAGGAAAAGAATGGCAGCAGTCGATTATTTTCTGAAGATTGACGGTATCGAGGGCGAGGCCCAGGATAAGACGCACAAGAACGAAATCCAGCTGGCGTCCTGGTCCTGGGGCGAGACCAACGCGGGATCCATGGGGGCCGGCGGTGGTGGTGGGTCGGGCAAAGTGGCCATGCAGGATTTCCACTTCGTGATGGGCGCCAACAAGGCCACGCCGAAGCTGATTCTTGCCTGCGCCACAGGCGAGCACATCAAGAACGCGATTCTGACCTGCCGGAAGGCCGGAAAGGAGCAGCAGGAATTCCTGAAGTACACGTTTATGGACGTCCTGATCTCCTCGTACCAGACGAGCGGCAGCGATTCGCCCGTGGAACAGTGCTCGTTCAACTTCACCCAGATGCAGATCGACTACAAGGAACAGAAGGCCGACGGGACACTGGGAGGCGCTATCACCACGAAATACAACGTGAAGACGCAGAGCTCCGCCTAGGCCGGAAGGCCCACTGGGGAACATTCATGACTGCCGGACAACTGTTTCAGGCCGGCAATCTCGACCAGGCCGTGCAGGCGCTGGGCGCGGAGCTTCGGGATAACCCGGGCGACGTCCAGCGCCGCACGTTTTTGTTCGAATTGCTGTGCTTTGCAGGGGCCTACGACCGGGCCGAGAAGCAACTGGACGTCCTGGCACAAGGCGGCAAGGACGCTTCATTGGGAGCGCTGTTGTACGCCGGCGCGTTGCACGCCGAACGCAGCCGGACGGAACTCTTTCAGAAGAAGGAATACCCGAAGGCAGCCGCGGAAGCAGCGGCCCCGCTCAGCGGGACGCTTAACGGCCAGGCGTTTGAGTCCTTCGCCGATGCCGATCCGCGGATCGGCGCCAAGCTGGAAGTCTTCGCCGCCGGGCAATATATGTGGCTGCCGCTGGAGCACATCGCCTCCATCGAAATGGAAGCGCCGAAGCGATTGCGCGATCTGCTGTGGTCCCCCGCGCTGGTGCGCACGGGTCCGGCGTTTCAGGGCCGGGAACTGGGCGAAGTGCTGATCCCCGCCTTGACGCCGCTATCCTTCCTGAACGCGGATGACGCCGTGCGTCTGGGCAGGATGACGGTGTGGCAGGAGATCGAAGACGGCGAGATGGCGCCGGCCGGCCAAAAGACCTTTTTGGTAGACGACGAGGAGTTCCCCTTCCTGGAGTTGCGACAGCTCGAATTCCACCCGCCGCAAACGGACTCCGAACAACATGCCCTTACGCAATGACCTGCTAAATCCCATAGCCGGAGAGAATCCCAGCGGGCAGAATCTCCGGTACGCACCGGTATACGACAAGATCAAGGAAGCTCGCCGGGAAGACGACGATGCCGCGCAGGGCGACTGGAAGGTGGAACGCAAGGTCGCCGACTGGGGGTTCGTCGTCAAGACCGCCGGCGAGGTGATCGCCACCAAGAGCAAGGATCTGCAACTGGCGGCGTGGCTGACGGAGGCCTTGCTGAAGACGCAAGGCATTGCCGGGCTGCGCGATGGGCTCGATCTGCTCAAGGGCCTGATCGAGGGCTTCTGGGACACGCTCTATCCGGAGATCGAGGAGGGCGATGCGGAGATGCGCGCGGCTCCGCTCAGCTGGGTCGGAGGCCGGCTGGACCGGGCCGTAAAGGACGCTCCCCTGACGCGGGGCGGCTACAGCTGGTTCGTCTACAAGGCATCCCGCAAGGTTCCCACCGAAGAGGAAGCCGGGGGATCGACGCCCAAGGCGGAAGCGCGCGAAGCGGCGGTCGCCGAGGGCAAACTGACGCCCGAGGAGTTCGACAAGAGCTTCGACAGTTCGCCGAAGGCGTACTACGTGCAGTTGACTGCGGACATCGAAGGCGCGCTGGAATCGCTCGGCGCGTTGGACGGGCTGTGCGAAGAGAAGTTCCAGGATGAGCCTCCCAGCTTTGGTCCGCTGCGCCAGACTCTGGAGGAAGTACAGCAGGCGGTCCGTATTTTCCTGCAGAAGAAGCGAGAGAAGGAACCGGACGAGCCGGTGGCGGGGGAAGAGCCCGAGCCGGAGGCCGCCTCGTGGGCGGCAGAGGAAGAAGCGCCTGCCGCGGGCGCCGGCGCCGCACCCGCGCGCGCCAAGAAAGCAGGCGGCGCGCTATCCGCGGAACCGGCCGACCGGGAGGACGCTATCGCACGCGTGGTGTCCGCGGCCAGGTTTCTGCGCGGCGAGAACCAATACGACCCCGCGCCCTACCTGCTGTTGCGCGGCCTGCGGTGGGGCGAACTGCGCGCCGCCGGCACGGAGATCGACCAGGCTCTGCTGGCTGCCCCGCCTTCGGACCTCCGGCAAAACCTCAAGCGGCTCTCCCTGGAAGGCAACTGGACGGAGGTGCTGGAAGCCGCCGAGAAGGGAATGGGCATGGAATGCGGCCGCGGCTGGCTGGACCTGCAGCGCTATGTGGGCCGCGCCTGCTACGAGCTCGGCGGCTACTACGAGCCCATCCGCGGCGCGGTCATCTCGGGTGTGCGTGGATTCCTGGCGGACTATCCGCGGCTGCCGGAACTCACCATGATGGACGACACACCAACGGCCAACGCCGAGACGGTTGCGTGGCTAAAGGAGTTCGTAGTGGTGGCGCCGGCGCCCGCCGAACCGCAGTACGCGCCCGCGCCGTACGAGTCCGATGGCGACGGCGCGAGCGCCGGCGCGGAGGCGGCGCCGGATACTTTCGAACTCGCGATGACTGCCGCCCGCAGCGGCCGGCCGCGGGAAGGCATCGAAATGCTCATGCGGGAAATGGCCCAGGAGCGCAACGGCCGCGCCCGCTTCCACCGCAAGGTTCAGATGACGCAGCTCTGCATCGGCACGGGGCATGACGCCATCGCCATGCCGATTCTTCGCGAACTGGCGGCCGAGATCGAACGCCGCAAGCTGGAGGATTGGGAGTCCCCGGAACTGCTGGCGCAGCCGCTGGCTCTGCTGTACCGTTGTCTGGCGAAAGCCGATGGCAGCGAGGAAGAGCGGCAGAAACTGTACTCGTGGATATGCCGCCTGGACCCGCTCCAGGCGATGAATGTGATGGGATAGTCTATGGCGCGATGGGAGCCGGAACAGACGGTTACGCAGTCGGTGCTCGACCGGCTGATCGACCGCGAGCCCGCCAACACGTCGGAAGGCGCCCTGACACGCGCGCAGTCGGTGCGCCAGTTGAAGGTTTCGCTGCGCCGCGACCTGGAGTGGCTGTTGAATTCGCGGCGCAACCCCGATGCGGTGGGCAGCGAGTTTCAGGAACTGGAGCATTCCCTGTTCAACTTCGGGTTGCCCGATGTGACCTCGCTGAGTTGGGACTCGGCGCGCGACCGAGGCCGGCTGGCACGCATGATCGAACAGGTGCTGGTCACTTTCGAACCGCGCCTGACCGGACTTCGCGTGGTGGCGGTGGATGCGGCGACGGGCGCCAAACACGTCATGCGATTTCAGATTGAGGGGATGCTGGACATGGATCCCTCCCCCGAGCACATCTCTTTCGACACCTTGCTCCAGCTTTCCAGCGGCGAGTATCAGGTCAAGGGGGATTTGGGTGCGGGATGACCTGCTGCTCTACTACGAGCGGGAGCTGACGTTCCTGCGCCAGATGGGCGCGGAGTTCGCCGGCAAATACCCCAAAATTGCCTCCCGGCTGGTGCTGGAGCCGGATAAGTGCGAAGACCCGCACGTCGAGCGCCTCCTGGAGGCCTTTGCGTTTCTCACGGCGCGCGTGCATCTCAAGATCGACGACGAGTTTCCGGAGATCACCGAGGCGCTGCTCAGTATTCTCCATCCGCATTACCTGCGCCCGGTTCCGTCCATGTCGGTGGCGGAGTTTCACGTGGATCCCGCGCAGGCGCCGCCGGATGGCGGATTGAAGCTGGAGCGGGGTTCGGTGCTGAATTCGCGCCCGGTGCACGGCGTGCCCTGCAAATTCCGCACCTGCTACGATCTGACGTTTTGGCCGTTGGAAGTCACCGATGCCGAGTGGACGGCGCCGGACCGCGTGCAGCCCCCGGTGAAATCCTCCGAAGCCGTCGCCGCGGTGCGCATCGCCCTGCGATGCGGCGGCGACCTGAAACTGGCGAACCTGAGCTTATCCTCCCTGCGCTTCTACCTCAACGGGGAAAGCAACCTGGTCCACACGCTGTATGAGCTGTTGTGCAACAAATGCACCCACATCATCGTCCGCGACACCTCGCCCAAATCGCGGACGCAGCCGGTGATTCTGACCGGAGACGCGCTGCGGCCGGTGGGGTTCGGTGAGGACGAGGGCATGCTGCCCTACGCGCGCCGCTCGTTCGTCGGCTACCGGCTGCTTCAGGAATATTTCTGCTTCCCGCAGAAGTTTTTCTTTCTCGACCTCACGGGGCTGGAGCGGATCTGCCAGAGCGGTTTCGGCGGGCAGGCGGAGATCCTGATCATGATCGCGCCGTTCGAAAGGAGCGAGCGCCGCCAGATGCTGGAACTCGGGGTCAGCGCCAAGACCTTCCGGCTGGGATGCGCGCCCATCGTGAATCTCTTCGCGCAAACCGCCGAACCGATCCTGATGGATCACGCGCGCTACGAGTATCCGGTGGTGCCCGATGTCAGTCGCCGCAAAGCGACGGAGGTTTTTGAGATCACCGACGTGCAGAGCGCCAACCCGCAGTCGGGCGAGGTGATCCGCTTCGAGCCCTTCTATTCCTATCGCCACGGCGCCAACCGGACCAGGACGCAGGCGTTCTGGCGTTCCTCGCGGCGCGCGTCGGGTTACCGCGACGACGAAGGCACGGACGTGTTTTTGTCCCTGGTGGACCTCTCGTCCCGTCCGGTGCGGCCGAATGTGGACGCCCTGGTGGTGCGCACCGTTTGCACCAACCGGGACCTGCCGGGGCGGCTGCCTTTCGGCAACGAGGCGGGCGATTTCGAACTCGAAGGCGCCCTGCCGGTGAAGCGCATCGTGGCCCTCATCAAGCCCACCGATGCGCTCCGTCCGCCGGTAGGCAAGGATTCCATGTGGCGGCTGGTCTCGCAGCTTTCGCTCAACTATCTCTCGCTGGTGGAAAACGGGCGGGAGGCATTGCAGGAGATCCTGCGGCTCTACAATTTCTCCCAGTCCACCTATTCCGATAAACAGATCGAAGGCCTGGTGGGGCTGGACAGCCGGCGCCACTTCGCCCGCGTAATTTCCGAGGACGGCATAGTCTTCGCGCGCGGCACCCAGGTGGAGATGGAGTTCGACGAAGAACAGTTCGTGGGCGGCGGGGTCTATCTGTTCGCCAGCGTCCTCGAGTATTTCCTGGGACTGTACGTATCCATGAACAGTTTCAGCCAGCTCCGCGTGCGCACCCGGCAGCGGAAGGAGGTTCTCCGACAGTGGCCACCTCGGGCCGGTCAGAAAATACTGCTCTAACGCGCTGGCCGATCGCCGATCTGCTCGACCGGGAACCGTACCTGTTCGAGTTCTTTCAGGCGGTGCGGTTGATGTCGCGGATGGAGCCGCGCCGCCAGGTGGTGGGTGGGTTCAACAACCCGGCCAACGAGGTGGTGCGCTTCGCGGCCTATCCGGGCGTGTCCTTTCCCGCCAGCCAGATTCAGTCGCTGGAACGGCGCGGCAGCGGTCCTCCGGTGATGAGCGTCAACTTTCTCGGGCTGCACGGTCCGCTGGGCGTGCTCCCCCGCTCCTACTGCGAGCTGGTCAACGAGCGGATTCGCGCCCGCGACACCACGCTGCGCGATTTCTTCGATCTGTTCAACCACCGGATCCTGTCGCTGTTCTACCGGGCTTGGGAGAAATTCCACTTTCAAGTGCCGTACGAACGCGGTGAGAGAGACCGCTTTTCGCATTATGTGCTGGCGCTACTCGGCCTGGAAACGCAGGGTTTGCAGAACCGGCAGGACGTGGCCGACGATTCCCTGCTCTTTTACGGCGGCCTGCTCTCCATGCACTCCCGCTCGGCCACCGGGCTGCGCCAGGTATTGTGGGATTACTTCAGCGTTCCGGTGGAGATCGAGCAGTTCGTGGGCGCCTGGTATCCCGTGGAATTGGAATCGCAGTGTTCGCTGGGGGAGAGCGGCGGCTACTCGGAGCAGTTGGGGTTTGGCGCCGTGGTGGGCCATGAGACCTGGGACCAGCAGTCCAGGGTGCGCATCCAACTGGGACCGCTGACCATTGAACAGTATCTGGACTTCCTGCCCGGCCACGAGGGGCATCGCCAGTTGCGATCTCTGACGCGGTTCTACACGGGCGGCGAGTTCGACTTGGAAGTTCAGTTGATTCTTCGCAGGCAGGATGTTCCAGCCTGCGAGTTGAAGCCGCTGGACGACGAGGGCCAGCAACTGGGCTGGACCAGTTGGATGAAAACGGCGGAATTTACGCACGACGCAGGCGAGACGGTACTGGATTTATAAATCGGAAGGGAAACGAATATGGCGAATCTCTTGAAGTCGGTTGTTGCCAAACTGAACAACACCATGCGCGCGACGCTGGAGGACGCGGCCGGCCTGTGTCTGGCGCGCACCCATTATGACGTGGAGATCGAGCACTTCCTGACGAAGCTGCTGGAAGCGGGCGGCACGGATTTTGCCGGCATCGTCCAGCACTTCGGGGTGGACAAGACGCGCCTGTCGGGCGAGCTGTCACGCAGCCTCGACAAACTGAAAAGCGGCAATGCGCGCTCGCCGGTGTTCAGCCCGTCGCTGTTCCGCATGCTGCGCGAGGCGTGGACGCTGGGCTCGCTGGAATTCGGCGCCGCACAGGTACGTTCCGGCACCGCCATCCTGGCGCTGGTGAGCGATGACGAGCTGTCGCGGCTGGTACTGGGTGTCAGCAAGGAGTTCGGCAAGATCGAGCCCGAGGCGCTGCGCAAGGTGCTGCCCGCCATCCTGGCGGATTCGCGCGAGGTCGCCGCCGAAGCGGACGCGGGCGGGGCTTCGGGCGCCGGTGCGCCGTCCGCCGGCAAGCCCGGCGGCAAGACGCAGAACCTGGATCAGTACACGGTAAATCTCACCGACAATGTGCGGAAGGGAAAGACCGATACCGTGCTGGGACGCGATTTCGAGATCCGGCAGATGGTGGACATCCTGACGCGGCGGCGGCAGAATAACCCAATTCTCACCGGAGAAGCGGGAGTGGGCAAGACCGCCGTCGTCGAGGGCTTCGCGCAGCGCATCGTGCAGGGCGACGTGCCGCCCAGCCTGCGCAACGTGACGGTCCGGACGCTAGACCTGGCGTTGTTGCAGGCCGGCGCCGGCATCAAGGGCGAGTTCGAAAACCGCCTCAAGGGGCTGGTGGAAGAGGTGAAGTCGTCGCCCACGCCCATCATTCTCTTCATCGACGAGGCTCACACCATGATCGGGGCGGGTGGCACCGCCGGCCAAAACGATGCCGCCAACATTTTGAAGCCCGCCCTGGCCCGGGGCGAACTGCGCACCATCGCGGCCACCACCTGGTCCGAATATAAAAAGTACTTCGAAAAGGATCCGGCGCTGGCGCGGCGCTTCCAGGTGGTGAAGGTGGAGGAACCCACCGAAATCAAGTGTCAGGTGATGCTGCGCGGCCTCGTTCCGGTCCTGGAAGAACACCACAACGTGCGCATTCTGGATGAGGGGCTGGTGGCGGCGGTCAAATTCTCCCACCGCTACCTGGCCGACCGGCAGCTTCCCGATAAGGCGGTGAGCGTTCTGGATACGGCCTGTGCCCGGCTCGCCCTGGGGCAGAACGCCACGCCGCCGGCCATCGAAGATACCACCCGCCAGATTGACGATTGCACCGTGCAGACGCGCATTCTGGAACGGGAATCCGCCCTGGGAGCGGATCACGCCGAGGGCCTGGCCGCCCTGGCCAAACAAAAGGCGGCGCTGGAAAGCCGTCTGACGGAACTGCAGGCGCGCTGGGAGAAGGAGCGCGATCTGGTCGGCAAGATCCGCGAAGTCCGCGGCAAACTGGAGGAGGCGGCGGCGCCGGCAACCGCGGCGGCAGAGCCGCCACCCGCCACGCCACCCGCCACGCCACCCGCCGAAGCGGAGCCCCCTCAGCCCGCGCCGGACCCGGATGCCCTGCGCGCGGAACTGGCCGGGCTAAATGCCGAGTTGGAACAGCTTCAGGGTGAGAACCCGCTGATGCGGGTTTGCGTGGATGCCCAGATTGTGGGCGAAGTGGTGGCCGCGTGGACGGGCATTCCTATCGGTAAGATGTTGCGCGACGAAATGCAGTCCATCCTTAAGCTGGAATCGCACCTCGGCCGCCGCGTGATCGGGCAGGATCACGCGCTGGGTATGCTCAGCGAGCGCATCCGCACATCGAAGGCCGGGTTGGAAGATCCCGGCAAGCCAATCGGCGTGTTCATGCTGGTGGGGCCGAGCGGTGTCGGCAAGACGGAGACGGCGCTGGTGCTGGCGGACCTGCTGTACGGCGGCGAGCGCAACATGATCACCATTAATATGTCGGAGTTCCAGGAGGCCCATACGGTGTCCACGTTGAAGGGCTCGCCTCCCGGATATGTCGGTTACGGCGAAGGCGGCGTGCTCACCGA
>PLDO01000524.1 GCA_003136215.1 Bryobacterales bacterium
CCATTCGCGCCGCGAATCTGCCACGGCAAGGTTTTTCGCAGGCGGAACCGCCTGCGCCACCAAGTCGTGCCATTCGCGCCGCGAATCTGCCGCGGCAAGGTTTCTCGCAGGCGGAACCGCCTGCGCCACCAAGTCGTGCCGTCTGCCTGCATGGGTGGGGCATGCTTCAGCTTGCCAGGCGAGCGAAGCTCGTCCAAGACAGGCCGGAGGCCTGTCCTACTGCAATACGCCGGCCTTCTTGAAGTCGCCGGCTTTAACATAGACCAGGGTGGCCGGGTCGATGTGCCGGCGGAAGGCTTCGCTGATCTGCTCGACGGTGAGAGAGGCCACCTTGGTTTCCAGGGATTCGTCGAACTTCAGCGTGCGGTCGAAACGCTGCCGGGCGGCGAACAGGCCGACCAGCGCGCCATCCTCGGAACGGCTCATGCCGCGTTCCTGCAGCCAGGCTTTCTTGGCAGCGGCGACTTCGTCGGCGGTGAAGCCTTCCTTGAGCGTTTTGGCAAGCTCGTCGCGGAAGCTGGCTTCCACTTTGGGGGTGTTCTGCGGAGCGCTCAGCGCCACGCCGACGAAGATGGCGGCATCGTCTTTCGTGGGCACGGAGAAATCGGACTGCACACCGTAGCTGAGGCCCTCCTTGTCGCGGATGCGGCGCGAAAGACGGGTTCCGAGACCGCTGCCGCCGAACATGTAGTTGGCCATCAGCAGGGCCGGATAATCGGCGTCTTCGTCGGTAAGCTTCACTTCTTGTGCGGCCACGAAGAAGGCATTCTGCTTGTCGGGAGTCTCGATCTTGTGGTCCGAGGCCACGGTCTTCCGGTACATGGAAGTGACGCGGGCGTAGCTGCCGGGGCTCTTCCAATTGCCGAAGAGTTCGGCGGCGAGCTTGGCGATCTCCGGTGTGTTGAACTGGCCGGCGACGGCCACCTCGCCGACGCTGGCGCCGTAGAATTCCTGGTAGAACTGGCGGACGTCGCCGATGGTCACCTTCTTGAGGTCCTCGATCTGCTCATCGGCGGAGGAGACATAGCGGGGGTCGCCGCGGGGGTAGCTGGCGAGACGGCGGCGGAACTCGGTGAGGGCGAGCACCTGCGGTTCGCTGCGGCCAGCCTCGGCGCCGGCGATGCGCTGCTGCCTGACGGTCTCAAATTCGCTCTCCGGGAAGGCCGGTTCGCGCAGAATCTCGGCGGCGAGACGGAGCGCGCCGGGGAGATTGGCTTCGATGGTTTCGATGCTGGCGGTGGCGCTGGTGGGGCCGCCCGAGACATTCATCTGCGCCTTCAGGCGGTCGATTTCATCCTGGATCTGCTGGCGTGACTTGTTCTTGGTCCCGCGCATGAGCAGGCCGCCGGCGATGCCGGCGATGGCGGATTTGCCGAACAGGGACTTCTCATCGCCATAGCGGATGGTGACCGAGGCCACCACCGTGCCGCCGCGGGTCTTGCGCGAGAGCAGGGACATTTTCAGGCCGCCGGGCAGGGTGCTGCGCACCACCCGCGATTCAATATTGGCCGGGCTGGGGTCGAAGGCTTCGCCGGCTTCCACCACCGCGCTGCCTTTGAAATCTTTGAACAATGCCTCGACGTCGGGCGTGGCCGGAATCTCCGCGCGGTCCGGGCTCTTGGTGGGAATGAAGCTGGCCAGCGTGCGGTTGGATTCCTTCAGGTAGGCTTTGGCGACGCGCAGGACATCGGCCTCGGTCACGGTCTTGATGCGGTCGCGGGTGAGGAACATGAGACGCCAATCGCCCTGTGAATAGTACTCGCTAAGATCGAGCGCGACGGCTTGAGAATCGTTCATTTCCTGTTCGATGTTTTTCAGCAGGCGGGTCTTGACGCGCTCCACCTCTTCCTTGCTGGGAGGTTCGGCGGAGAACCCTTCGACGGTCTTGAGCATGATCTGGCGGGCATCGTCCAGGGACTGATCCAGTTTGAGGCTGACGGCAACCTCGATGAAGCCCGGGTCGTGCAGATCTTCCATTCCCATGGAGGCGCTGACGGCCTTCTTGTTGTCTACCAGGGCCTTGTAGAGGCGACCGGAGGGAACGTCGCCGAGGACTCCGGCGAGCACATTGAGCGGGGCGTCGTCAGGGTGGGATCCCGCAGGCACGTGATAGATGGCCACGAGGCCCTGGGTATCGCCGACACGGCGCAGGGTGATGGAGCGTTCGCCATCCTGGGTGGGCTCGACGGTGTAAGACTTCTCCAGGGTGCGGGTGGGCCGCGGGATGGGGCCGAAGAGGGCTGCCACCTGCGCCAGCGTCTTCATCTCGTCGAACTTGCCGGCGATGGTCAGCAGCGCGTTGTCAGGCTGGTAATATTTCCGATAAAACGCCGCCAGTTTTTCGATCGGCACATTCTCGATATCGGAGCGGTTGCCAATGGGGAGCTTGCCGTAGTTGTGCCAGGTGTACGCCGTTTCCAAAGCCCGCTGGAAGAGCATCCGGTCGGGGTTGTTCTCGTTCATCTCGAACTCGTTGCGCACCACGGTCATTTCGGTATCGAGAAGCGGCTTCAGGATCTGGCTGTTGACCATGCGGTCGGCCTCGAGTTCCAGGGCGAACTTGAGATTCTCGTCACTGGCATTGAGGGTCTCGAAGTAGTTCGTGCGGTCCCAGGCAGTGGAGCCGTTCATCTCGGCGCCGTGGTCCTTGAGTTCCTGCTTGATGTCCTTGCGGGTCTTGGTCTGGAGGAAGAGCATGTGCTCCAGCAGATGGGCCATGCCGGTTTCGCCGTAGCCTTCGAGGCGCGAACCCACCATGTAAGTCATGTTGACGGTCACGTTGGGCTTGGAGGAGTCGGGGAACAGGAGGACGTGGAGTCCGTTGGGGAGGGCGTATTCGGTGATACCCTCGACGGCGGTTACCTTACGGACGCCTTGGGGGAGGGTCTGGGAAAGCGCGGTAAAAGTAAAGATCAGCAGAAGCGGGAGCAAGGCCTTGTGACGAGTCATGTGCACCTTTTTATTGGACTAAGAGGATTTAGACGAATTATAACAGGAGACGTTTGGCCTTCCCGGCTCGGTTGACATCGGGTACCATATTCGGTCTCACTGGAGGAACCATGAAGTTCAAGAACTCGGCAGGTATTTTGCGGATTAGCGTTTGCGCCGCAGCCTTGTGCGCCGGTGCTTTGGTAGTGTTGCACGCGCAGCAGGGCGGGCGCCCGGGCGCCGCGCTCGGCGTCTTCCTGGCGGCCGACTCGGATTCAGACGGGGCTGTCACACGCGCCGAACTGAAGGCGGCCTTTGCCAAATGGCTGTCCGACGGCGATACCGGAAAGACCGGCTCGGTAACCCAGGATCAGCTGGCGGTGGTAGTGAACGCCGCTATGCCACAGCCCACGGCGCCGGCCGGCGGACGGGGCGCGGCTCCCCAGAACAAGACCCCCAAACCAGAGGACGTGGAAAAGATGATGGCCGCCTTGCCTGCCAAGGCGCCGGTCACGCCCAAGCAGGGGCGCAACGTGCTCGTTCTGGCGAAGGCCAACGGTTATGTGCACTCCTGCATTCCGCTGGCGGCGAAAACCATCGAAGCGCTGGGCCAGAAGACGGGAGCGTGGTCGACCGTCATCACCTACGATCCGACCGCCATTTCCACGGAAAACCTGAAGCAATACGACCTGGTATTCCTGGACAACACCACGGGAGCCTTTCTGGACGATCCCAACGACCCGTCGGTGAGCGCCGCCCGCAAAGCGGCATTGCTCGAATTCGTCAGGTCGGGCAAGGGGCTGGCGGGGATTCACGCCGCCGCCGATTCCTATCATCAGCAATCGGGTGGCGGCCGGGGCGGCGCGGTGCCCCCGGGCAGCGCGGGAGCCACGCTGGCTGCGCAGATGATGATCGCCGGCGATAAGAACGCCGACAAGAAGCTCAGCGCGGACGAGATGAATGGGCTGGCCGATTCCTGGTTCGACAAGCTCGACACGCAAAAGGCCGGCAAGGTGAGCATGCCGGATTTCACGGCGCGCTTCGCGGGAGTGCTGCCTCCCCTGCCGCCCCCCGCTCCGCGCACGGTCCCGCAGGGCCGCGATACGCAGACGGGCACATGGCCCGAGTTCAATACGATGATCGGCGGCTTCTTCAAATTCCACTGGCTGGACCCGCAGTTGATTACCACCAAGATCGACGACCCCAAGAGCCCGATAACCAAGATGTTCGACGGCAAGGAGTTCGAGATCCACGACGAGACCTACACGTTCGGCATGGATACGTACTCGCGCACCAACCTGCACATCCTGACCAGCATCGACTACGACAAGATGAGCGCCGCCGACAAGGCCAAGGAAGACTATCCGCGCGCCGACCACGACTACGGTCTGAGCTGGATCCGCCGCGAGGGCAAGGGCCGCGTATTCTACGAAGCGCACGGCCACAACGAAAGGGTGTACGCGATCAAGCCGATGTTGGAGCACATCCTGGCGGGCGTGCAATACGCTCTGGGCGATCTGAAGGCCGACGATACCCCGAGCAAGAAGTAGGACATCCATGA
>PLDO01000296.1 GCA_003136215.1 Bryobacterales bacterium
TTTCACGATTGACCACCAGGTTCAGGTTGGGCTGGCCCAGCACGCGGAACAACCCCAGATCCTCAATCCCGTTGATGCGGCGCATGATCTCGACCATCTGCGTGCCTTTTTCTTCCAGGGTCTTGAGGTCGTCGCCATACATTTTTACCGCGAGTTGCCCCTTGACGCCGCTGACTGCCTCTTCCATGTTGTCGGCGATGGGCTGCGAAAAGTTCCAGATGACGCCCGGGATTTTCTCCAACTGGAGATTTATGGCGGCGATCAGTTCCTCTTTATTCTGGTGGAAAACAGGCCGCCACTGTTCCTTCTGTTTGAGATCGACAAAGTATTCCGTATTGAAGAAGCCCGTGGTGTCGGTTCCGTCGTCGGGTCTTCCCACCTGGCTCGTCGCCACCGTGACCTCCGGAAATGAGGCCAGCAGCACGCGAGCCTGGTTGGCGAGGCGGATGCCTTCGGTGGGTCCGGTGCTCGGCGCCAATGTTCCGCGTACCCAGATGGCGCCCTCGTCCAGGTGCGGCAGGAACTCGGAACCGATCAAGCCGCTGGTCATCAGGTAGGCCGCCGCCACGATGGAAGCGAGTGCCCCGGCCAGAACGAACCAGCGGCTGCGGACGGCCCATCGCACGGCCGATTTATAACCGCGCGTGAGGAGCGTCATCAGTGGGTTTCGCCATTCTTTCATGCCCTCGCGGAAGAGGAAACTCGACAGCACCGGCGCCATCACGATGGAGAAAATGAGCGCGCCTAATAACGCAAACGCCACGGTCCATGCCATCGGCTTGAACAGGCGGCCTTCCACGCTCTCCAGCGTAAAAATCGGCAGGTACGCCGTAATGATGATTCCGATGGCGTAGAACACGGGCCGCTGAACTTCGTGCGCCGCCTCGCGAATGCGGACGATGGCCGGCTTGGAGGAATCCGTGCGCCCCATGTGGCGCACAATGTTCTCCACCATCACGACCGCGCCGTCTACTACCATGCCGAAATCCAGTGCGCCGAGCGACAACAGGTTGGCGGGAATATGCCGCAGGTCGAGACAGATGGAGGCGAACAACAGGGAGAACGGGATGGTCAGCGCCACCACGAGTGCGCCCCTGACATTGCCGAGAAACACAAAGAGGATGATGGCGACCAGGATGATTCCCTCGGTCAGGTTGTGCAGCACGGTGTGCGTCGTGTAGTGAACCAGGACGCTGCGATCGAGAAACGGAACCACCTTTACACCCGGAGGAAGAAGGTGTTCGTTCAGTTCCTTCATCTTTTCGTGTATGCCGTCCAGCGCCGAGTCGGCGTTGGCGCCCTTCCGCAAGAGCACAATGCCTTCCACCACGTCATCGTTATCGACAATCTTGCCGTTCTCGTGGTGAATCGCCTTGCCATTCCGTCCCAGCCGGATCTTCGGGCCTTGCGTGACGGTGGCGATATCCTTCACGCGCAGGGCCGTGCCGTTTTGGGCCTTGATCACCGTCTCTTCGATATCGTGTACGGTTTTGACCAGACCTACGGCACGCACGTTGACCTGCTGGAGGCCCTGTTCGATGAAGCTTCCGCCCGCGTTCACGTTGTTGTTGCTGAGTTGCTGCTCCACCTGGCCGATGCTGAGCCCGTACGAGATCAGCTTGTCGGGGTCGACGCCCACCTGGTATTCGCGTGTCACCCCGCCCAGGCTGGAGACATCGACCACATTCGGCACCGACTTGAATTGCTTCTCCAGGACCCAGTCTTCCAGCGACTTGAGGTCCATCACGCCGTACTGCGGGTTGGTGCTCCTCAGCGTATAGAAGAAGATTTGCCCGACGGGGCTCCAGTCCGTTCCAATTTGCGGCTGCAAACCGGCCGGTAGCGTCACCTGCGTGAGTCGTTCCAGCACCTTCTGGCGGTTCCAATCGTTTTCCGATTCGTCATCGAAGATCAACATCAGGCTGGAAAGGCCAAAGATGGAGACGCTGCGCAGGTGCTGCAAGTGCGGCAAGCCGTTGACCACGGTTTCGATGGGAATCGTGACCTGCTGCTCTACCTCTTCGGCGGCGCGGCCCGGCCACTGCGTGATCACCTGAACGTAATTGTTGGCTACGTCGGGATACGCCTCGATGGGCAGCGCCTGGAACGAGATGATGCCCCAGCCCAACAACAGGATCGCCACCACGACGACCAGGAAACGGTTGTTCAGCGCGAAATCGACTAAGCCGCGAAGCATTGAGCGGTCACTGCTCCTCTGTGTTCTGCAAAACGAGGGCGCTTTGCACCACGCGCTGACCAGGCTGTATGCCGTTCCGGATCTCCTGCATATTGCCGGGGAGCATGTCTCCACCGCTCACTGCCACACGCTGGAATTGCCCGTTATCCGTGGGCACATAGACCCAATCGCGATCGTGGAGGTGCAAGACCGCGGTAGCCGGAACCATGGCATGTACTTCGCGCTTCTGGCCTTGGAAGGTGGCTTTGACGAACATACCGAGGCGCATGAACCCCGGGTTCTGCACTTCCAGGCGTACCTTTGCGGTGCGGAGATTCGGGTCGAGGGTTGGACCGATATTGCTGATGCGCCCCTTAAGCACCGTGTCCGGGAAAGCGTTCAACCGGATTTCCGCGTATTCGCCGAGGTGCACAAAAGCCAGATCGTTCTCGTACACGTCGCACATAATCCACACATGGGACAGGTCGGAGATGGTAAACGCGTTGGGCGATGCCAGGCCCTGCGTTCCCGACGCGGCAGTCACCTGCTGGTCGGTGATCACGCCGGAAGCCGGCGCAACGATGTCCACGATTGGCGACGGATGCTCCTTGTCGGCGCCGAGCACCCGGAGACGCTCGGTGGTGGTTTCCACGGTGATTTTGGCCTTCTCGTCGACATCCTGGGCCACTTCCAGATCCTTCTGGGCAATGGCGCCCTTGTCGTAAAGGAGCTTCGATCGGGCAAGTTGCGCCCGCGCCAGAGTCTCATCGGCCACCGCCTGCCGGTAGTCCGAGAATGCCGAGGAGGTGTCGGCGCTCTGGACGCGCAGCAGGAGTTGCCCCTGAGCCACGGTATCGCCCAGCCGGGCATGGACTTCCAGAATGCGGCCGGAAGCGAGCGAGATCACCGGCACATTTCGCGAGACATCGGCGGTCACGGTCCCGGTCACGTTCAAGGCGGGTGCGGAATCGTGCGTGCCTGCCGTCGCGATGGCGAACTGCTCCGGGTGGGCCACCTTGACCAGGTCGGCATTGCCCTCTTGTTCCACTTCCGCCGGCTTTGGCGCCCCGGCTGCCGGATTGCCGGCCGCTCTGGCGCCGCAACCGGCCAGCAGCAGGGCCGAGGCGAGCGCCGCGGTTAAGAGAATGGTGAATTTCATTGGATGACCTCCGTCCCCACCGCCATGTTCAATTGACTCGCGGCAGTCATGTAGGATCCCACCAGGTTCAAGTAGTTGAGCTGCACGCTGCGGTAATCGTTCTGCGCGTTCAGAAAATCCAACAACGACGCTCCGCCGTGCTGATACGAAAAGGAAACCGTATCGCGAACCCTGGTGGCCTGTTCCAGGTATTTGTTCTTGTACGCTCGCAACAGAACCCGGCTGCTATTCAAAGTGGCGAAGGCGGAATCGGCGTCGCTGAATACCTGCGCTCCGGTAGCATCCTGCAGCCGCTCGTTGCGCTGGATGTCCAGCTGCGTGCGCGCCTTTTCGCCCTGATTGCGATCGAAGATACGCAACGGCACGGTGACGCTGAAGCCGATGTAGACCGGGATCGGCGGATTTCGCCCCAGATCCACGCCAAAGGTCGGATCGGTGGATCCGTTGGCCACCGCCAGGTGATAGTCGGTCCTGGCTTTATCCACCGACTGCATGGCGGCTTTCAGGTCCGGGCGGTTGGCCAGCGCGGTTTGATGGAGTTCGTCCAGGGTCAGGATCTGTTCGGTGAACTCGAAAGGCCCGGTCACGTCGAACTGTTCGATGGGCGTCCGGTCGTTGAGCAGCGTGAGCAGTTGAATCTTGGCGGTTCTGAGGTTGACCAGCGCGGACTGCAAATCGGTCTCGAACTGCACGCGCTGCAGTTCCAGGCGGTCGAGATCGACCTGTGCAATATCGCCCGCTTTGAATCGCTCGCTGCTGACGCCCAGCAGGTGGTCGTAATAGGCGAGGTTCTCGGTGGCCAGCGCCACCACGGACTTTTGCTGCAGCGTCTGCACGAAGGCGTTGCGGAGGGTGAACAGAAGAGTTCTCTCCTGGTCCGCCAATTGCGACTGCGCGAGTGCCGTGCCCTTCTGCGCACTCTCTAACCGCAGCTCCCGTTTGCCGCCCCGCTCGTGGAGATAGCTGGCCGAAACCAACGGCATAAGGCTCCCCAGCGGACGGTAGGGGTTGCCGCTGAATGGAGCGAACTGATCGAGCGTCGTGGTCATGTCCGGATTCGGACGCAGATAGGCGGTGGTTTCCTGGGCCTTTGACTCGTCGATTCCGATGCGGGCGGCCAGCATGGTGGGATTAGTGGCTTCGAACCGGTCCTTGACCTGTTGCCAGTTCAGCGCGTTTTGCGCGAACGCTCCACTGGGCACGGCGCCGGCAATCGCAGCCACAATCCACAGGCACCGCGTCAGGCGCTGCATTTCACCTCGGGCATTTAACTCCTCTTCTTGAATCTATCCGCTTCGGGTCGCAAGGAGCGCCTATCTTTTGGCGGAAGTGAGCCTATCTTTTGGCAGAGGACCTTGGCCTGCAACGGCGATTCACTCTAGAATCGAGTAGGGGCACCGCCGAATGGCTTCTCGTTTTACGGAAGGAACCCCGCGAGTGGCGCTTGCGGGCCTTTTGATTGCAGTCATCGCCATCATCGATTGGCGGGTGGACCTGAACTTCGCTTTTGCGTTTCTGTACCTCTTGCCGGTGCTTCTGGTGGGAACGGTTCTGTCCCGGCGGCTGGTCGTGCTCAGCGCACTGGTTTGCACGGTTCTCTCCGACATCTTCGACCCCTTTCCTTTCACGCTCGCGCTCTCCCTGCCGCAGGACATATTGGTTTTCGCCGCTTTAGCCGGCTGCGGTCTCTTCGCATACGAAGTGACGAGACGGAGCCGGCGGGAGGCGGAAGTCCGCCGCCGGGTGGAGTCGGAGGTGACCGCCCGGCGCGAAGCCGAAGAGCAACTCGAGTTTCTGATTGAGAGCAGTCCCGCGGCAATCCTGACCATGAGCGCGGACTTCCTGATTCTCAGGGCGAATTCCGCGGCATACCGGCTGTTAGGAGTGCGGCAGGGAGAACTGCCGGGGCAGTCGATTCGCCAGTACATCCCGGCCCTCGGACGGGTGTCTCCGACGGAGTCCCGCCAAACTTTCCGCACCGAAATGCAATGCCGCGGCGTGCGGGGAAACGGAGAAGTCTTCCTGGCCAACGTGTTTTTCTCCACCTACAACACGGCGCCGGGGCCCAGGCTGGCGGCGCTGGTGGTGGATGCCTCGGAAGATATGCGTGACCGTGAAGAGTCGAATCTGGAGCAACTGCTGGCCGGGTCGCGAATTCTGGTCGGCGCGGTCTCGCATGAAATCCGCAACGTTTGCGGCGCCATCACGATCATGCACGAGAACCTGGTCCGCAGTGGAATCCTCAGCGGCAACCAGGATTTCGAGGCGCTCGGAGCGCTGGTGGAAACCCTCAATCGAATTGCCTCCATGGAACTGACGCAAAGCTCCAACAGACCCCAGGCGGCCATTATCGATCTCTCGGGAGCGCTGGACGATTTTCGAATCGTCCTCGAGCCTTGTTGCCACGAAGCCGACATTTCCCTGCACTGGGATATTCCCAAGGAACTTCCTGCCGTCTGGGCCGACCGGCACCGGCTGTTGCAGGTTCTGTTGAACCTTACGCAGAATAGCGAGCACGCCCTGCGGGATGCGGAAGTACGGCGCATCGACATTTCGGCAACGGTTGGAAAGGGCGTCGTATCGGTGAGAGTCACGGATACGGGGCCGGGGATCAGTTCGGTGCCTAAGCTCTTTCAGCCGTTCCAGCAGGGCGCTGAATCCACCGGTCTGGGATTATATCTATCCCGTGCTTTTGTGCGGTCGTTCCGTGGCGAACTGCGGCACGACCCGTCGATGCCNNAATACGGCTGTTGTTGATCGATGACCACATTCTGTTTCGAGATGGACTGAGCCGGCTGCTGGCGTTGGAGCCGGGTTTGCAGGTCGTGGCCGCTTGTGGGACTATTGCCGAAGCCCTCGATACCTTGGGCAGTGAGCCCGTCGATATCGTTCTCCTGGATTACGATCTTGGCGAGGAGCAGGGGAGTCACTTCATATCCTCGGCTCGTCGGGCCGGCTATACAGGAAAAGTCCTCATGGTCACGGCCGGAATGACGGCAAAGGAATCGTCCACCGCGCTGCATCTGGGTGCGTCGGGCATCTTCCTCAAACACAATTCTCCGGGCACGCTTGCCAAAGCAGTCCGGCAGATTATGGGGGGAGAGATTTGGGTCGATCCCAAAGTAATTCAGCTCATGGCCGATCACGTTGATCAGCCGGAGAGTGAAACCCCCAGCCCCCTCTTGACGGAACGCGAACAGCAAGTGCTGCGCGGCATATTCGAGGGCCTTACCAACAAGGAAATTGGCGCCCAGCTCGGCGTTACGGATGGCGCGGTCAAGGCGACGCTGCAACAGTTGTTTCAAAAGACGGGGGTGCGAACACGCAGCCAACTGGTCAGAATCGCGCTGGAAGGCTCGCTCGGGCCGCACCGGTGATCTTATGAAACGGGCTTGATCACCAGCGGGGCTTCTGGGGCTTCACGTTGGGCCACTTCCATTCGCGGATCTCCGGCATGTCTTCGCCGTGGCGATTCACATAGTGGCGGTGTTCAATCAGCTTGTCGCGCAGGAATTGCTTAAAATGCGCGCCGGTATTGCGCAGGCGTTCCACCCGGTCCACCACATCGCCGGCCAGATGGAAGCGGTCCAGGCAGTTGAGCACGGCCATATCGAATGGCGTCGTGGTGGTGCCTTCTTCCTTGTAGCCCCGGACATGCAGGTTCTTGTGATTATTGCGCCGGTAGGTGAGGCGGTGCACCAGCCACGGATACCCATGGAAGGCAAAGATGATGGGGCTATCGGTGGTGAAGATGGAATCGAACTCGCGGTCGGGAAGCCCATGCGGGTGTTCGCTCTCGGGCTGCAGCACCATCAGATCGACGACGTTGACGAAGCGGATCTTCAAGTCGGGTAGGTGGGTGCGGAGCAGATCCACGGCGGCCAGCGCTTCCAGGGTGGGAACGTCGCCCGCGCAGGCCATCACCACATCGGGCTCGCCGCCCTCGTCGTTGCTGGCCCACTTCCAGATGCCGATACCGGCAGTGCAATGTTTGACGGCGGCGTCCATGTCCAGCCACTGCGGCTCCGGGTTCTTTCCGGCGACAATTACGTTGATGTATTGGCGGCTGCGCAGGCAGTGATCGGTGACGGAAAGCAGGGTGTTGGCGTCGGGTGGAAGATACACGCGAACCACGTCGGCCTTCTTGTTGACCACGATGTCCAGGAAGCCCGGATCCTGATGGCTGTTGCCGTTGTGGTCCTGCCGCCAGACGTGCGAGGTGAGCAGGTAGTTCAGCGAAGCGATGGGCTGGCGCCAGGGGATCTCGTCCGTAGTCTTGAGCCATTTGGCGTGCTGATTGAACATGGAATCGACAATGTGGATGAAGGCCTCGTAGCAGGAGAAAATGCCGTGACGTCCGGTGAGCAGATAGCCTTCCAGCCAGCCCTGGCACATGTGCTCGCTTAACATTTCCATGACGCGCCCATCAGGGGAGACATGATCGTCGTCGGCGATGATTTGGGCGGTGGATTCGCGATCGGTCACTTCAAATAGCGCCCCAAGGCGGTTGGAATTGGTCTCGTCGGGACAGAAGACGCGAAAGTTCTTGGCGCCGGCATTGAGCTTCATGACGTCGCGCAGGAACTGGCCCATCACGCGCGTGTCCTCGGCCTCGACGGAGCCCGGGTGCGGCACCTCGACCGCGTAGTCGTGGAAGTCCGGCAGGCGAAGGTCCTTCAATAACAAACCGCCGTTGGCATGCGGATTGGCGCTCATCCGGCGCGTCCCCTGGGGCGCAAGATCGGCGATGAGCGGAACCAGTTGCCCGTTTTCGTCGAACAGTTCCTCGGGACGGTAGCTCTTCATCCAGTTTTCCAGCAGGACGATGTGTTCCGGCTTAGTGGCCAACTCCGCCAGCGGCACCTGGTGGGCGCGGAAGGTGCCTTCGATCTTCAGCCCGTCGACCACCTTGGGGCCCGTCCAGCCTTTGGGAGTGCGCAGCACGATCATGGGCCATATAGCGCGTTCGCTGAATCCGTGAGTGCGTGCCTCCGCCTGGATCGCCTGAATGTCGGCGACCACGTGGTCCAGGGTACTGGCGAGCAACTGATGCACCAGTGCCGGGTCGTCGCCTTCGACAATATAGGGCTGGTAACCGTACCCGCGCAACAGGCTGGCGAGTTCGTCCCGGGGAATGCGCGCGAGCACGGTGGGCCCGGCGATCTTGTAGCCGTTGAGGTGCAGTATCGGCAGCACCGCGCCGTCGCGGGCCGGATTGAGGAATTTGTTGGAATGCCAGCTGGTGGCGAGCGCGCCGGTTTCCGATTCGCCGTCGCCGATCACGCAGCAGGCTAATAGATCCGGATTGTCGAAGACCGCGCCAAAGGCGTGGGCCAGCGAATAGCCCAGTTCTCCGCCTTCGTGAATCGACCCGGGAGTCTGGGGCGCGACGTGACTGGGGATGCCGCCGGGGAAGGAGAACTGGGTAAACAGGCGCTTCATGCCTTCCAGATCGCGCGAGATGTTGGGGTAGATCTCGCTGTAGGTGCCCTCCAGCCATGTGTTTGCGACCATGCCGGGGCCCCCGTGCCCCGGTCCGGCAAGGTAGATCGCATTGAGATCGTACTTCCGGATGATGCGATTGAGATGCACGTAGATCAGGTTGAGGCCGGGAGTGGTGCCCCAATGCCCGAGCAGTCTGGGCTTGATGTGCTCGATTTTCAGCGGCTCTCTCAGCAGTGGATTGTCGAGCAGGTAAATCTGGCCGACGGAGAGATAATTGGCGGCACGCCACCAGGCATCCATCACCTGCAATTCGGCGTGCGACAAAGGATTCTCTTCAATCGGCGCGCCGGCCGGGGAAGGCAACGTGGAAATCATGCGGTGGAGTCCTCAGAACGATCTTCCCGCTTCAACATGCCGATAGCAATCACCGGCGGGCTGACCGCCCGCGCGCGAATACCAGACCGTGCTTGCGGATCTTGTAGCGCAGGCCATCGCGGGTGATGCCCAGCAAGCCGGCGGCCACCGTCTGGTTGCCATTGGCCTGTTCCAGGGCGCGCAAGGTGAGCCGTTGCTCGGCTCTGATGAGCGAAAGATCCTCTTCGGGCGCCGTGGAATAGGGCCGCGGGCACGTGTCGCCGATCTCGCAGGGAAGGCTGGCCAGAGAGATCAGCGGGGAATCTTCCATCACCATGGCGCGCTCCAGGGCGTTGCGCAACTGCCGGACGTTGCCGGGCCAGGGGTAGCGCACGAGGGCAGTGGCGGCGTCCTTGGAGAGCCCCGCGATTTCGCGTCTGAAGCTGCGGTTGTAAAGGCCGATGAAGTGCTGAGCCAGCGGCAGAATATCCTCGGGCCGCTCGCGCAGGGGTGGAATAGTGATTTGGAAAACGTTCAGGCGGTAGTACAGGTCCATGCGAAACGAGCCACGCTCCACGGCGCCCGCCAGATCCAGATTGGTGGCTGTCACAAAATGCAGATTCATGTGAAGATCCGACAGGCCGCCCACGCGGCGAAAGCTGCCGCCCTCCAGGACGCGCAGTAATTTGCCTTGCAGCCAATGGGGGATCTGGCCGATCTCGTCCAGAAACATCGTGCCGCGGTCCGCCACTTCCAGCAATCCCGACTTGGAAGTCCGGGCATCGGTGAAAGCGCCGCGCTCGTAGCCGAACAACTCGCTCTCGCAGAGGGTTTCCGGAATCGCCGCGCAGTTGAGGGCCACAAAGCGCATGCCGCGGCGAGGGCTGCTCTGGTGCAGAACGTTGGCGACCACATCCTTGCCTACGCCCGTCTCGCCTTGCAGCAGGACTGTGCGGACTTCGCTGGCGGCGAGGCGCCTGGCGAGATCCAGTACGTTACACATCGACCTGGATACGGCGATGCAGTCGCCTTCCGCTGTCATACGGGCCGGTGCGGGGGCACTCATGAACGGCCTCCGGGCGGCTCAACGTGGCTTGCGCGATAAACTCCGAGTGGCATGGTTGCGGCGCGGTCCTCTGGCCGCATCAGGTTTCAATAGTACACAGTCCTACGTTTTCAATCTGTTCAGAATTGAACAGGGCGCCGGCGCGGCACTCGGCCGGGTCGCCGCGATGGGGGACGAGGGCGCGCGCAATCAGGCCGAGGCCGCCCACCAGCAGAATCAGCATCGCCAGGGTATTGAAGAGGCTGGTGGGCTGAAAATAGATGTGCAGGTTGGCGATTACGCCGGCCAGAATGAAGAGCGCCCCGCCGGCGGTGAGCAGCCACCCGATGACGTTACGACCGCTGAAAAAAAGCAGGCCGATGCCGATCAGCATGGGCAGCAGCGTGATGCCGAACGTATTGCTGCCATAGAAGTTCCAATATGAACTGCCCACCATCACCTGGTTGGAGATGAGGTAGCCTCCCACGCAGGTCATGGCGAAGCCGAGCAGAAAGCTGCCCAAGCCTCCCGGGGTGCCGCCGACGTCGCTCATCCGATGGTCCGCCACCAGTAGCGAGGATACCACCGATACAGTGGGATAAGCCTCTGGCTTGTCCATCCGAGCGAAGCTCGGACAGGCGAGCTTCGCTCGCCTCTGGAGATTGGCCATTCGCGCCGCGAATTCTGGCGCCGCAAGGTCCTCGCAGGCGGAACCGCCTACGCCA
Source organism: Bryobacterales bacterium (assembly GCA_003136215.1). Classification (GTDB taxonomy): domain Bacteria; phylum Acidobacteriota; class Terriglobia; order Bryobacterales; family Bryobacteraceae; genus Solibacter. The sequence continues at coordinate 10,905 of PLDO01000296.1, forward strand.
CCAAGTCTTGCCGTCTGCCTGCATGGGTGGGGCATGCTTTTAGCTTGCCGG
>PLDO01000725.1 GCA_003136215.1 Bryobacterales bacterium
TTCGCGCACTTTGGCTACAACGTCCTCGGTCTTCGTGGGCATTCTCAAATCCTCAAGTACTGTAGCGGCGGAATGTCGGTGGAGCGATCGACCATCAGTTCGCCTTCATCGCTAACCCAGGTTCTAAGCCATGGCAGCGGCTTCGGAGCAGGGCCTTCGATCTTCACTCCGGTGCGTGTGAACTCGCTGCCGTGGCACGGGCACTTGAACTTGTTCTCGCTCGGCTTCCAGTCGGGCGTGCAGCCCAGGTGAGTGCAGATCGCCGAGATCACGAACACCCCCTCGGTATTGCGCACCACCCAGATACGGTACTGATTCTGAAACTTGGTATCCACCCCGAAGCCGAAATCCGAGGGGAATCCGATTCGGAATTTGGTCTTCGGTTCGTAAAGCGCGCGCGGATAGAAAAAGCGCAGGAACATCAGCAGGTTCACGCTCAGCGTGCCCAGCACCGCCGCCATGACAAACTTCCGCCGGCGCGCGATTACCTTGCTCTCGTCGGCTTCCTCGCTCTTGGAGAATATGGATCGGAGTGCTTGCGCGAGAGACGGTTTCGCCCCCGGCGGCGGCGCGGAGCCGGCGGGCTCTAACGTAGTATTCGCCATCTTGTCCCCATGTCCGGAATTGCTCCGGACCTAATCCCTCTGAGTTGCACTCCCCAGCGACAGGCAAGATGGCAGGCTCAGTACGAACACTCTCAGCCTGGTTCGCCTCTTAATGAGTGAATCTGAAACAATCTGGCTTCTGAAGACCTTAGCCCCTCACCGTGTCCCTCGCGAGCGATTTTTGTATTCCCGTACAGTCTGAGTTCAGGAAATTTATACCAAAGGTGCTAACTGATTGCAAGCGCGGGTGAATCGGGTTCGAAATGCCCGGTTACCGGGTGGGGCTGAAATGCAGACGGAAGGGCACAACCCGATGGTCTGTGCCCACTCCCCCGCGCCTGCTAAAATACCATCAGCAATGCCGTTAGGCCCGCGCCAGCTTCTCGAAACCCGTATCGCTGAGATTTCCACCGAGGTCGAACTCCTGTTCGAGGCTGCGCGCGTCGACGCGCGGCGGGAGCATGCCGAGCAACTCAACCAGGCGGTCCGCCGCCTGCGCATCGCGCCGGATGCCGGCGAGCTTTGCGCGACTCTGGCCGATGCCGCGGCGCGTCTGGCAAGTGAAGTGATTCTGTTTCGCGTGGCGGAGGGCACGGCCACCAGCGACCGCATCGCGGTCCCGCTCTCCGACGCGCCGGCCCTGGCCGCGGCCGCCGAATCGCACGACCCGCTGATTGCGGCGGCAACTCCGGGCGAAGTGTCCGCGCCGCTGGTGGAACTGCTGGCGCACGCGGCCGATGCGCGGGTTTCGATTTTTCCGGTGAAGGGCGGCGCTCGGGTGGCGGCGTTGCTCTACTGCTGGGGCGCCGTGCAGGTAGCGGCGCTGGAACTGCTGGCGCAAGCGGCTTCCGCCGTCTGGAGCGCGCTGCCGGTTCCGACGCCGCAGTTGATGAGTATTGCCTTGCCGGAGGCCCCGCCGCCGGTCGAAGCCAAGCCGGTAGCCGCGTGGCAGGACCTGCCGCCCGCCGAACAGCAGATCCACCTGCGGGCGCAGCGTTTCGCGCGCGTGCAGGCGGCGGAGATGCGCCTGTATCACGGCGACGTCGTGCAGGCGGCCCGCGGCCGGCGCAACCTCTACGAGGCGCTTCGCCAGCCCATCGACGATGCAAGGCAGGTTTTCCGAACCCGCTTCTTCGAGGGTTGCCCGAGCATGGTGGATTACCTGCACCTGGAACTGACCCGAACCCTAGCCAATGACGATCCGGATCTGCTCGGCAGCAATTATCCTGGCCCTCTCGTATAGCCTGTGCGGGGCCCCTGCCACGGCCTCGCTGGCCATATTGGTGCGCGCCTATCGCGAATCGCCCGGCCCGGCGCGGCGCGCCGCCATCGTGTCCTATATCGCCGGGCATCCCAAGGATGCCGCCCTCGTCAATCTGGCGCTCGGCATTGCAGCCTACGAACAGAAGAATTACCCTGCCGCCATCGCCGGGCTCAAACCGCTCGCAGCGAAACTGGCGCCGATCGCCGATTATGTAGCGTACTATCTCGCCGCGGCGCGCGTGGAATCCAACGATTTCGAGGTCACGGCGGCAGATCTGGCCCCGGCGCGGCGCAACTCGCCGCTGAATGGCAAGAGCTGGCTGCTGGAAGCGCGCGTGCGTAAGGCCTCGGCGGCGCCGGATGCGGTGCGCCTGCTGCGCGAGCATTACGCCGAGTTGCCGCAACCCGAAGGCGACGTCACGCTGGCCGATTGTTACCAGGCGGCCAACGATCTGCCGCAAGCCGTGGGGTTCTATCAGCAGGTCTACTATCACTATCTGAGCGGCGCTGCCGCGGCACGTTCCGCCGCCGCTTTGCTCACCCTGAAGGATGCCATGGGCGGCGACTATCCCGCACCGCGTCCCGCCCAACTGCTGCATCGCGCCGACCGCCTGATGGACGCCAGGGAGTACGCGCAGGCCAGGGAGGAGTACCAGGCGGCCGCGCAATCCAGCGGGCCGGAAAGCGACCAGGCACGCGTCCGCATCGGGGCGGCGGATTACTTCGCCGGAAAGACGGCCCTGGCCTGGCCGTATCTTCGCGACCTCGCGGTTGCCGATTCCGACGCCGCGGCGGAACGCTTGTACTATCTTGCCGAGTGCGCGCGCCAGCGCAACGACGACGAGCAGATGATGTCGGCCGTACAGCAACTGGCGGCGCATCACCAGCCATCGCCGTGGCGCTTGAAGGCCTTGATGTCGGCGGCCAACCGTTATCTGCTGGTGAACCGGCCTCAGGATTACCTGCCGCTGTTGCGGACGGTCTACCAGGATTTCCCCAATACGCCGGCCGCGGCGCAGAGTCACTGGAAGACCGCCTTCCAGGCCTACCTCCACGATCGGGCGGACGCGCCTGGCCTGTTGCGGGAGCATCTGCGGCAGTACCCGGCGCACGCCACGGCCGGGGCGGCGCTCTATTTTCTGGGGCGGCACATGGAGCGGTCGGGCGATGTTG
>PLDO01000500.1 GCA_003136215.1 Bryobacterales bacterium
CCGAGCTGCGCTCGGATGCACAAGGCGGAGCCTTATGCCACCTCATGAATAGACTGCCTCCAGAATCTGGCGGGCACCGCGGACGAGCAGGTCGGCGGCCAGCCGTGCGCCCGTCTCCGCGGCTTCGGCGGATGGGCCTTCGGCTTCGGCCCGGATCACCTGAGTGCCGTCGGGGGCGGCGACGATCGCCAGTATATGGACGCGTCCTTCGGCCACCGTGGCGTAGGCGCCGATGGGCACCTGGCATCCGCCGCCCAGCGCTCCGAGCACCGCGCGCTCGGCCATCACGGCGGTATGCGTCTCGGCGTGGTCGAGCATGGCGACCCCATCGAAGCCGGCGCGTGTTTCAATGGCCAGCGCGCCCTGCCCCACCGCGGGACACATCTGTTCGGGCGGCAGAATCTCGGCGATGCGATCGCCCCAACCCAGCCGCTTCAGGCCGGCCGCCGCCAGCAGAATGGCGTCGTACTGTCCTTCGTCGAGCTTGCGCAAGCGCGTGTCCAGATTGCCGCGCACCGATTCCACCTGAAAATCCGGCCGCAACTGGCGCAATTGCGCGGCGCGGCGCAGCGAGCTGGTGCCGACCTTCGCGCCGTCCGGCAGGTCGGCCAGTTTTTTCCCCACCACGGCATCGCGCGGATCTTCGCGCCGCGGAACCGCCGCCAGCACCAGGCCCTCGGGCAGCTCGGTGGGGAGGTCCTTGAGACTGTGCACCGCCAGGTGGGCGCGGCCGTCGAGCAGCGCCTCCTCGATCTCCTTGGTGAAGAGGCCCTTGGTGCCGACCTTGGCGAGAGGGACGTCGGTGATCTTGTCGCCGGTGGTTTTGACGATTTCGATGCGGCACTCGCGGCCGGCGGCGGTGAGTTGGGCGGCCACCCAACGGGCCTGCCACAAAGCCAGCTGCGAACCACGGGATGCAATGACGAGCATGAATCAGTCCTGTAAGTGGAACGCCTTTCGAATGGTCGCGATGACGTGCTCTCCCTCGGGCTTGCCGGCGTGGAAGCGCAGTTCCGAGATGGGGCCGTGCGCGATCTTGTTGACGATGCCGTGCGTCAGGGCTTCCAGCGCCTCTTCCTGCTGCGCGGTGAGCGGACCGAGGCGGCGCCGCTGCTTTTCGATCTCGCCGGAGCGAATCTGTTCGAGCTGCTCCTGGAGGCTGACGATGGTGGGCGTGACCTCGGCCACCTTGAGGCGCGCCATCATGCGCTCCACCTCCTCGGCCACCAGGGTTTCGGCGTGGTCGGCCTCTTTCATGCGCTCCCGCAGGTTGGAGTTGACCACTTCCTGGAGGTCGTCGATATCGTAGAGAAAGACGTTGTCCAGGTCGTTGATGGAGGGCTCGATATTGCGCGGCACGGCGATATCGATGAGGAACATGGGGCGGTTGCGGCGGGCGGAGATGACGCGCTGCATCTCGTCGCGGTGGAGAATATAGTGCGGCGCCCCGGAGCTGGCGATGAGGATATCCACCTCGGGCAGCATGGCGGTGAAGCGCTGGTACTCGACCGGCGTGCCCTGGAAGAGTTTCGCCATCTCGACGGCGCGCGAGTGGGTGCGATTGGTGACGAAGACGTGGGAGCAGCCGGAGCGGCGCAGGTGGCGGGCCGCCAGTTCGCTCATTTTCCCGGCGCCCACGATCATCACGGTGCGGTTGCTGAGCGAGCCGAATATCTTGCGCGCCAATTCCACGGCGGCGTAGCTGACGGAAACCGCCATCTGGCCGATGCCGGTCTCGGAACGCACCCGCTTGGCCACGCTGAAGGAGCGGCTCAACAGGCCGTCCAGCCAGCCGCACAGGGATCCGCAGTCCTTGGCGGCGGCGTAGGCGGCCTTGAGTTGTCCCAGAATCTGCGGTTCGCCCACCACCATGGAATCCAGGCTGGCGGCCACGCGGAACAGATGGTGAATGGCCTCGCGGCCCTCGTGGCGGTAGAGGTGCGGCCCGATGCCGGCCGCACTGACGGATTTGTGGTCCGCCAGAAAGCTGTCGACGATGGCCCGCGGGTCCGCCGCGTCCTCGGTGGTGAGAGTGATTTCCACGCGGTTGCAGGTGGAGAGGATGACGGCTTCGCTGACGCCCTCGCGCGATTTCAAATCGGCCAGGGCGGCGGGCAGGGTCTCCTCGCGGAAGGCGAGGCATTCCCGCACCTCGACGGGCGCTGTTTTGTGGCTCACTCCTGTGATCAATAGCTTCATTGTTTAAACAGGAGGCTTCCCAGGCGGGCATGCGCCGCCCAGGTCACGGCCGAAAAGCCGACCACGGTCAGCGTCATGATGGCCGCCCGGCGCCCGCGCCATCCGGCGGTGACCCGCAGGCACACCATGGCGAGATAGGTTCCCCAGGTGAAGAACGAAATGGCAATCTTCGGCTGGCGGATCCAATCCGCCTTCAATTCGATGAAAGCCCAGGTGCTGCCCGCAATGACAGCCAGCGTAATCAGCACGAATCCGACGGCCATGAACTTCGACACCAGCTCGTCCAGGGTGCCCAAGGGGGGCAGGCGGTAATAGAATTTGCTGGGCTTCCTGGATTTCAGCTCGCGCTCCTGGAAGAGGTAGAGCAGAGAGGCCCCCGCCGTAAACAACAGCGCCGCATACCCGAGGAGTACGAGGACGATATGCACGGTGAGCCAGGTGGTGCGCACGATGGGGCTGCTCCAGGCGCTCACCGGATTGCCCAGGGTGGCCACCAGCGACATCACGAAGACCAGCGGAAAGATGAACACGCTGAGGCTCTCCACGTGGTGGCGCAACTGCACGCCGAGATAGACAAACGCCACCAGCAGGGCGCACATTGAAAGGGTCTCGTAAAAGTTGGCGATGGGGCAGCGATTGTTGACGATGCCCTCTTCGATGATGGAGACGAAGTGGAAAACCGTGCCCAGGGTGAAGGCGGTCATGGCGACGCGAAACAGGTGCTCGCGGCGGCGCACCAGGGTGAGAATGGCATGCAGCAGGCCGAGCGAATAAAACGCGGCGGCGACGCGAAGCCAGATGACGCTCATTTCAGCCATGGGCGTAGAGGAGAGCTAGAGTCCGAAATTACAGTATATCGCGGCTCGATCTTGATTCTAAGGACGAAAGGGGAGAGAATGTCGCGATAGCCTGTCCCAGGCGGATATCGAGAATAACCATGAAAATAATTAGCCAGTCGGCGGATGAGTTGGTGCTCAAGGAGGGCGGCGCCTCCGGCATCGCGATTGGCGCGGTTCTCGTCATCGCCGGGCTGGCCGTCGGATTTGCCCTCCATGGTTCCAATTCAATCGCTATTTGGATTGGCCTGGCGCTCGTGGTCATCGGACTCGGCGTGATCGGTTTCAGTTCTTCCATCACTGTGGCCGCCAATAAGGCGAGTGGCAAACTTTCCTATCAAAAGAAGCGGTTGATCGGCGGGCAAGACTCGACGTATGCCATTGCCGACGTTCTTCGGATCGAGACGCGGAAGCAGTGGCGCATTGACAACTCGCCGCCCTCCGGGGATCAGAACGTCTCCGTGCCGCAGCCGGTGCTGGTATGGCAGTCGGTGATCCTGTTCAAAGACGGGCGGGAACTGGCGCTCGATCACCAAAAGACCTCTTCCCAGACGACCGTTGGGTCCGTGGTTCTGATGGGTGGCCAGGGTGCGGAAGTCGCCATTGCCTCTCGCGTGGCCGAGTTCCTCAACGTGCCCTTCCACGAAATCGCACCGCCGGATGTCGGCATGGGAATCAATCTGGGTTGACGCTGGTTTTGCCGGTGGCTTGCTCCCCGACAACAGCTTCGTGATCCAGCCCATGCTGCTCGACGTGCTGCGCCATATCGGCACGTATGCCAGGACGTGGGAGGCGCTGCTGCCGGACGTGTTGGCGCGCGCCCGGCGTTACGCCGCCATCCAGGAGCGGCTGATTTCGCCGGAGGGCACGTTCCCCGCCGCATCTGGCGCGGCGAGGATGCGCCGGCGGATCACGCCATCACGGTGTGAAGATCGGACGCAACCCGGCTGGTGGTGCGCCAGCGCAGGCCCCCGAGAGAATCAAATTACACTTATGTCCGGAATTCCGGCGTAAGATGCTTGCTTCGCGCGGGCACAGGTGATAGTTTAGATCACATCGTTCGGTCGGCTACAGTCGGCCGCACATCGTGAGAGGGGTACCATGAAGCTATCCGATGCTGTCCGGGTCATCGTTGCGACCTTTCTGCTTTGCCTGTCAGGCGCCATTTTGTTCGCCCAATCCGAGCGCGGAACAATTTCCGGCGCGGTGACCGACCCCAGCGGCGCGGGCGTTCCGCAAGCCAAAGTTTCGGTCTCGAACATCGACACAAATGCCGTCGTATCGACGTTGACGACCTCCGGCGGCGAGTATACGATACCGAACCTTCCCGCCGGCCAGTACAACGCGAGTTTCAGCAAGGCAGGATTCGCCTCGGCGGGGCTCAACGGCATCACGCTGAACGCCGCGGCCTCGGTCCGCGCGGACGCCACCCTGACCGTAGGCTCCACCAGGCAGACGATCGAGGTAACCGCCACCGCGGCCCAGTTGCAGGCAACCGACGCCAAAACCAGCGCCACCGTGACCAACCAGATGGTGGATGAGCTGCCGCTGGTGGTCTCCGGCGCCCTGCGCAGCCCCTTCGATCTGGCCAGCATCACCCCCGAGAGCAAGAACCTGGGCGGCGATAACGGCTTCATCCTGGGCGGCGGCCAGGCGGCCAGTTACGGCACCACGCTGGACGGCGTCTCCACCAACACGGCGCGCGCGCTTTCCATGAGCTGGGTCTCTTCCAACGCCCCGTCGCTGGAAGCCGTCACCGAGTTCACGGTGGACACCAACGGCTTCAAGGCCGAATATGGCCACGCCGGCGGCGGTGTCATGACCTTCTCCTCCAAGAGCGGCACCAACCAGATCCACGGCTCGGCCTACGAGTTTGTGCGCAACAACGATTTCGACGCCAACCGCTTCTTCAGCAACATGGCCGGCATCCCCATCGCAATCTATAAGCAGAGCGACTTCGGCGGCAGTTTCGGCGGTCCCATTTACATCCCGAAGATTCACAACGGCAAGGACAAGAGTTTCTTCTTCTTCGCCTATGAAGGCTTCCGCAACCGCGTGGGCGCCACGGCGGCCGCTACCAGCGTCCCCACTCCGGAAATGTATAAAGGGGATTTCAGCAAGTGGGTGAACGCCTCCGGAGCGGTGATTCCTATTTACGATCCCACCACCCAGACGATATCCTCCAGCGGCGCGGTGACCCGCACGCCGTTCGCTAATAACCAGATTCCGCAGGCCCTGATCGCCCCCGACGCATCCAAGGCGTTGTCGGTATTCGCCAGCGGCACCGGTGGGCAACTGGCTCCCAACAACGGCGCCGCTCCCGGCACCCTGGCCTACGTCACCAATAACTATCTCATCAGCTCGGGCTCCCAGGTCAATCCCATCAATAAGTTCAGCATCAAAGGCGACCACCTTTTCTCGGCCAAGGACCGCATCTCCGGCTACTACGGCTACGACCGCGAAAAAACCGTCCCTGGTCCGGCTGGGCCAGCGACGCTGCCTGGGAATTACACCAATTACAACGACCTCACGCAATCGAGCGACGTGTTCCGCATGAGCTGGGACCACACCTTCGGCCCCACGAAATACAACCACTTTTACGCCGGCGGCAACAACTGGCGGCAGAATCACGATTCGCCCCAGGAATACATCGGCAACTGGAAAAGCAAGTACTGCCTGCCCAACGTGCCGGACTGTAACCTGAATCTGGTCAATTTCACCTTCAGCAACAGCTACGGCGGCTGGGGCGGCCAAGCCAACAACGGCTCCGAGAACACGGTCTACGCCTTCAACGACGATTTTACGTGGGTTCACGGCGAGCACACCTTCAAAGCCGGCGGCATGTACCAGTTGACCCACTACAACGGTTTCGGACGGCAGTGCGTCTCCGGCTGCGTGGGCTTCAACTTCACCGAAACCGGACGCGGCGGCGATACCAACTTTGGCACCGCCGGCGGCAATCCGATCGCTTCCCTGCTGCTGGGATATGCCGACAGCGGAAGTCTGGACACCATCCGGTTCATCGGCCAGCAGTTCCCCTATTTCGCCGGCTATGTGCAGGACGACTGGCGGGCCAGCCGGAAACTGACCATGAATCTGGGCGTACGGTGGGAAACCCAGTTGCCCGCCACCGGCCTGAACGACAACTGGTCGGACTTCGGGCCCACCACACCGAATCCGGCTGCCAATAACATCCCCGGCGCGGTGCTGTTTGCCGGTTCTGGCGCCGGCCGGGTAGGCTCGCGCACCCTCGCCGACTCTTACTTCAAGGCCTTCGGACCGCGTTTCGGGTTTGCCTATCAGGCCAACGAAAAAACCGTCATTCGCGGGGGCGCCGGCATTTCCTATGGCGCCATCACCTCGGTCAGCGGCTCCACCCACAACATGGGCTTCACCCTGACGCAGAGCTTCTCCAATTCCAATAACGGCATTACGCCGACTTTCACCCTGGCGCAGGGACTGCCGGCATGGACCGCGCCTCCGTTCGTCAACCCGTCGGTTTCCAACGGAGCCAATGTGGCGTGGTACCAGGGCCGCGAGGGAACGCGTCCGCCGGAGAATTTCAGCGTCAACCTCTCCATCCAGCGCCAGCTGAGTTCCAGCATGGTTCTGGAAGCCTCTTACAACGGCGTGATGGGTATGCACTTGCAGACCGGACTGCTGCAGTATAACCAGATCAACCCGGCTGATATCCAGAAGTACGGCATCAACGTCCTCACTTCTTCCATCACTTCGGCCGCCGCCGCGGCGGCGGGTGTGACCGCTCCCTTCCCGGGCTTCGCGGCACTCTGGGGCAGCCGCGGCACGGTGGCTCAGGCCCTCAAGCCGTTTCCGCAGTACGCCAATATCGATACCACGGCGGGCGGCGGCGATCACAGCGGACACTCCACTTACCACGCCGGCATCCTGAAGCTGGAACGGCGTCTGTCGAACGGGTTGACCATGCAGACTTCGTACGTCTTCTCCAAGATCCTGACGGATTCCGACAGTTATTGGCCGGGTTCTTACGCCGCCGATTTCTTCAACCGCGGACTGGAAAAATCCATCGGCCAGTTCGACGTCACGCACAACTTCAAGATGTCGGTGGTCTATGACCTGCCGTTTGGCAAAGGCAAACCGTGGCTGTCGCACGGCGCGGCCGCGTTCGCCCTGGGCGGCTGGCGTGCCAGCGGCATCGCCGGGTACTCCAGCGGCACCCCGATAGGCGTCAGCACCTCCTACACGCTGCCCATCTTCAACGGCCGCACTCCAGCCTACGTCACCTCCTACGACGGATGGCGCGCGCCGACCCAAGGCGGCAGCTTCGACCCCTCCAAGGACCTCTTCTTCGTTCCCTACGGAACCGGCCCCTTCCCCTTGCAGGGCACGGGCACGGCGCTGAACGGGCTGGGCAACGAAACCCGCTACAACCCTAAGGTCCGGTATTTCCCGAATTATAACGAGAATGTGTCGATCGCCAAGACCTTCCCCATCAAGGAGAAGTTCCGCATCGATATTCGCGCCGAAGCGTTCAACGTGTTCAACCGCGTGCGTTTCGGCACCGGCTCGACGCAGTTGCAATCGACCACGTTCGGCAAGCTGACCAGCAATAGCGACCTGCTGAATACGCCGCGCCAGATGCAGTTGGCCGCCAAGCTGTACTTCTAAGCGGTGCGACCTGTCAAGCCCCAGGGGCTCTGGCGGGTTTTTGAATCAGGCCGGCTTTCCTCCGCAAGGAGCGAAGCCGGCCTTTTTGTTTTGGACCTTCGCCATAAGGCAGCCTGGCGCTCCGTCCGGGAGGCACGCGACGAGGTTTCCCCTTTATTATTACGAAGTTCCAATTTATTTTGTGTGCGAAATGGCACCAGTGGCCGGGTAACATTCCCGAGGCGGACTGCGCCTACCAGTAAGCACTCATGTCACTGAATCGCTTCCACACTCATTTCGGGCGGCTTCTGGCTGCCTGGATTGCCGTGGCCGGACTGATAGCCGCGGAGCACCACGGCACGGTCAAATTCGGCGGACTTCCCGTCCCCGGCGCAACGGTTACCGCCACCAAAGGCGACCAGAAGCTCGCCACCACCACCGATGAGAATGGCCGGTATGCCTTCGCCGACCTGTCGGACGGTGCGTGGACAATCGAGGTCGAGATGCTGGGCTTCGCCAGGCTCTCCAACGATGTCGGCATTGCCTTCGATGCGCCGGCCACGGAATGGAATCTCAAGTTCCTGCCGATGAGCGCCATCATGGCGCCTCCGGCGGCCGCGGCGCCCAAACCGGCGGCGGCGGCCCCGGCGGT
>PLDO01000074.1:0-7216 GCA_003136215.1 Bryobacterales bacterium
AGCCTGGTATTGGCATTCGCTGGCGGTCCTGGCGGCGATCGCCCTGGGGTTCTTCCCCATACCCTTCGAGTTGCAAAAACCGGAGTTCGACCTGCTCTTCGGTTTCGCATTCATCATGCTCATGATCTGGGGTGCCGGTGGCCTGATTCTGTTCCGGACGCACCACCACACGCCCCACCACGAGAGACACGCATAAGCCAGCAGTGGTAGGGCATGCTTTTAGCTTGCCATGCGAGCGAAGCTCTCCCCTGGAGATTGGCCATTCGCNNGTCTGCCTGCATTGGTGGGGCATGCTTTAGCTTGCCAAGGCGAGCGAAGCTCGCCCTCGGCTTGCCCCCCGCGGGTGGTAATCTGTTCTCAGCGTGGACATGGAGGTGTGTGAGCGCGGATTGCGCCTGTTGGTTCTGAGTGCCGTCTCGCTGCTGGGAGCGAAGGCCGGCGGAGAAGCGGCGCCACGGCTGACGCCTGCTCCGGCCGGACCTTATCAGGTCAACGGCAACCGCATTCTGGATACTAAGGGTCGTCCTTACCTGGTGCGTGGCACGGAATTGCCGTCGCTGACCCTTAACCCTGCCGATATCGCGGGCGATGGGGTGCAATTCGGCGCGTTCTCCGCGAGTTCCCTGATCTCCATCCGGCAGCGATTGAACATGAACGCCGTGCGGCTGCCGGTGAGCGCGCAAGAGTACGAGGAGAGCGCCGCTTACCGGGGGCGGGTTGCGGAAGTTGTGCAAACTGCGAACCGCCTTGAGTTGCTGGTGATTCTGGCGGCGGATCCGGATTCGGTGGGCCAGCTCTCTCCGCCAGCACTGGCGCACTTTTGGGCGCGCTGCGCGGGCGAATTCACGAGCCATCCCAACGTCTTCTTCGCTCCGGGCGCGATACCGGGCACGGTGGAAGCGATTCGCTCGGGCGGCGCGCGGCAACCGGTGATTGTCGCCGCGGACTTCCAGGTTCACGACCGGAATGTCATCTACCAGGCCACGCCGCGCTACGCCGCCACGCGCACCGACGAGGATCGGTGGAGGCAGTTCGGATCTCTCTCGTCGCGCGCGCCGGTGCTGGTGAACGATCTCGACCCGCAGTTGGACCGGAAGTCGGAGGAGTGTGCGGCGTTTCCCGGCGATCCCGGAGCCGCCACCAGGCTGGTGCAGGAGAACCTCTCGTACTTCGATGCGCACCAGATCTCTTGGGTGCTTTCGTCGTTTCGACCCGGCCGGATGCTCACCGAATACCGCTATTTCAATTGGACGAAGCTCGATGACGGCTGGACCTGCGGGGAAGTCCCCAGCCGAAGCGGGATCGCCATGATCCTGGCGGCTCACTTGTGGAGCGGCGACCCGCACAGTCTGTTCGCGGTCAATCACGTGAATGGCGGGTTGGTACTCGCCAGAGGCGGGCTGGCTACCGCTTACGGCCCGACACTGGCGGAACGGGACATGACTGCCGCGGCCGGGCGGCCGTTGCCGCTGCGTCTCGGCAATGTTTCAGTACGGGTAACGGACTCCCGGGGAATCGCCCGGCCGGCGCGGTTGCTGCATACCGGCGCCGGGTGGTCGGACCTTACTTTTCTGGTTCCGGTGAACTCGGCGGTGGGACCGGCGGAGGTCGCGGTAGTGCGCTCCGATGGTTCAAGCTCCGCGGGCCGGGTGATCCTTGCGGACGTGGCCCCGGGATTCTTCTCGGCCAGTTCCGACGCCCGCGGCGCGGTGGCGGGCGAGGTGATGCAGCGATGGGCGGGCAACGGGCAAACCAGGGCGTTCGCAGCCTCGGAATGCGCCGGATCCGTCTGTCGCACGGTGCCGATTCCGCTCTCGGACCGCGTCGTCACCACCGTCCGCCTGGCGGGGAGCGGTTTGCGCAACGCCGGCGCGGATGCGGTGGTTCGCGTTACGGTGGGAGGGCTTGCGGTCCCGGTACTCTCGTTCGGAGCGGCGGATGACGTGGGACGCGATCAGGTCACGATTCAGCTTCCGGCGGAACTGCGCGGCGCGGGGGAGACCGACCTCGAGATGACGGTGAACGGAGTGTTGTCGAACGTGGTGCGCATTCACTGCGGGGAAATGTGAGGAGCCTGGCGCTGGGAGCTTGTCTGGTGGCGGCTGCCTGGGGCGCGCCGGCATACCGCCTGGCTTTGCCCCCGGGATTTCCCATGCCGGGGATTCCGCCCGGCAACCCGCTGACCGCGGACAAGGTCCGGCTGGGCCGCTACCTCTTCCACGACAAGCGATTATCGGTGAACGGAACCAGTTCCTGTGCCACGTGTCATCGCCAGGAACTCGCCTTTACCGATGGACGGGCGCGGGCCGTGGGCGCCACCGGTCAAACTCACCCGCGAAGTTCCATGAGCCTGGTCAATGTGGCTTACGGTAGGGCTTTCAACTGGAGCAACCCCGCCGTCCGGACGCTGGAGGAACAGGCGTTGAAGCCCATGTTCGGTACCGGCCCCGTGGAGTTGGGAGTGGTCAGGCGGGAGTTGCTCAAGCTGATTCGCTCAGACCCGGTCTACCGCGCTCTGTTTCCGCAAGCATTTCCCGGCGAAGCCAATCCGTACCGCATCGCCAACGTGGCGAAGGCGCTGGCTTCGTTCGAACGCACCATCCTCTCCGGCGGATCGCCGTACGATCGATTCCACCTTGCCGGCGAGAAGGACGCGATTCCCGAATCGGCCAAGCGCGGCGAAATTCTGTTCTTTCTGGATTACGGCGGCCCTGCCTGCTTTCGCTGCCACGGCGGCTTTAATTTCGGGGGCGCAGGGGAGTTTCATAACACCGGCCTATACAACGTGGCGGGGCAGTTTTCCTATCCGCTTCCGAATATCGGCCTCTTCGAGCATACGAAGAATCCGGCCGACATCGGCAAGTTCAAGGCGCCGACGCTGCGCAATATCGCCCTCACCGCGCCCTACATGCACGACGGAAGCATCCTCACGCTCGGGGAGGTTCTGGACCACTACGCGGAGGGCGGCCGCACGATTGGCGGCGGTCCGTTGGCGGGCGTGGGGCGCGAGAATCCAGCCAAGGACCCGCTGATCCACGGGTTTCCCATGACACCGCAAAATCGTGCCGACCTGATCGCCTTTCTGGAAAGCCTGACGGACCAGACGGTGACGCGCGACCCCAGGTTCGCCGATCCGTGGACGAGCGTGGACAGGCCGGAGGCCCATCCTACAGCGAATTCAGGTAGGCGATGACGTCTTCCATCTCCTGCGCCGTGAAGCGCGGCCAGGCGAGTTTCTTGGTAGTCATGGACGCCAGCATCTGTGGACCGTGGTCCCAGAGCGCGGCCACCATCGTGATATCGGAATAGCTGTCTTTGCCTTTGCCGAGCTTCGGGGCGCCGCTCCCCGCATCGTTATGGCAGGTGGCGCAGTTCTTGGCCGTGAAGGCGCTCTTGCCGCGGTTCGCATTGCCCGTGCCGCGGAAATATTGCTTCGTCCAGATGTAGGAGATGATCTGGCGCATCTCTTCCGGCTCGAATGTGGGTGGCGGATTCTTCATGCTCGGCTGGTGGTTCCACATGTCCACGGCAATCTCGGTCAGGGTCTGATTCTTGAGCAGCACCTCAAGCGCGCGCTTGCCCACGTGGCATTCCGTGCAGCCCTTGGAAGCGAACAGTTTCTCGCCCGTATCCGACGGCGGGAACGAAAAATTCTTGGCCAGATTGCGGGTTTCCGGCAGGTTTTGCAGGTAGACCAGCATGTCCGTCAATTCCTGCCCTGTGATCTTGCCCCAGGCCAGCTTCTTCTTGGAGAATTCGGCGCGCATCTTCGGCCCGTGGTTCCACATCTGTTGGGCCAGGACCACCGGGTCGGCAAGCGACTCCCATTTGGCCACGGGCGGCGCGGCCGCCTCCTTGGAACTCGTGATGCCGTGGCAATCGGCGCAATGTCTGTCGCTGAACGCCTGCTTGCCGCGCGCGGCGTCGCCGGCCTTTTCGAAGTAGCGTGCGGACACGAAGTAGGCGAACAGATCGGCGGCCTTTTCCGGTGTCATGTTCCCCTTCTGGACACCTTGCTGCTTCATCGCGGCCCACATATCGGGCGCGTGATTCCACATCAGGCTGGCCATCACCGAGGGGGTGTAATCGCGATCCACGCGGCGCGACAGATCCGGCGCCAGGGTGCCGCCCTTGCCCTTCAGGCTGTGACACTGAATACACTGTTCGCTCTGGAACAGTTGTTCGCCGCGCTTGGCGTCGCCGGGGATGATGCTCGCCCCTGGCGTGCTCCACACGACGAGCGCGCCCGCGGCAATCACTCGAAGCATGCACATTTGCTGGTCTCCTATTTAATCAACTTGAGCCCGGTCATCAGCGTGTGCGCCCGGAACCCCTCATACTGATACAACGTCTCGCCGAATCCGTACCATCGCCACTCGGTGTTCCATTGTACGTGCTTTTGCAGGGGGATTGAAAGGCGTCCCAGCGGCTGGTAGTAGCTCGTGGCGCGCGAACCCGAGGAGATGAACAGGCTTCCGCCGGCCGAGATTCTGGGAGCGATGCCCCCGATCGCGGGCAGCACCAGATCGATGGTGGAGGTCGCCGTGTTCGCGTTCTCGTTATAGTTGGAAACCGAGGGCGCGTAGAACGGCAGCAGCAGGTAGTCGATGCTGGAGCGCAGCGTGGAGCGGTCGTATTCCGCCATGATGCTGACCCGTTTGCCGCCGTTGGGCGTCCAGAACAAAGCCAGCGAACTGTCCCGGGCGCGGAAGTCATTCTGCATTCCCGGGGTGGGGTTCTGATTGTCGAGCAGGTTGTATACCGCCTGCAACCACAGCGAGGCCGCCACCTGATACTTGGCGCGCGCCCGCACTTTGGAGTAGTTGTACAGGCTGGTGCTGAAGTAACTCTGGGAGGCTAAGGCGCCTTGGATGACGCCTTCATAGTCCACGTTCAGCGAGAGCTTCTGCCAGGGACGGATGGTTGCCCCGGCCAGCCCCACACTGCGCTTCAAGGCGCCGTAGGCCAGCGGTCCGGTCTGCGAGAGGACGCCGGCGCGCACCGTGGCATCGCCCCATTCGTAGCGGTATCCGCCGCGCAGGGTGAGTTTCCGCGTGACGTCGACGATGGCTTCCACCTGCTGCCGGTTGTCGGTTACTACCTGCGGTGTGGACAGCGCCGAGACCAGCGCGGGGTAGGTCGCGCCTGGCGTGAACAGGATCTGTTCGGTGAGCGCGCCGATGCCGGTCTCGTCGTAGCGATTGCTGGAGAACGACTCGATGATCTTCAACCGCTTGAAGGGCCGGATTTCCGCGCCTGCGTTGCCAAGCATGTGCTTGCCGCTGGCGCCGGCGGTGCCGATATCGTACTGCCCGCTATAGAGAAGCAGTGAACTGAGCAGCACGAAATTGCCCGTGGCGCTGTCGAAGTAGCGCGCGTCCGTCTTCGGTAAACTGTACAGGAACTGGCCGTTGAGATCCAGCCAGGACAAAGGACTGGCCGTGGCCAGAACCTTGCTATACGTACTGCTGCCGCGGGTCCCGTAGGTCTGCGTCAGGTTATTCAGGATCAGCGTGGTCCCCAGCAGCGATGTGGTGCGGTCGCCGTAGTTGACGCCGTTGAAACTGGCCTGGTCGTCGTCCTTATATGTGGTTCCGCCCTCTTCGAGCGTGACATGCCAGCGATTGTATTCCAGCCGGAAGCCGCCCCGATAGTTGTTGGTGCTGTCGCGCAACAGCATGGGGACGGCGTATTCGTTGTTGCTGTCGGCTAACCAGGTCTCCACCCCATGCCCGTAGCCGGAGTTTCGCTCGTAGACCAGATACGGCAGAAAATGTTTGCCGGGAAAGAGCTGGAGATCGATATAGCCGCTGCGGCGGTGCGTGTCGAAGGCTTGCTCATTGAACCCGAGCGGCGCCCGCTGATTGGCGAACGAGGGCAGCTCATTAAAGTACGAGATGTTGCGGTAATCCCCGCGCAGTTCGTACAGGCCGCGCTTGCTCACGTCGATGTGAGCCGTGTTGTAAGGGTCGCCCCCCCACGCATTGGCTCGGGCGTCGAGGCGGTCAAACAGCCGGTGTTTGGGATCGGTGATAGTGAAATCCAGGCCGGTGAGCTTGGGCCCGGAACCCAGGTTGACGATGCTGCGGTAGGTGGGAAGGCTCCCCCCCACATCGCTCACCCAACGATAGCCGAAATCCACACTGCCGGTGATCCACTGTTCGCCAGGCGTGGGCGCCGGCGAGGCGGCTGCGGCCGGCGCCGCCGCCTCGGCCGGTTTGGCCTGGTCGTCCGCCTTGGCGGGGGCTGCCGTGGCTGCTTCCGCCTGCGCTTCCGGCGTGGATGCCGCCTTCTCCGGGGGCTTGGCTGGCGGCGCCGGCGGTTGTGCAAACGCCGCGGCGGTGATGAGGAATGCCAGTAGAAGTCTCATTTGGTCAATGCCCGATTCGCATAGGAACCATGCACCTTCTGGTGACAAAGAGTGCAGTTTTGGAACCGCGGAGTGCGCAGATCGTGGATCGCCGGACCCACCGTTCCCAACGTCCCGCCGGCCGTGAGAGTTGGCGTGGGCAGGTTGGAGTGGCACTCCATGCAGACGAAGCGTACTTCATGCCTGGTCAGCATCCGGGGATTAGCCGACCCGTGCGGTTGGTGGCACGCCCCGCATCCTTCGAGGCGCACCGGAGCATGCTCGAAGGGAAATGGTCCCACTTTGTCGCCGTGGCATTTGGCGCAGCCTGGTTCGTTGGATTGTGTGGTCTGAATCTGTTTGGGCAGCGCGCTGCCGTGCGGATTATGGCAATCCNNTGATCTCCACCGGCTTGCGCGCGACCAGGCCGTACGGTCCATTCTTGTGGATGGAATGGCAGGCGGTGCAACTTACCTGGTTCCTGGCATGACTGCTATTAATGCGTCCGCTGTGAGTGGATTGATTCCGATGGCAGGCGAGGCAGATGCCATCGGCTTCGCCGGGATTCAACTTGGCAGGCTGTCTGATATCCGCGGCGGACGCCGATTCGGCGTGCTTGCTGCCCGGTCCGTGGCAGCTCTCGCAGGCTTTGGTGTCCCAGCCGCGTTTCTTATCGGTTTCCACCATTTGATGAGGGTTCTTCTGAAAGGCGTTGAAGATGTCCTCGTGACACATCTGGCAGGTGGTGGAGCCGACGAATTCCGCCGGCTTGTTCCCCGGGGGCGGAGAAGCGGGAGCGGCGGCTTTTTCCTGGGCGCTCCCTATGACAGCTAAAAGCATGGCCGCGCTCACCAAACCCGCCGCGGG
>PLDO01000074.1:7223-25557 GCA_003136215.1 Bryobacterales bacterium
GGTCTACGTCGAAAGCGGCGCCTGTCGCGTGGCAGACATCGCAGCTTTCGCCGAACTTCGGATCGGTCTGCGCTACCGCGTGAGCCAGCGCCGAGAGGTTTTGGTGGCACGCCGTGCAGGCCGAAGTGGTGGCCGCCACGGGGCTGATCCTGCCCTGCGTATCCAGCACGTTATTCTTGCCGATAGGGAAGTTGGCTTCGGAGGTGTTGACGTGGCACATGTAGCACTTGGCCGTATCGGGGACTCCGCCGGTCGGCGTCATCGCGGGATAACGCACGTCCGTGAAATCGTTGTGGCTGCCGCCGAATCCCACAATGATGTAGGTCGTGTTGAACGACTGCATGGTTGCGCCAGTGTGGATCTTGTGTACCATCAGGGCGAAGTTGACGGACTGCGGCGGTAGGGCTTTGTCGGCTGGGTTGGTGGCAGCCGAACGTGTCGAGCTGTCGTTCTCGCTCGGGTTGTGGCAGAGCACACACATTTCGATCTGGTTGCGGTTTTCGCCGTGCAGGGAGAGATAGCTGTGGCAGCCGTTGCACTTGTTCACATCCACTACCGTGCGGCGCGGGGCCACTGTCGAGCCATCCACCGCGAAGTAGACGACCTTATTGATCGCGCCGTATTCGCTGGTCATTTGCTGCGTCGTGCCGGGCAGCAGCGTGCTCCCGCGGCGCGCTTCCACGCCGATGGCATATGTGCCCGTGGCCTTCGCCGGAACCGCGTGCGTAAACGTGTAGGTGCAGGTCCCGCCGGCATCGCACGCGGCNNACGGTGCCGTCCTCGGTCACGACGCCCGGAGTGGTGACATCGCTGCCGAAGCTGGTGTAGCCATAGTCCGTGGTGGGACCGGCCATCACGAAAGCCATGCGGTTGCTGCCACCGGTCAACTGAGCCATCGTCACCGGAGCGCCGGAGTAGTCTCTCGAGGTGAATGTAACGGTGGGCGCCTTGCCGGCGACGCCGTTGGCCACCTTAGTGATGTTGACCACGATGCCGGCGTTGGTGGCGGATTGAGTGGGCACTGTGTGTGCGCCTTTGATGGAGGCGTCGAACTCCAGCTCGCCCTGCGGAATGTGACACTGCGTGCACTGGCTGTCGTCCACCTGCGGCAGGTTGACATGGTTCTTGCCCGTGGCGAAGTTCACATCGTCGTGGCAGGCGCCGCAAGCCGCGCGGCTCGGGTTCGTCACCCAGTTGTTGGACTGCGTGGCGCCGGTTACCTTCTGATCTTCGTGGCAGAACGCGCAACGCCGCGGGTCGGACGGCAGAACCACCGTCGACCAGTCGGAGACCGCCTGATTGAAGCCGATAATCTGGTAAGGGGTCCCGGCAATCACGCTGGGTAACTGGCTGCCCATGTGGATCTTGTGGGCGAACACTTTCATGTCCACCGTATTGCCCGTGTCGGGATCGACGGTCTGTGGCGTGTGGCACATAATGCAGAGATCCATGCCGATGCGCGAGCCGCCATGGAACGACAGCGCATCGTGGCACTTGTTGCAGCTGGCCGTGCGGATCACGTCGCGGGTGTTGGTGGGCGTCCCGCCCGCCGGAATAAAGGTCGCCACGTTAGAGGCGTAATTCGTGCCCAGGTCGAACTCGGTCAGGTTGCGCGAACCGTAGATGCCGACTCGATGGGTTGCCGTCGGATCCCAAGCCGTGCCGTTCTGCCCGACAGCTTTGGTCTTAAAGGTGTAGACAAACTCGCCGCCAGTCACCTGTTTGGTGGTTCCGCCCGAATCCGTGCTCGCCTGAGTCGCCGATACGTTCGTGATGGGACTGGTCTGGACGCGCGTGTTGTAGTCGTAAAACTGCGTCTGCCCCTTCGGGATGTACGCGCAGAGAAAACTCACCGAGACGGCGCCCGGCGTGGTGATGCCCGCGGGATCGAGAGGCAGTCCTTGGGGATCCGAAACTTTGTAATCGACACTGATCGTGCCATCTTGCGCGATGGCGGTTGAGACGATTTGCAGCGTCAGACCGGGACGCACGAAATCCACGGTCGCGTCCGAGGCGTAATACGCCTTGTCGTAAGGTGTGAATGCGGTCTTTTTTGACGCGCTCATCAAGACCACGGAACCCGCGATCGCTACCAGCGCCAATGCGTATCGACCAACCGCGAACACCGAAGAACGAATCCGCATATTAATCTCCAATCAGAATTAGAATCTTTCCTGCCCACCGATCTGGCCGGGAGTACTATCCCTCCCACACGGCAAGCCAGGGCTGAGTTTACCGGGCGCAACTGTCACAGCACTCGCCACGCCAAACCATCGCCCCCGAAACCGGATAAAGAAGCCTTTTGTTATGTTTGTGATGGAAAATCCAGCACAGCCGTGGGGTTTTCCCTAATGCTAGAAATGGGCCAAAAACACCCTGGTCGCTGGGTGAAATTCCGCTTGTGCGATTTCACACTCACACATGATCGAGAGTTTTGGATCGGGAATACACCTGAAGAAATTTGCCGCGCTCCAGCATCTCCCTCGGTCAAGAGTAGCCCTCCGCAGGGGCCCGAGCCGGCTGTCGAAATATTTTTGGACAATTTGGTCCGAAATATTTGTTTAGGACTTGATTTTGTACGTTTTCGCATGTATGCTGACGAATTGTATAGGATAATTCTGTAGTCCTAGGGATAAGCCTAAATGGCATTTTCAATCGCAACAGAACTTCAAAACCACAACCGCCCCGGGCAAATCCAGCGACGGCCGGACGAAATCCGCCATCGCGCTCTCGCACGTTTGTACGAGAGAAGATCCGCCGTTGAGAATCTGATTGGTGCTTTGGAGCGCTACCAGCAAGGGGAGAGCGGGCTCAGCGCGGAGTGCGCCCCTTCTACCGCTGGGGAGACGTCGTCGTAAGGTTCCGCTCGATAGCAAACTTGACCAGCCCCACCAGATCGTGAACCTTGAGTTTACGCATCAGGCTGGCCCGGTAAGTGTCCACCGTCTTGGGGCTGATTTCCAGCAGGTCGGCGATATCCTTGGCCCGAAGGCCGTTTACCAGGTAAGAGAAGACCTCCATCTCCCGGGGACTGAGCGCCGCCAGCGGGTCCTCGGGACGGCCCTTGTCGGCCTTGGCGAAGAGTCCGGCGCCGCGCAACATGGGTGAAACATACACGCCCCCGTCGCGCACAAAGTTGATGGCGTCCAGCAGGTGACGAGACGGGCCGTCCTTGAGGAGGTAGGCGTCGGCGCCGGCGCGCAAGGCTTCCATTACCGTGCCTTCCTCGCGGCTGATGGAGAGGATCATCAGCCTGACGGTGCAACCCGCCGCGCGTAGTCTGCGGATCGCCTCAATACCGGTCACCCCCGGCATGTGCAGGTCGAGAATGGCAAAATCAGGCTTCAGCGCGGTAATCATCTCGACCGCCGCGCCACCATCGGCCACCTGGCCCAGGACTCGCATACCCTGCGAGGTGCAGAGGGCCGCGATACCTTCCCTGACAATGGCATGATCGTCCGCCAGTACCACCGTCGTTGCTGCCGGTTCCTGCATGCTTCTCCTTCAATTCCGAGCCTTCCAGCCGGCCGAGCGGGGACGATTCCGCGGCTTGGCCGGAAGTACGTCTACGATTCCGCTGGGAACGGGGCTACCGAAACTACCAGTTTAGTGCCATCCGGACCAGTTTCCACGTCCAATTTGCCGCCCAGTTCATGCGCGGCCTCGCGCATCGAGCGCAAACCGATGCCGGATGCCACGTTGGCCGGTGCGGAAAACACCCGCTGCGCATCGAATCCCACGCCGTTATCGTGAATGCTGAGAACGAGTTGGCCGTCAGAAACCTGTAGAGCTACTGCAATCCGGGTGGCCCGCGAGTGCCGCACCAGGTTGGAAAGCGCTTCCTGCAATCCACGGTAGATCAGGACCTTCACTTCCAGATCGGGTTCCCAGGGTAAGGGATCGATCTGCAGGGACGCCTCGAAGCGCTCCGGAACACCGCTGATTTCCCACAATTGGCGGATCGCGGATTCCAGGGTAAGCCTTTTCCATTCTGGTGGATGCAGCCTCTTGGAGATGTCGCGAACCTGTTCCAGCGTGTCCGCCGCCAGGATGGAGATCCGGTTCAGCGCCTGGCCGACGGTGTTCGGGGGCGACGGCAATTCGGCGGAGATCACTTCCAGTTGCAGGCGGATGGCGGACAGCATCTGCCCGACTCCCGTGTGCAATTCACGACCCAACCGCTGGCGTTCCATCTCAATCTGGTGTACGGCTTTGCGCCCGCCGCGCCCGCGCCGCTGCTGCGCCGTGGCAAACAGGCGCCGCTCCAACCCCAGAAGTTGGAGAAAATGCCCGGTGACCCGGTTCTGCAGCACCAATAGGTCCTTGGTTTCCTCAAGTTCCCCTTCCACTGCCTGGGCTCCGATCAACACGCTGGTTGGCGACTCCCAGACCCACCAGAACTGGAGGGGAACAACCTCGAACTTATGGAGGGCGTGGGGATCGGGACTCCGCCGAATGATGGCATCGGACAAACGCTCCAGATCGCGCAACTCCAAGCGGGCCGGACTGTTCATCCAGAGCACGCGCCCAAGGAGGTCGCATTCCATCAACATCGGACATGCCGCCCTGCGTTGGCGCGTGGACTCGGATTCCACGCGGACGTTCAACCGGAGGTCTCCTATTTACGAGGATCTTTCCTAGCCAGCATGTCAGTATTCTGAAGATAGTCGCAATCACCGTACGTACCTAGTACTTCCCCTATCTACTGTATGGCTTGCAATTGACTTGACGGCCGTATTATAAGTGGATCAGCGATGTCACGAGTTCTCAATTATGTACCGCGCGTAGCATTCTTTCTGGCCGGGGTCGCGGCGGCTGCCATTACCCTGCCCCGGCGCGAACGCGCCGGCATGGATTCGGCTACCACCGAAGATCTGAAGCGCTCACTGGCCGGTCTGGAAGCCCGCCTGCAAACCCGCGAGGCTGCCGATGAGGCACGCTTCGCCCGGGTCGAGGTCCGCCTGGAGGAGCACGCCGCCAGACTGGCGGATGTCCCGTCTACCGGCCAAATTGTTGCGGCCATGGAGCAATTACTGTCCAAGACCATGGCATCGCTGGATGACCGCCTGACCACTCAGGCTCACTCCATCGACGTTCTCAAGACCACCGTGGCACAGACCGATAGCCTTCTCGAGAGAGTCCTGGAGTCCCTCGATTCGCTCCAGACGTTCACCGACCCTGTGGATTTGGCGGCAGATCCGTTGCTTAGCCAACCGAGGATGTAAGCTGGTTGGAAGCACCTGAGAGGGGGGCTTATCCTATCAGAATCAGGTTTCCCTGATTTGCTTCGGTAGCGAAAGGTACTATTCTCAGGAGCGTAAGGTATGGACCTCTCCAAAGTACTAGATCAACTCCGACGCGAATTGGACCACCTGAACGCGGCCATCCTCAGCCTGGAACGGTTGCAGACAAAGGTACCGCGGCGCGGGCGCCCGCCCAGGGCGCTTGCGGAAATCCGCAAAGCCCACCCCGCGGCCAAGGTCAGTGGGCATCGGCAGGCGTTCCGCAGCCCCACCATCGAGTAAGCAGCCACCTCAACTCCGGCGGCGGCTTGACCCGCCGGTGGAAGGCCGTACCCTAGAACGGCACGTCGTCGTCGGTAATACCCTGGTTGAAATCCTCGGCCGGCTGCGCGGAGGGCGCCGCCTGCGGACGTTGCGCGGACCGGGGCATCGATACTGGACGCTCGTAATCGCCGGAGCCCTCCGCGGGACCCTCGCCGCGACCAGCGCCGCCCCCCAGCAATACCAGGTTCTGGGCGTCGCAAATCACTTCGGTGAAGTACTTTTTCTGCCCTTCCTTATCCTCATAACTGCGAGTTTCGAGGCGCCCTTCCAGATAGATTTGCTTACCTTTAAGCAGGAAATTGGCGACGTGATCCGTTTTCCACACGACGATATTGTGCCAGTCTGTGAGCTCTTTCCACTCGCCGGACTGCGGGTCTTTGGTGTTTCGATTGGTCGCCAGGGTGAACTTGGATATCGAAATTCCGCTGGGCGTGAACTTGGTCTCGGCATCTTTGCCGAGACGCCCGATCAAAATGACTTTATTGACGCTTTTAGATGCCATCTTATCCTGAACTGTAACACACCCCGGGTGTGGCGGCAGGCCCTTTTCCGCCGCTGTTTCGAGGCCGCTACCGCATTTGTTCAGCGCCGCACGCGGAGGCCAGGGACCGGGCCTCGTCCCGCGGGAAAAACGGCGAAACCGCCGCTAGCGCGAGATTCAGCGACTGCCGGGCCGTGCCGCACGAGCCGCCCGCTACCGCCGCCAGTTGACGCCAGGCGCGGGCGTCGGGGCGCAACGCGCCGGTCATTTCGAAATTCAACGCGCTGGCGAATTCCTCCTCCGCACGCGCATAATCCTGGCGGCGATAGAGGATGATGCCGTGATACAGGTGAGCCTCGCCGCTGGCCAGATCCACCGCCGCGGCGAATGCCGTGCGGCTGGCCAGGTTGTAGTCCGTTAGCGCCGCGTCCTGGCGGCCGGCGAGTTCCTTGGCACGCGCCCGCAGGTACAATGCATGCGGACTGGCGGAATCGGCCTGGATGGACGCATCCAGTGTAAGAATGGCGCCCGCCAGATCGCCGGCCAGCATGCGCGCCCCCCCCCAATCGGCCAGCGCGGCCGCATCCTGGGGCCGGGGCCCGAGCGCTTGCAGGAAGGTAGGCCCCTCGCCCTGCCAGATGCGCTTCCACACGTCGATGGCTGTGGCGTAATGCGCGGCCGCCTCGCGAAACCGGGCCGCGTCGAACTCGCGCCTGCCCTGCACCCACGCGCTCCAGCCCGTGCCGGGCGCCCCGGAGAAACTGCGCGCGGCTTCGTCCAACTGGTTGCCGCCCAGGGCCATCCAACCAAGCCATTGGGCTCCCGCCGTCAGCAAATCGGAGCAGAACCCGGCGGGAATCAGGGTGGAATTGCAGGACGGCGCTTCCAATGCACCGGCGATTTCCTGGCGCGCACCGGCGGGTACAGCGACTCCGGCAACGGCCTGTAGCCGGGCGATGCCGCCGAAAACGCGCAGGGCCGCCGGGATGGGCTCGGGTGGCGCGCGCTTAGGGCTCTTGCGCGCGCGCTCCGGCCACGCATCGACGGCCTTGTCGAAATTCTCCGCTGCCGCCTGAAACTGGAGAGGGTCCTGCGAGGCCGCGGCGCCCGCCATGGCGCAGTAGCCTTTCCGGTAATACAACAGCGACCGGTCCTCCGGCAGGCTTACCGCCAGGGCAGCCGCTTGCGACTGCACGCATGTTTGCGCCTCCGGGATGCGCGGCCGGGCCGTCATCTCCACGCGCCCGAAATCCGACTGCGCCTTCAGGGCGAAGGCCAGTTGACGTTGGTCGGCGGCCAAGAGGAGAGGCATCGCCATCAGTGCCAGCACGCTGACCTTCATGAGACTCATCGCGCACCCGGTGTTCCGTTGTACGAAAAGGTACCCACCGCCCTGCTTGGTAAAGCCCTACTTGGTAAAGATGGTCGCGTCCACGTTCATGCCGGGGCGCAACACCAGCCCGTTGGTCTGGTCGATCAGGATCTTCACCGGAATGCGCTGCACCACCTTGACGAAATTGCCGGTGGCGTTCTCCGGCGGGAGCAGACTCAGGCGGCTGCCCGTGGCGCCGGAGATGGAATCCACGTGGCCGGAGACGCTGCGTCCGTACATGTCCACCTTGATTTCGGCGCGCTGCCCGGCGTGAACCGAGGCCAACTGCGTCTCCTTGAAGTTGGCCGTGACCCACACGTCCTGTAATGGAATGATGGTCATCAGGCCCTGGCCGGGTTGCACGATCTGCCCGGGCTCCACCGATTTGTGGGTGACCACGCCATCCACCGGGGCCGCCAGGGTGGTGTAGCTGAGCTGCAGTTCGGCCGCCGCCAGGTTGGCGCGCGCAGCCTCGACCCCTGCCGCGGCGGTGCCGCTTTCGGCGCGGCGCACGTCCACCTGCTTGCGATTGGCCAGTGACGCCTCCACCTGGGCTTGGGCCAGGCTGACGCGCGATTGCGCGGCGGCCACGGCAGCCTTGCGAATGCCCGCGTTCTGTTGCACCGAAGCCATCTGTTGCTCGGCCGCGTGCACTTCGCTCTCGGCGACCCGGGCGGTGGCCTGGTAAGCGTCGTATTGCAGGCGTGAGATCTCGGCCTTGTCGAGCAAGGGCTTCATGCGCGCCAGGTCGGCTTGGGCGCGCTCGTTGCTGGCCTGTTTCGTCCGCACGTTGGCCTCCGCAACGGCGATATCCGAGCCGGCGGCCTGCTCGAATCCGAGGCGGGCGCGATCCAGTTCCGCCATGGCATCGGCGAGCTGTGCGGCAGCCCCCGAGGCGCCGGATTGCGTGGTGTCGTTGGTCAGCGGCACTACCGTCTGCGCGGTGTGCAGCTGGCTTTCGGCCTGCAACAGGGCGGCGCGGGCGATATCCACCCGGGCCTGGTAGTCCCGCGGGTCGATGCGCACCAGCACGTCGCCGGCCTTCACCGGCTGGTTGTCCAGCACCAGCACTGCCAGCACGTTCCCGGGAATCTTTGGAGCGATCGCCGTGATGTGCGCGTCCACCTGGGCGTCGTCGCTCGACACCCGGTCGAGGAAATGGAAGTAGGCCCAGGCGCCGGCCGCCAGCAGAGCCAGCAGCATACCCAGCACGATGTATTTCACCGGCGAGCGCCCAGGCGCCTCCGCCGGGGTCTCGGCCGGGAGTGCGTCCTGCGATTTTGACAATTCGTCCATCACGTCAGGCATCTTAATTATTACCTTCTCTCCGTTGGATGTGGCAAGCCGGGGGCCAGATCCATCCTCTTCTCCAACCTGCTCTGCAGGTTGGATTCTTCTACACTCTTGGCGGCCCGGCGCCGCCGGTTGTGCCCTTATTTCGGCACTTATTCAACCATCATCGGTCCGCGCACCGGCGGCGTTTTGCGGATCAGAAACATCAGCGGGATGATCACCAGAAACAAACAGCCCATCACCCAGAATGCGTCGGCAAAGGCCATCATGCCGGATTGCTTCAACAGGGTGCCGTAAATCAGCCCTTGGGCTCGCCCCGCCGCGTCGGCGCCCGACGCACCGCCGGCCTGCAGCGCCATCGTCGCCTTCCCCAGCGCGTCGCGATACGCCGGATCGTAGGGTGTCAGGTGCGAAACCAGCACCGACTGGTGAAACTGGGCGCGGCGCGCCAGCATGGTGGTGGTGGCGGCGATTCCCGAACTGCCGCCGATATTCCGCGCCAGATTGTAGAGGCCGGTGGCGTAGTTCATGCGCTCGCGCGGAATTCTCATGAACGCCACTGTGCTGATGGGCACGAACAGAAAGGCCAAACCGAAGCTCTGCACGATGCGGCTCCGCACTGCTGTGGCGTAGTCCAACTGCAGGGTGAAGCGGGACATGGCCATCAACCCCGCCGCGGATACCGCCACGCCGAAGATCACCAGCCATCGCGCCTGGTATCTGCGCAACAGCATTCCCACCGCTGGCATGGCGATGCAGATGACAATTCCCCCGGGCGACAGCACCATCCCGCTCAGCATCGCCGTATATCCGAGCAGGGTCTGCAGGAAAAGCGGCAATAATGCGGTGCTGCCATAAAGCACAAAACCAAGCACCAGCATGCACAGCGTGGCCAGCGCGAAATTGCGTTCCTTGAGCACGTGGAAGTCGATCACCGGCTGCTTTTGCCGCAACTCCCAGACCACCACGCCGATGAGACACACGACCGTCAGGATGGCGAACGTCACGATGAAATTAGAGGACAACCAGTCCTCCCGCTGCCCCTTGTCGAGTACGATTTCTAGCGAACCCAGGCCCAGCGCCAGCAGGCCGAAGCCCATGTAGTCCACCTGAAAGCCTTTGCCCAGACTCTTGCGCACCAGGTAGGGCGGATCGTGAACCAGCGAAGAGGTCAGCAACAGAGAGAGGATGCCGATTGGAAGATTGATGAAGAAGATCCAGCCCCAGCTGAAATTGTCGGTGATCCAACCGCCCAGGGTGGGACCGATGACCGGCGCCACTACTACCCCCATGCCGTAGACCGCCATCGCCATGCCCTGCTTCTCGCGCGGAAAACTTTCCACCAGGATAGCCTGCGAGACGGGTTGCAGCGCGCCGCCGCCGAGACCCTGGAGCACGCGGAACACTATCAACAGTCCCAGTGTGGGCGCCATGCCGCAGAGAACGCTGCTGACCGTGAATACCCCGACGCAGATCATGTAGAAGCGCTTGCGCCCTAGCATCATGGAAAACCACGCGCCCATGGGGAGAATGATGGCGTTGGCGACCAGGTATGAGGTCAGCACCCAGGTGGCCTCTTCCGGGGTGGCCGACAGGCTGCCGGCGATGTGCGGCAGCGCCACGTTGGCCACGCTGGTGTCCAGCACTTCCATGAAGGTGGCCAGCATCACCGTCATGGCGATGATCCACGGATTGATAAGCGGCCGGAACGGGACCGCGGGACTATCTGGCGTAGAGCGCCTCCATCTGGCCGGCGCTGCGCGCCAGGTCGGCCCGCGCCTGGTTATAGCGGTACAAAGCCGCGATCTGGTTGTCGCCGGCGCGCGCCAGGCCGTCCTGCGCCTGAATCACTTCCACGTTGTTGGTCACGCCCGCCTGAAAGCGGTCGCGGGACTGTTCCACTTCCTGGCGCGCCAGTTCGATGCCCAGCTTGGCGACGTCCACCTCGCTGCGCGCGCTGCCCAGGTGAGCGATGGAGGTTTGCACGTCGAGCACGATGCGGTTGCGCACTTCCTGCTCCTGCTGCTTCAACTGCCGGATGGCGAGTTCGGCCTTGGTGCGCTCCGCCTGTATGCGCCCGCCGGTGAAGAGCGGCACGTCCAGGTTGGCCTGGTAGCTGTAGACCGGAATGGCGGTGCTGCTGTTCAGCCCCTGCTCGGCCCAAGAGCCGGTCACCGAAACCTTCGGCAACCGGGCATCCGACGCGGCGCGCAGTTCCAGTTGGGCCTTCTGTTGCTGGGCCAGGACCTGGCGCAGTTCCGGGCGCGCCTGCCAGGCGCGCTCCAGGGTCTGATCGACGTTGACTTCCGGGGTATCGAAAAAGCTCACCGCGTCGGCTAGCTCCACGCGCTGTTTGGGATCGACATTCAGCAGCCGTGCCAGACCGTAGAGGGCGGTTTCCAACTCGGTGCGCGCCACGATCAGGCGCTGTTTCTCGTTCTGCAGTTCCACGTTGGAGCGCAGGGTATCGATGCCGGTGCCGACGCCGTTTTTCTGTAAATCGGCCGCCTGGTCGAACAGGGCCTGCGCCAGATCGACGCGCGACCGGGCGGCCTCGACTTCGGCGGCGGCGCGCTGCCCGCCGAGGTACTGCGACACCACCAGCATCACGCTCTCCTCGCGAACCGTGCTCTCCTGGGCGCGCGAGCTATCGATGCCGGTCTGGCTGGCGCGATAGCGCCGCCACAGCGTGAGATCCAGCACTTCCGCCGTGAAGCCGATGCCGCCCTGCTCATAGCGGTAGGGCCCTATGTGCTGGGCGAAGCCGGGGATGCGCAGACCGAAGGCCGCTTCCAGGTTGGCGCGGGTCACCGTCTCGCTGACGCGTGCGCCGGCTTGCGGCAGCAGAGCGGAGCGCGCGATGTTGCTCTCCTGCTGGCTCTGCGCCACACCCAGGTTGGCCAGAATCACCCGCGGATTCTGTTTGAGCGCCAGTTGCACGGCGTCGCGCAAGCTGAGCTTGAGGGGCGCGGGATCCTGGGCGAAAGCGCCGGCGGCGAGCGCCAGTAGTATCGGAATCCTCAGCTTCATGGTCCATGAGCGTGCACCCGAAGTGCCAAAACTGAACTGGCAAGCGACTGTTTTCACATGGATTATTGTACGTCCGGGCACGCGGCACTGCCCATATTTGGTCACCCGCCAACATAGTGGCCGGGAATCCCGGCAGGCTGACGGGCGAGGGTTTCCGGCACAGGCTGACGTCTTGGGATCCGGCAACTGGCGGATTTTGGCTATTGCTGGTCGGTCTGGCCGCCGCGCTTGTCACTCCGCCGGCAGATACCGTCCGGGCGCCAGAATCTGATGGGGGTCCAGGTTCCGTTTGAGCGACCGCAACACGCGGTCATAGCCCGGGCTCGCCTCCAGACTGGCCGACGATTGGCTGGTCATGCGATAGCAATAAAAGCCGGCGTCGCTCAGGCGCCGCAGCAATTCCGCGTGACATGCGGACGCCTTCTCGTCCTCACCGGGGACATGGCGGTCGTAGGTGATGGAGATGACGCACGCCAGGCTTCGCTCCGTGATCATCGTCAGGGAGATGGCGGGCTCGAAGCCGTACAGCAGCAGTATCTCGCTCGCCACCGCCACCAGTTCCTTGGCTTGCGCACCGTCCGCCGGCGCAACCGGGCTGCACCAAAGCAGTCCGCAGCCGTCCTGGTTGGGATCCATGTCGGCCGGTGGTGGGAAGCGTTTGCGCCAGTAGGTGCTGGCCAGCGGCTGATCGGTTGGGATGCCCTGCAGCAGGCCGAAAAGCGGCCGCACCAATTCCAGTGCGCGGCTCAGGTCCCAGCCGGTCAGCAGCCGGTACAGGCCTGAGAACCGGTTTGCCATGCGCAGTTTGCGTTCGTCCAGGAACTCTAACTTATTCACTGTTCCGGAAAGCGCCCTGCGCAACAGCCGCCTCGCTTCCGCCACCTGCGCCCGCGTACCATAAAGACCGCCGGACGCGTTCCAGGCGCCGAAATGCCGTTGCTTGCGCAGCCGTTTCATGACTTCGGCGGGCAAAGGGGTTCGGCCAGCCGCTTCCTCCCACGGATACTGCTGCATCCCGGACAGCACCTTGTAGTCGTTGGCGATGTGCACGGTGCTGCGCAGCGTCCCATTGAGCCGCAGGGGCCGTAGTGCGTCGACTATCGGCGCCAGCGCTTCTTCGGAATCGCAGCTGAAGAAATACGCCTGAAAATATTCGGGAGCCGGCATCAGCCACACCGACATCCGCGTCACCACGCCCAGGTTGCTTTGTGTAAATAACCCGTCGAGGTATGCCCCGACGCCCCAACGGTGCAGTGGGCCGGTGCGGGAGCCTTCAAATCGCGAGAACCCCGTCTCCAGCACCTCGCCATTCGGCAGCACAACCTCCATCCCGCACACGTGCGAGAAATGGTCGCCGTAGGGCGTGTGTCCGAAACCGCGCTCCACCGCGTTGCCCACCAGGCTGGCCTGCGGACTGGCGCCCGTGGCGTCCATCCAGAGCGCTGACTTGCGCTCCTGCAGGAAAGCGTACACCTGCTGCTGCGTCACCCCGGGCTCGACCGTGATGTAGGCCAGGTCTTCGCTGAAGTCGAGGATCCGGTTCATCCTTCCCAAGTCCAGCAGAACACAGCCGTCCGTGCTCGGAACCCGCGAGCCGTAACCCCAATTTGAGCCGCCGCTCACCGGGAAAACGGGGATCCGCCATTCATTGGCAATGCGCAGAACCTGCTGCACCTCCTCGCGGTTGCCTGGCCGGACAATGGCGGGCACCGTGACGAAGGTTTCGAAGGTCGCCGTCTCCGCCGCGCGCAGACCGGCGGGGTCGAGGATGACATTGTCCTCGCCCAGCAGTTCCCTCCATTGATCCAGCGCCATCGCCAGATGGTGGCCGGACCCGACGAACACACTGCTTGTTGCGGAACTCATGGGTGGCTGGCTCCTCGGGAATTCACATTCTACCTCAGGTCAGCCATCTAAACTGGGAATCCACAATGCTACCCTCAGGTCAGCCATCCAAACTGGGGTTGGGCCGGCCACTGCACCAGCGGCGGCGGTGGCGCATAGCGGCCATCTGCCGGATCTCGTGCAACCACCACCGAAACGTCAGCCAACCGCTTGCTCAGTTGTTCCACCAATCTCCTGCACGAGTCAACCGGCGAGCACGAATCGAATCGCAGAACTTCCATCCGGCATCGGTATTGAGGGTCGTAATACGAAGGCAGGGCAGTCCCGCCGTACTCCAGCGGGCGGCCCCCAATCCGCCGCAGGATCGATGAGGAACGGTGCCGCTCGGTAGCTGTGCTGATGCCCACGCAGCCCCCCAGAATCTGCGCCAGGCTGTACGTGGCCATGGCGATGCGTAACGCCGCTACGGTACATCGTTTTTCGGGCACCATGGCCCATCCCCCCACCTCGGAGAACGCCGTGCCGCGTTGCTTCGCCAGCCCAATCTCGGACTCTACCGCTGCCCTCAGACTCCGACCCCACTGGTCGCACCGCGCCAACCAGGATTCGCGCACAGCCAAATCGTCAAAGTCCACCTTGCCGGTGAGATGGCGGTAGCGTGCGCAGCCCTGCACTTCTCCGTTCCCTCCCACCGCCAGCAAGTGCCAGCTATCATAATCGCTGCTTTGCACGTGCCTGCCGTCCGCCGTGAGTTGGGAAGCCCGCACCGCCCCATCCGCCAGATAAATAGCGCCCCTGACTCTCTGCGCTTCGCTCAGCAATCGCGCGTGGCTGTTACGGTCGGCGCAACGCCGCGTAAACGACTTGGGGATGAAGCAGCCGGCCGGGGCTAGCAGGACCAGCTCATTGTGTACGTGATCGCCAAAACTCTGCAAAATGGTCACCGATTTGTTCCTTTGCAACAGTAGGTCGTTATTGGCGATAACCGCTGGCGCCACGGTGGCCGGAACCAAGCTCCCGTCCTCTGACCGGAAGCCCTCGCCGCGACGCTCGGCCTTGCTCTACTGGCGGCGACTCCTGATATACGCCGCTACAGTACTTTATCGGACTTCTAGCCCTTGGACTTCAATATTCCCGTTGGATATATAGGTACCGTTGTACCTCGTAAAATGGCAGGATTCCAATTGCAATTGTACCATCGAACACTCCAATGCGCTCCGATGTTGAATCTAAAGGGCCAGAGACGCCATTAGGTGCTTCCCAGCGTGGTGCCTATGAGTTTTCTGTGCGAGAAATCAACAGCTCTGGCCGAGGGGCGTGAGGGTGAGCACTAGGAGTTTTCGCAGGGCCGGCAGCCTCGTAGTGTGGTCCAGTACTACTGCCCATTTCCCGCCGACATTGGGCCATTGACACGAAGTATCCAGTTACCCTAACCTTGTCCGTGAGGTTGCCGTTAACTTTGGATAGCCAGAGACAGCAACTCCGCATAACGGAGGACGTCTTGAAAGTTCGAAATGTACTCAAACTAGCTGTCTTAGCCTTGGCAGTCGCGGCTTGGACATTCTCTATCCCTTCAGCTTCAGCCGGGGTCGTCGGCCACTTGTCCGTTGGAATCTGCGGCGGCGGCGGCGTAACAGTCAGCGCCGCTCTCATTGATTGGGCTCCGGGCAGCCCGTCTGCGTGCCTCCAGGTCGGAATCCTCACAAACATCACCAGCGTGGGTGACGGCAATCTGACCCCGGCGTCTGCCACCGGTCTGATCAACGATTTGCCGAGTCTCCTGCCAGGAGCGGGTACCATCGGGTTCATGAAGTTTGGCGCCCTGAGCTTCGATCTCGCATCCGTAGGCGGATTTGGCCCGGGATCGGGGGTTAGTTGCGCTTCAGACCCTGGCGTCAATAATTCCTGCTCGATCCCGACTTCGCCGTTTCTCCTGACGCAAACCAGTACCGGCTCATCGGTGACACTGCTGGCTCACGGGACCATCTTCGATTCCGGCGATGGCATCACGTCGTTCTGGAACGGTTCGTTCACGACCCAGATCAACGGCCCGGATCCCGCTTCGATTCAAGCTACCATCCTGGGAGGCGGATCTATTACGAGCTCGTTTTCCGGGGAGTTCGACGTCACTCCCACCCCCGAGCCCGTTTCCATGGCGCTGATCGGTGGAGGCTTGATCGCTTTCGCCGTAATCAAGAAGCGGAAGCGGGTGTAGGCCAGAGTTTACGGTCAGTCCAGCACTTGAACCGCACAGCCCCGCAAGAGGCAGTGCGGTTTTTCGTTGTGTGCGGCCCATCCGAAAGCCGTTCTCTCATCCCCCTGCCGGGTCGGGCAGTCTTTCCCGCCGCCCATCCGTCCATCCCTTCCGTTCAGCTTCCGGCGTGTAGAATATAGGGGCGCGGCGCAATAGCAGCCACCGGCAAACCCGGACGCTACATGTCTCGAAAAAGAATTCTCTTTCTGGCGGAAGGTGCGACTATGGCGCATTTCGTTCGTCCCCTCGCGCTCGCCGATTCCCTCGATACCAGCCGGTACGACGTACATTTTTACGCGCCGCCGCGATTCTCCCATTATCTGAAAGACAGGGCGTTCGCCACCGGGGAGTTGCGGAGCATGCCGGGTGAGCGGTTTTTGGGCAATATCGCCAGGGGAGCGCCGGCGTTTCCGGCGGATGTGATCCGGGATTACGTCAAGCAGGACCGCGAGTTGATCGGCGGCATCGGGCCGGATCTCGTGATTGGCGATATGCGCCTGTCGCTGCCCATCAGCGCGCGCCTGGAAGGCGCTTCCTGTGCCGTCATGATCAATGCCTACTGGAGCCCGTATACCAGGCGCCGCTCCATCCTGCCCTCGCTGCCGCTGACCCGCGTCGTGCCCCCGCGCCTGCTCGCTCCCGTGTACAAGTTGGCCGAGCCCCTAGCGTATGCCGCCCACGTGGGGGAGATGAATCGCGTGCGGAAGGAGTTCGGGATTCCCCCGCTTCCCGCCGATCTTCGGGTGATGTACACGGAGGGAAGCTACGTCCTGTACCCGGATATCCCGGAGTTCGTGCCGGCCAGTAACCTTCCGGCGAACCATCGCTATGTGGGCATCTGCCAGTGGGCGCCCCCCACCCCGAAACCAGACTGGTGGGAGCGTATGCGTTCCGATCCGAAGCCCAAAGTACTTGTCAGTTTGGGCAGTTCCGGACCCCTGCGCGCTTTCCCCGCGCTTCGCAACGCCTTATCGAAGTTGCCCGTCACCGTGATCGTTTCGACTTCCGGACGATCCCTTCAGGGCCTCGGGCCCGAAGTGTATGCCGCCGATCTCCTGCCGTTCACCGAGACTGCCGGGCAATGCCGCGTAGTAGTCTCCCACGGAGGCAGCGGCGGTCTTTACCCGGCCATTGCGGCGGGAACCCCGGTGCTGGGCATACCGAGCAACGCGGATCAGCATCTCTCGACGGCCGTTCTCGAGGAAAGCGGTGCGGGACTTGGGGTACGGGTCGAAGAAGCTTCCCAGGGCCGGCTCTTGCGGGCGCTGGAAAAACTCCTCTTCGATCCGCAATACCGCCGCTCCGCGCAACACTGGGCAACGGTATTCAACCGCTACGACAGCGGGGTTATGTTCCGGCAGTTTCTCGCTGAAACACTGTAGAAAAAGGAGATAGCCGTAAGTGCGTCTCGCACAAGTCTTCGCCGCCAAGCTGCAAAGAAAATCGGAGTCAGTCGAGAAAGCTCGGGCGGAATTCAATTATCGCTCGATACGTGAGCAGGTTCCACGGGGTTGTAAGGTGTTGGATGTTGGAGCCTGGAGCTGTTACCTTGGCGAACTGCTTCGGGACCGATTGGGTTGCGAGGTGCTTAGCCTGGATGTCGTCAATGCCAACAAGACCGATATGCCATTCCAGGTGTTCGATGGCACAGCGCTACCGGTAGATTCCCGAAGTTACGATGTCGTCCTCTTTCTGTATGTTCTTCATCATGCGCCGGACGACCAGCCTCTTTTGGATGAAGCTGGCCGTGTCCTTCGGGACGGCGGCTGTCTTCTAATAGCGGAAGATTGCGTGGATGGCCTCTGGAACAGGGCTCTCGCGGTCGGCTTCCACATCTGGCTATGGATGGCAACTGGAATGACTTGTCACGGAAGGTTCCGAACCACCGGTCAATGGCTCGAACATCTACACGCAGCGCGCTTGCTCATTAAAGAAACGGTCTATCTGGGCCACCATCTCGGACGCCGCTTATGGCCCAACAATGTCCTCTTTGTCTTGAGAAAGGACATCAGCCGCGGCGAGGCCCGCTAAGGGCGGCTTCGTTCGATCTCGGCGCCCTGGCGACGCGCAATCTAGTAGACTCTAGGGCGTGAGAATCTTGCGGTATTTCGTTTGGGCCGCGGTGGCTGCCGCCGCGGGCGTTGGTCTGGGCGGTATCGCGCTGCACCGCGGCGAGCATATCAACAGCTTGTGGCTGGTCGTGGCGGCGGCGTGCAGTTATGCCACGGCTTATCGCTTTTATGGGAAGTTCATCGCCGCGCGCGTGATGGCGTTGAACGACGAGCGGGCTACGCCCGCCGAGCGCCTGCGCAACGGGCACGATTTCGAGCCCACCAATAAATGGATCGTCTTCGGCCACCACTTTGCGGCCATCGCCGGGCCGGGACCGCTGGTGGGGCCGGTGCTGGCGGCGCAATTCGGATACCTGCCGGGGACGCTGTGGATCATCATCGGCGCCTGTCTGGGAGGCGCGGTGCAGGATTTCGTGATTC
>PLDO01000127.1 GCA_003136215.1 Bryobacterales bacterium
AGTTCGACGTGAGCTTCCGGCGTTTGGGCATCGACGTCAAATTCGTCGAGCCCGACGACCCGGAAAACTTCCGCAAGGCGATCACCTCGAAGACGCGTGCCTTGTACGGCGAAACCATCGCCAATCCGCGCATGAACGTGCTCGACATCGAGGCGGTGTCGAAGATCGCGCACGAGGCCGGCGTGCCGCTGGTGATCGACAACACCATGGCGTCGCCGTACCTGTGCCGGCCGATCGAGCACGGCGCCGATATCGTGGTCCAATCGGCCACCAAGTTCCTGGGCGGGCACGGCACCTCCATCGGCGGCATCATCGTCGATAGCGGCAAGTTCGCATGGACCGACAAGTACCCGGCGATCACGGAGCCGAGCCCGGGATATCACGGCATGAAGTTCGCCGAGGTGTTCGGGCCGCTGGCCTACATCATTAAGGCGCGCGTGGAGGGTCTGCGCGATTTCGGACCCTGCATCAGCCCGTTCAACTCGTTCCTCTTCATTCAGGGAATCGAGACGCTCAAATTCCGCATGGAGGCGCACAGCCGCAACGCCATGACGGTGGCCGAGTGGCTGGGACGGCAGCCGGCGATCTCGTGGGTGAAGTACCCGGGATTGAAATCGAGCCCCTACTACGACATCTCGCAGAAGTATCTGCCGAAGGGGCAGGGGTCGGTCTTGACGTTCGGCATCAAGGGCGGCACGGCAGCGGGGCGCAAGCTGATCGACAACGTGAAGATCTTCTCGCACCTGGCGAACCTGGGCGACGCCAAGAGCCTGATCATTCACCCGGCCTCCACCACCCACCAGCAACTGAGCGACGAACAGCAGTTGGCGGCGGGAGTGAGCAAAGACCTGGTGCGTATTTCGGTGGGCATCGAAGATGTGGAAGATCTGATCTGGGATCTGGAGCAGGCCATCGCCGCCTCGCAGGCGGGGTAAAGCGTGTAACGGGTGGAAGTGATGTGGGGCGCCAGTGCTCTACCATCCGTGTCGGGCATGAGACTGCCAATTGACGGGAGCGGGACTTCACGGGAGTGATGTACCAGAACGTCGCTTTGGGGCCGGAATGTGAGAGAATTGCTGGAGTCCGTCGCATAATGATAGCTTGTTCTCCTCTGGGCATGTCAGTGTCGGGTAACCGTTGAGAGACCGGCCTTACTTGCGCTGAATCGAATCACAATGTACGAGGCTCACTCTGAGATCGATACTCCTCCTGATGACACAGTCATATGGAGATACATGGACCTTGAAAGGTTGTTGGCGCTTCTTCGTTCCAGGAGCTTGTACCTCTGTAGACTGGACCACTTACGTGACCCTTGGGAGGGCCTGTGGCCAACGACCGTCTTGGGATCGATTCGCTCCGAGCTGGGAGGATGTGCCCCCGGTAGTGTAGACAACATCCTCAAGTTTTTCAACAAGATGCCCAAGGCCTTTTTTGTGAGCTGCTGGCACGACAACCCCTTCGAGTCGGCTGCCTTCTGGGATCAATACGGAAACTCACGAGGTTTCGCAATCAAATCGACTATCGGACGTCTGAAGAACTCCAGCCGATCTGAAATGCAATTCTTTATCGGCCGTGTTCAGTATATAGACTATGGCAGTCCGGAGCCGATGAGCACATTTAATACCTTGAGGCCCGCATTCCTAAAGCGCAAGAGTTTCGAACATGAGCGCGAAGTTAGAGTGCTCCACTGGGAACTGCCCTTCATCGAAAAACAGCTTGACTGGTCCATCGCAAAGGAGAGGTACGACCTGCCCGTAGAATTGGATGCTCTCATGGAGAGTGTCTATATATCGCCCGTATCTCCGACTTGGCTTCTAGATCCAATTCGAGAACTCCTGCGAAGATTCGACCTGTCCAATGTTCAAGTGCTACGTTCTGAGCTATATGACAGAGGTGTTGAATGATGTTTGCCGCGCGGAAGATCAGTCGAAATAGATACCGCTAACGAACTTGACCCTATTCGTCCCGCCAAACGCCGCTCACGGAACGGGCCGCGTCGCTAAGCCGCATCAGATCTGATTACGGACACTCTCACGCGGTAGCCCAGCGAGCCGAGAATTCGAATGAGAAGGTCACTCGATACGTGTTCGAGATCGTCGTTCAGAATGGCAGTCACCCTTGTTCGCGCCGTGCCTGCCCGCCTCGCAATTTCCGCGTGGGTTATCTCCTGCCTGCCAACGATTTCTTTCAGCCGCTTGAGCAGTGCATGTTGAACCTGCCACTCTCTTGCCGCTACGGCTGAGAGCCCCAGCGCCCCAGCCAGATCTTCTGGCGTCGTCGCTACGATCGGTTTCAGTTTACGCATCTAGAAGCTCCTTGAGACGTTTTCGTGCAAACTCCATTTCGAGAGGGGGCGTCCGTTGCGTCTTCTTGACGAACGCGTGAAACACAAGCACGCCCAGAGGTGACGCCGTATAGTAGAAGACCCGGAAGATGCCGTCCTCACCCTTCACGCGGAGTTCCGAGACCCCCGACGCCACCGCTGGCATGGGTCGTGAGTTCGGCATGCCAATCTGCTCTCCCAACTGCAACCGAAAGAGTCCCCGGCCCAAGCGAATCCGCACGTTTTTCGGAAACCGGCGAATCGCATCCCGTGCTTTCGGATGAAAAACGATGGGCTGCACATTTAAGGGTATCAAATTTGAGACATAGCGCAGGAGTCCGACTCGGTCGGTCACCGCGCCATGGCAGGTGAAAGTCCCGCTTCGCTGTGAATCAGGGGAGGCGTCGTCTTAAGAACCGCGGTGTGGCGCCGGGCGTCGCGAGCGATGCTTCTGGATGATTCCCGCTAGGGCTCGCAACGCCTCGTTCGCCTCTCCTGAACTTGGGAACGCGGCGGGTACGTCGAGCTCCAGGACCGCTACAGCGCTTCCCACGGCGTACCGCGATGCGTACTTGTTGCGCGAGGCACAATTGACGACCTCGCCTTTATTGAGCGAGCTCTTCTTAGCTCCTTCGTTCACGACGGGTTGCCGGTCGCGCGCTATGATGCGAATCGCTCCTCCGCCCCCCAAGCACCCGCCCATTTCTCAAACATCCAGACTTCTTCACCTCCTGTTTTCAATCACTTGCCGACATCCACCCCCGAATTCTCCAAATCCAGCCTCTATCCTCAAGGTAGGACAGGCCTCCGGCCTGTCCCCTCCCGGAGCACCACTCATGTCCTCTCTCCGTCAAATAGAAGCCAACCGCCGCAACGCCCTGAAATCCACCGGCCCCACCTCTGTCACAGGTAAGGCCGCGTCCTCCATGAACGCCCTCAAAACCGGCCTCCACGCCAAATCCCTCGTCCTCCCTTCCGAGAAACTTGCCGACCTCGAAGAGCTCATTGAAGACTACTACCAGCACCATCGCCCCGCCTCCCCCGACGCCCGCGGTCTCGTCGACGACCTCATCCGCTGCGAGTGGACCCTCCGCCGCCTCGACAACGCCGAGACCCAGGCGTGGCAATACCAGGCCAAAAACACCTACGACGAACCGGAGAAGTTCCCCCTCGGCAAGTCCATCACCTCCTACTCCAACACCTTCTCCAAATTCCAGTACCGCCTCGACGCCACCCGCCGCGCCCGCCTCCGCGCCCTTCAGGCCCTCGAAAAACTCAAATCGGAACCCGCCCGGCCCCAGTCTCTGTCCCCTTCACCCGGAGCTACGAAAATTGGCTTCGTTCCGCCAACCGTCGTCCCCGCCCGACTCCAGCCGGCGCCCGCTGCGCCGAACCCGGACGAGCACCTGGAAAGTCCGCCCAACTCCGCATCGCACATCCCCCTCGGTAACACTTCCTCCCCCGCGGAGCGCTAAAATGGCCCCCATGCCTCTTTGGCTGTCCGAATCGGACGTGCGCGCGGCGTTGCCCATGGGCGAATTGATCGACGCCATGGAACGGGCGCTCATCGCCTTCTCCACGGGCCGCGTGGCGCAGCCTGTCCGCACCGTAATGGAGATCCGTGAGCGGGCGTTTTTTGGCTTGATGCCCGCGCTCGATTGCGATGCATCCCTGCTCGGCGCGAAATTGGTCACCGTGCTTCTCGATAACGCCGCCGGCGGATTGCCTTCGCACCAGGGCGTCATCGTATTGTTCGACGCGGCATCGGGCGCGCTCCTGGCCGTCACCGATGGACGGTACATCACCGAAGCCCGCACCGCCGCGGTCTCCGCCGTCTCGGTGCGCCACATGGCACGCCGCGACGCCAGAGTGCTCGCCATCATAGGAAGCGGCGTGCAGGCGCACAGCCATCTGGAGGCCCTCGCGCTGGTCCGCGATTTCCGCGAGATCCGCGTGTGGAGCCCCAACGCGGCGCGCCTGCAAGAGTTCGCATCCGGCCACGATGTCGAACCTTGCGATTCCGCCGGGCGGGCCGTCCGCGATGCCGATGTGGTTGTGCTGGCCACCTCTTCGGCCACGCCCGTGATCGACGATTCCTGGGTGGCGCCCGGCACTCACGTGATCGCCGTCGGCGCTTGCCGCCCCACGCACCGGGAAACCGATCCGCGCCTCGTGCCGCGCGCTCTCGTGGTGGTGGATTCACGCGCCGCCGCCATGCAGGAAGCCGGCGACATCCTGCTCGCCATCCAGGACGGCCTGATCACTCCCGGCCACGTTCACGCCGAATTGGGCGAAGTAGCCGGCGGCGTGAAGCCCGGGCGGCAGCACGCCGGGCAGGTCACGCTTTTCAAATCGCTCGGCCTGGCCATCGAAGATGTGGTTTCCGCGGGTCTGGCCTACCGCCGCGCGCTGGCGGCCGGACGCGGTATGCTGGTCCCGCTATGAAGCGTTTCCCTCTGGCAGCTCTGGGCGGCGCGGCGCTCCTGCTCCTGGGGCTGCTGTGGGCCAAGCCGCTCCGCCGGCCGGCCGTTTCGCCGCGCGTGACGCTCGAGCCCGCGCAACTCATCGCCGATGGCTACGATAGCGCGACGCTGAGCATCGAGGGGGCGCCGGACGTTACGCCGCGAGTGACAATCGAGCCGGCGCACGCCGCCTCCGTGGCCGAACTCTCCGCCGGCAATCGCGGCTGGAAGGCGCGCATCCAGGCCGGCGTCACGCCCGCCGCCATCACGGTGCGCGTCGAGACGCCCGGACTGCCCGCCGCGCACGCGTATCTCGCGACCGCGCTCGACCTCACGGACACCGCCGCCGACGGCACGCCGGATTTCCTCCGCCTNNATCCGCTACGCCTATCGCGAAGCGCTGCGCGCCCACGATGGCAATTGGGCCACGGACGCGCATCTCCCTCTGGCGCCCGGCATCCCTTCCGTCACCAAATATCAGTACCCCTACACCCCGCTCGGGGCCGACCTTTTCCGCGTCACTCCCGGCGGATTCGTGCCCGCCGACCTCGCCGCCGGCGGCTTCGGCCAGTTTGCCGATGCCAAGACCCTGCAACTCCGCAACACGCATTTCGTCACGCGCGACCTGGATCGCGCCCAACCAGGCGACCTTCTTTTTTACCGTCAGTCGAGCGAGCACATGCCCTTCCACAGCATGATCTATCTTGGCGAAAGCCAGATCGCCAAAGGCGCCGGACGCTACCTGGTCTACCACACCGGCCCCGATGCGGGCGGGCCTGGCGAGATCCGCCGCCCCACGCTCGACGAGCTCCGGCACTTCCCCGAACCCGCTTGGCGTCCGCTCCCGGACAATCCCCGATTCCTCGGCGTCTTCCGGTGGAACATTCTGAGGAATTCATCATGACCAATTTGCCACTCGAGTTTGGCCATTTCCAGACTGCTGCGGAGCATAGGTGGGGCATGCTTCAGCTTGCCAGGCGAGCGAAGCTCGCCCAACTCCCACGCATCCTCATGCTGCTCGTGCTGGCGGCGGCCGGCCTCAGCCAGTCCGAAAACGAGCCCTATTTCGCGCTCAGTTCGGGGCGCACCTTCGGCGTGGGAGGCAAACCCTCGGTCTCACTCAATGCCTGGAACGTGGATACCCTGGAGTTCCGCGTCTACCGCGTCGACGACCCCGTTCAGTTCTTCCAGCAACTGGAAAACGCGCACGAATTCGGCGGGCGCGCGCCGCGCCCGCCGCACCAGCCCACCCTGCTGGAACGCATACACGCATGGAAACACGGCCTGCGGACCGACATACGGCGCGGCTTGCGCAATCAGTTCACCGAATCGCCCAGCGCGCACTGGGAGACCAAACCAACAGCCCCCGCGGCCGCCACTGGCGGAACTCAATACGCCGAGGCACCGGTGTTGAACTCGCAGCAACTTGTGCTTACCTTCCGTCACTCGCCGAAGAGCCACAACCGCTGGCAAAGCCAGAACGTGGATGTCGCCGTCAACGGCCGCGGCGTGTACCTGGTGGAAGCCGTGCACGGCGAACTGCGCGCCTACACCATCCTCATGGTCAGCGACCTGGTGATGGTCACCAAGACCGGCAGCGGGCGCATCGTCAACTTCCTGGCCGACCGCAACACCGGCGAGCCGGTGCGCGGCGCCGAACTTTTCCTGCTCACCCGCGACGCCCGCAAGGACACTGCCGGGAGCGACGCCAACGGTCTGGCCGAATTCAAAATCACCGATGCCAAGCCGGACGACCTGCGCCTGGTGGCGCGCCACGGCGCCGACTTCGCCGTCAACACGCTGCAAAGCTACGCCTTCGAGAGCGGCCGCGAACACTGGATGGGCTACATCTACACGGATCGCCCGGTCTACCGCCCCGGCCACACCGTGCACTTCAAAGGCATCGTGCGCCAGCACGGCGCAGCCGCCTATACCGTGCCCGCGGGCAAGCCCTTCGCGGTGGAAATCCAGGACGCCGAGCAGAAGCCGGTTTATCGCAAGACGCTCACCGCCACCGCCAGCGGATCCATCCGCGACGATTTCGAACTGCCCGCCAGTGCCGCGCTCGGCAGCTACTCAATTGAGGTGCACTCCGGCGAGGACACCATGAGCGGCAGCTTCGAGGTGGAAGAATACAAGAAGCCCGAGTACGAAGTCCGCGTCACCGCCGCCAAAGCGCGCATTTTGCAAGGCGAAAATGCCCAGGCCGTGATCGATTCCCGCTACTACTTCGGCGAGCCCGTGGCCGGAGCCGCGGTGAAGTACGCCGTCTATCGCAGCCGCTACTGGTTTCCGCTGTGGTACGAGCCCGATGAGGATTCGCCGCCCGACACCGGCGACGCCGAGGGCAACGACTACGGCGACGAGCAGATCGTGGACAGTGAGGGCCGGCTCGATGCCGAAGGCAAGCTCGCCATCGACTTTCCAACTACGGTTTCCGACCACAAGACGGATTACCGCTATCGTGTGGAAGCCCGCGTCACCGACGCCGGCAAGCGCGAGATTGTGGGCCGCGGCAGCGTGATTGCCACCTACGGCACCTTCGTGGTGAACTCGAACCCCGACCGTTATTTTTATCAGCCCTCCGGCAGCGCCGCCATCACCGTGGAGGCGCGCGACTACGATTTCAAACCCGTGCGCACGCGCATCCACATCGAACTCTTCCGCTGGAGCTGGCGGCAGCGCTCTAACCAGTCCGCCGAAGCCCTGCGCACCGCCGACGTGGACACCAGCGCCGAGGGCACCGGCATCGCGCAAATCGCCATCCCGCCCCAGGGCGGATCCTATCGCCTGCGCGTCAGCGCCCGCACGCCCGAAGGCCGCGAGGTGGAACAGTTCACCTAC
This sequence comes from Bryobacterales bacterium, assembly GCA_003136215.1. GTDB lineage: Bacteria > Acidobacteriota > Terriglobia > Bryobacterales > Bryobacteraceae > Solibacter. Next base: position 7,630 of record PLDO01000127.1, read on the forward strand.
CTTTGGGTCGCTGGCGCGGGCGAAACCGATTTCGGCGACGCCAACCGCAAGACTGTGCAGCTCATCCCCGACAAGAAGACCTATCGCGCGGGCGACACCGCCAAGGTGCTGATCGTCACCGGAAAGCCCAACACCCCCGTGCTGGTCTCCATCGAAGGGCGCGACCTGCACAGCCATCGCGTGCTGCGGTCGGCCGAAGCCACCGCCATCCTCGAAGTGCCGGTCACCGCGCAGGACGAACCCGGCATCTGGGTGGCCGCGCAGTATCTGCGCAAGGGCGTGATGTACCAGGGCGCGAAAAACCTCAAGGTGCCGCCCGTCAGCCATCAGCTCAACGTGAATGTGGCCACCGATAAGCCGCAGTATCGCCCCGGCGATACCGCGCAATACACCGTGCAGGTCACAGGCTCCGATGGCAAGCCGGCGCCCGGCGCCGAACTCTCTCTCGGCGTGGTGGACGAGGCCATCTACGCCATCCGCCGCGACATGACGCAGGACCCGCTCGCCTTCTTCTTTGGCCGCGACTGGAACATGGTGTCCACCCAGGACTCCCTCAACTTCTATTTCAACGGCGAAGCCGGCAAGCGCCGCATGCGCCTGGCCGCCTTGCGCGACACCTCGCGCCTCGCCCAGCTCAAGCCGGACCCCATGGTGCAGCCCAAAATCCGCAAGGCGTTCCCCGACACCGCATTCTGGGCCGCCGACCTGGTCACCGATGCTGCCGGCACGGCTCACGCCAAGGTGGAGTTTCCCGATTCGCTCACCACCTGGCGCGCCACCGCGCGCGGCGTTACCGCCGATACCCGCGTGGGCGCCGCCACCGCCAAGACCATCGTGCGCAAGAACCTGATTCTGCGCCTGGCCGTGCCGCGCTTCTTCGTGCAGGGCGATGAGATCATGATTTCCGCCCTCGTCCACAATTACCTCACCACTGAAAAGACAGTGCGCGTCTCGCTCGATCTCAAAGGCCTTGACGTGCTCGAGGGCGTCACGCGCGATGTCCGCGTGCTGCCGCGCGCCGAGGTCCGACTGGATTGGCGGGTGCGCGCCCAGCAGGTGCGCCATGCCGTGGTCACCGGCAAGGCGCTCTCCGACGAAGAGAGCGACGCCCTGGAACTCGAACTGCCGGTCAACATTCCCGGCGTAAAGCTGGGTCAGGCGCGCGGCGGATCGCTCGCCGCCGGCTCCAGCACCGCCTTCGATCTCACCTTCCCCGCCAAAGTGCAGCCCGGCTCGCGCCTGCTCGGCATCCGCGTCTCGCCCTCGATTGCCGGCTCGCTCTTCGGCGCGCTCGATTACCTCACCACATTCCCCTACGGCTGCGTGGAACAGACCATGTCGAGCTTCCTGCCCAATATCGTCGTCACGCAGGCCGTCAATGAGCTCGGCCTCAAGGTCAGCCTGGATACCGCCGAGGTGCAGCAGAAGATCCGCGCCGGCATCGACCGCCTGAATAACTTCCAGCACGAAGACGGCGGCTGGGGCTGGTGGGAGACCGATGAGAGCCACCCGTTCATGACCGCTTATGTGGTCGCCGGTCTGGCGCAGGCCAAAGCCGCCGGCGTGCAAGTGGATGCCGAACGCATCGATAAGGGGGCCCAGTGGGTCGCCAAGGCCTTCGCCGCCGACCCCAAGCTGGCCTTCGACCTGCGCGCCTACATGCAATACGCCCTGGTGCTTGCAGGCAAGCCCGACACCGGCGCGCTCGCCCAGGTCTTCGAGCAGCGCGCCAAACTCTCCCCTTACGGGCTCGCCATCTTCGGCCTCGCGCTGGAACTGGCGAAGGACGCCCGTGCCACGGAGATCGCCACGTCGCTCGAGCAACTCGTCGAACAGGATGCCGCGCAGGCCTGGTGGACCGCCTCCCGCGACCAGATGCTCGATTTTTCCGAGGACGCCACGCCCGAGGCCACCGCCTACGCCGTGAAGTTCCTCTCCCACCAGCGCCCCGGCTCCGCGCTGCTGCCCAAGGCGGCGCTCTGGCTGATGAACCATCGCAACGAAGGCTACTGGTGGAGCAGCACCAAGCAGACCGCCATGGTGATCTACGGCCTCACCGATTATCTGAAAGCCACCGGCGAGCTCAATCCCAACATGGTGGCCACAGTCCTGGTCAACGACGTGCCGGTGCTTACGAAGAAGCTCGATCGGGCCACCGCGCTCGGCCTTCCCGAACTCACGCTCGACGAGGGCAGGCTGCAACCGGGCGTCAACCACATCCGTGTGCTGACTACGGGCCAGGGCAGGCTCTATTACTCCACCCGCTTGGAATATTACTCCGCCGAGGATAAGTTCCAGAAGACCGGTAACACTTCACTCAACGTCCTGCGCGAGTATTTCAGGCTGGCGCCCACCAGGGATGGCGAGAAGATTGTCTACGATCTGACGCCGCTCACCGGCCCCGTGGCATCCGGCGACACCCTCGCCGTGCGCCTCACGGTGACCGGTTCCACCTGGAAATACATAATGCTGGAAGACCCCATTCCCTCCGGCGCCGAATTTATCGAGCGCGACAGCGGGTACGAGTTGAAGTCGCGCCCGCCCTGGTGGCAGTATTTCTTTACGCGCCGCGAATTACATGACGATCGCATGGCCATTTTCCAGACTTACTTCCCGCAAGGCCAGCAGCAGTATTTCTATCTGCTCAAGGTGGTCAACCCTGGAGTCTTCCAGGTGAGTCCGGCGCGTGTGCAGCCCATGTATAACTCCGGCGTGATGGCCACCACCGAATCGCGCCGCCTGGAGGTGAAATGAGCACCGCGTCCCGCAAGCTCTTTCTGCTCCATCTGGTGGCCAACGCGCTACTGCTCTGGCTGGGGTATGAGTGGCTCGGCGTGGGCGAATCCACCCGTCCGCGACTGCTCTTCAGCGCGCTCGATGCGCTGGCGAT
>PLDO01000613.1 GCA_003136215.1 Bryobacterales bacterium
CGCTAGCCGCTGAAGATTGGCCATTCGCGCCGCGAATCTGGCGCGGCAAGGTTCTCGCAGGCGGAACCGCCTGCGCCACCAAGTCGTGCCGTCTGCCTGCATTGGTGGGGCATGCTTCAGCTTGCCAGGCGAGCGAAGCTCGCCCTGGGCAAGGCGGAGCCTTATGCCACGGCGCAGTGCCACAATATCTGAATGAGGCACATTCTCGTGCTGTTGGCCGCTGCCGCCGTTATGCCCGATTTGAATCAATTGACACAGATGAGCGCGCGTTTCGCGCCCGTCACCCTGAAGTACGATACGAGCGCACTCTCCAGTGGGGACCGTAAGGCGTTGCCTAAACTGGTGGAGGCGGCGCGCGTGCTGAACCACCTGTTCCTGGATCAGGTCTGGAGCGGGAATCGCGAATTGTACGCCAAACTGCTCCAGGACACCACACCGCTGGGCAAAGCGCGCCTGCACTATTTCTGGCTCAACAAGGGCCCGTGGAGCGATCTCGACGACCACGCCGCGTTCGTTCCCGGCGTGCCCGCGCGCAAACCGGCGGGAGCGAATTTCTATCCGCCCGACATGACCCGCGAGGAGTTCGAAGCCTGGGTCACAGCACTGCCGGCGCCGGCGCGCGAACAGGCCGTGGGATTCTTCACCGTGATCCGGCGCAATGCGGACAAGCAACTGAGCCTGGTCCCTTACAACCAGGAATACGCCGCCGACTTGAAGAAGGCGGCAGGCCTGCTGCGGGAAGCCGCGGCGCTCACCGGCAACGCGTCGTTGCGGAAGTTCCTCTCGCTGCGCGCCGATGCATTCCTCTCTAACGACTACTACGCCAGCGACCTCGCCTGGATGGACCTGGATGCGCCGCTCGACATCACCATCGGCCCCTACGAAACCTACAACGACGAACTCTTCGGCTACAAGGCCGGCTTCGAAGCCTACATCGCCATTCGCGACGAAGCGGAAACCAACAAGCTCAAAACCGTAGCCGCGCACTTGCAGGAAGTGGAAAACAACCTGCCGCTGGACGCGCGCTACCGTAACTCGAAGTTGGGCGCACTTGCTCCCATCCGCGTGGTGAACGAAGTCTACGCCGCGGGCGACGGCGCGCACGGCGTGCGCACCGCGGCCTTCAATCTGCCCAACGACGAACGCGTGATTTCCCAGAAGGGCAGCGCGCGCATCATGCTGAAGAACATTCAGGAAGCCAAGTTCGCCAGCACCCTGATTCCCATCGCCGCGCGCGTCCTGGCGCCGGGCGCGAGGGAAGATCTCAGCTTCAATTACTTCTTCACCCACATACTGGCGCACGAACTCAGCCATGGCATCGGCCCGCACCAGATCCAGGCTGCGGGACGCGCCACCACGCCGCGCCAGGAGCTGAAGGAACTTTACAGCGCCATCGAAGAGGCGAAGGCGGACATAACCGGCCTCTTCATGCTGGAGTATCTCTTCGACCACAAACTGATGGACGGCCCCAACTACGAGCGGCCGCTCTACACCACGTATCTCGCGTCGGCGTTCCGCTCCGTGCGGTTCGGCGTGACGGAAGCTCACGGCAAAGGCATGGCGCTGCAGTTCAACTATCTGCTGGATAAGGGCGCGTTCACGGTCGGCGCCGATGGCACGTTCGCCGTGGATGTGCCAAAGATGAAGTCGGCGGTTCGCGACCTGACGCACGAACTGCTGACCATCGAGGCGGAGGGAAATTACGCCTCCGCGAAGAAGATGCTGGACACCCTGGCGGTGATCCGCCCCGCCATGCAGCGCGCGCTGGACGGCCTGAAAGACCTGCCCACCGACATCGACCCGGTCAACGAAAGCCAAGAGTAAAATAATTCCTTGACCTGTCTATAACTTCAGGGTTGAGACTGAAGGAAGAACGATGCCACTGACCGTCACACGCCTGGCGCGCAGCTGCAATCTGGCGCGCAGCACGGTGCTCTATTACGAGTCCATCGGCCTGTTGGCGCGGCCCCGGCGAAGCGCCGGGAATTACCGCGTCTACTCGGAAAAGGATCTCGACCGGCTACGCCAGATCTGTACCTATCGCGACGCGGGCGTGCCGCTGGCGGACATTCGTTCGATCCTCGATGCGCCCGGCGGCAATGCCGCCGCCGTGCTGCGCCGGAGGCTGGGTGAACTCAGCGCCGGCATAGAGCGCTTGCGAGAACACCAGCGGGCGATTGCGCGCCTGCTGACAACGACCGATCGATTCAGGAGACTACCCGTGGTTACCAAAGAGAAATTCACCGCCATCTTACGCGCATCCGGCTTCACCGAAGAGGACATGCGCCGCCTGCACACCGAGTTCGAAACCAGCGCCCCCAACGAGCACCAGGAGTTCCTGGAGTTCCTGCATATTCCGGCGGAAGAGATCCACTCCATCCGCGCCTGGAGCCGGGAGAAGAGTTAGCCGCCCGCCGCAATCCGCCAAAGCCACACCGGAACACCGTCCTCCGCCTCCTCGCATACAAATCGCATGCCGATCTTTTGCAGAATCCGGGTGGAAGCGTTGTGTTCGGGCGCGGTGTGGGCGGTGATCCACTTGACGTCGGGGAGCAGGCGGGCGCGATCCAGCACGAATTGCGCCATCGCCGTCCCGATGCCGCGCCCCTCGAAGCCGGGGAAGGTGAAGTAAGCCATTTCCACGACGCCTTCCACCGGCGGCCCCTTGAGACTGCAAATGCCGGCCAATTGCTGCGATTCGCCCTCGATGGCCAGGTGTCCGAACCAATCCGGCGCAGTCTCCAGGGGGAAGCTCTTCATGAACGCCAGGCTGTGTTGGGCGACGAACTGGGCGGCCTCGTGGAGGCGTAGACGATGCTGCGCGGCAAAGTCCTCCGGCTCGGAGGCGAGCAGGCGCAGCACCTTGCGCGTCGCTTGCATGAATTCCAAAACGCCCATCGATAACCAATGTAGCGTGGGACAGGCGGACCCAGAGGGTGCCCCGGCCCGTCCTACTCCTACACCGCGGCGAGAACGGAGTCCAGAGATGGCCGCCGCATCGGATAATGGAAGGAATGCTCTCGGAGACGAAGTCTCGCTCGACAACCCGCACCGCCGCGGTGGTATTCGCCGGATTCTGCGCCTTCGTCACGCTCTTCGCGCCACAGCCGCTGCTGCCCATGCTGGCGC
>PLDO01000694.1 GCA_003136215.1 Bryobacterales bacterium
GGCGGAGCCTTATCCCACTACTGCACGGTTTCGATTTCCACCTTTTGCCGCGGCGGATAGGCGTACGACGTCACCAGGCTCTCCACGCCATTGTTGCCGATCGCCTTCACGCCAAACTTCGCGTCGTCGATAGAGACATCCTTCAGCGTGTATGTAGTCACCTTGCCGACGTAGATCTCCTGCTCCCAATACGGCGAGGTCGTGGCGCGCATCACAATCGCGTAGCCTTTAATATCGTCTTCCACGCCCGCCGCGCGCCAACGCAGCACCGCGTCGTAGCCGCCGCCGCGCGCGATCATCGGCATGGGACGCCGTCCACCGCCGCCACCCGCGCGCGGTTCCGGCAGCACGATGGGAGGCTTCGGCCCCAACGCCAGGCTCGCCGCCGCCACAAGGTTTACCTTCGCCACCTTCGCCGTGTAAGGCACCGACATGTTGGCCAGCGTGTCCGTGGCGCGATGCTGATTGGCGTAGATCTCATTGGGCGTGGAGACGCGCACCGCCGCGAAACCCTCCCACTGGAAAGGTGTATGATCGCCGCCGCGGCCCAGCCGGTCGCCCATGAACACGGTGTTGATCTTCATGGAGGGCAGGTAGCGCTCGCCGATCTCGCGCACGTAGCGCGACAGTTGCTGCGAGACGGAATCCATCGTCTCGTCGCTGTACACGCTCACCGACCCGTTGCCCATGCGACCGTTGCCGGCGACGTCGGTGCCGATAATGTCGTTATTTAGCACTGCCTCAATCGCCTGATTCTCCTTCTTCGCCTTTACCGCCTGCAGAGAACTCCCAATCAATCCCTGCTCTTCTCCGGCGAACACGATGAAGGCCACGGTCTTGTCGAATTCGTACTGGCTCATCACGCGCGCCAGTTCCATCACCGCCGCGGTGCCACTCGCGTCGTCGCAAACGCCGGGCGCGGGCAGTTCCGCGTTCTTCTCGAAATCCGCCAGCGTCATGTTGGCCGTGGTGTTGCCCGGAGCCCCCGCCCCAACCGCGCCGCCGGCCGTTTCCGTGCCGGGCCCCGCCGGAGCGGCCGCCGGCCGCGTGCCCAGATTCAGCGAATCGTAGTGCGCGCTCACCACCACCACCGTCTCCGGCATCTTCTTGCCCGGCAGGATGGCAACCACGTTGTACAAATCGACGTCCTTGAAAATACGCTGCCCCTGCTTCTTCACGCGGAACTTTTCGAAGCGCACCTGCAATTTCGGGCTGTAGCCCGTCATCTCGTTCAGTATCCAGGTGCGCGCCGCGCCCACGCCATGCACCGGATCGTCCGCATTCGACATGGTATTGCGCGTGCCGAAGCTCTCCATCTTCTCCAGGATGGCCTTGATGCGCACCTCGGAGACCTGCCCCATCATTTCCTGGATCTTGGGGTTGACACCCTTATCCTCGGCGGGCGAAAAACCGGACGTAAGACCGCCTGTGACACCAATAGCCAGAGTAATAGCGGCAAGCCTGCGAGACCATTTCATGACTGACTCCGTTTGCAGTTATCGTATCAGACGGCGCAGTCTACTCGTCTCGTAGAATCTCCAGCGGTTTCCTGCCCAGAATGCGGAAACTCGCCGCCCACCCCGCCACCGTCGCCACCAGCGCGGCGATGCCCACGGCGAGCGCGTGCGTCCCCATCGCCGGGTGGAAATCGATCTGCAGGAGGCGCTTCAGCACCAGCGCGGCGAAGCCTCCCGCCAGCATGCTGCCCATCAATCCAGCCACCGTTCCCAACGCCAGGAATTCCACCGAGAAGATCCACGCGATGCGCCGCCGCGTGGCGCCCAGCGTCTTCAGCGTGACCACTTCGCGCATGCGGCGGAACCGCGTGCCCGCCACGCTCGACGCCACCATCACCGCCCCGGCCAGAATGGTGAACCCGGAAATGAAGCGGATTACCGAAGCAATCCGCTGCACTACGTCTTCCACAATCTGCATCACGTCCGCCACGTTGACTACCGTCACCGTGGGAAATCTCCGGTACACCACCCGCTGTAGCGCCGCCACGTCCGGCGGCCGCACGCGCGCGCTCCCGTAGTACACCGCCGGGAGATTCTCCAGTTGTCCCTGGTTGAAGAGGAACTCGAAGCGTCCCGACATGCGGATGGATTCGGTGCGCTCAATGCAGGCCACGCGCGTGCGCAGATTGCGATTCCAGATATTCCAATCCACCACCGCGCCCGCCTTGAGGTTGAGTATCCTGGCCGCCTCTTCGCTCACACAGATCTGCGGATTGCGGTCTCCCAGCCGCCACCACGCGCCGCTCAAGATGACGGTATCGGGCGGCATGGCGTCCATCGCCGTGACGGTTCGCGTGCGCAGAAAGCGCCGGTTGAAATCGCGCAGGGGCAGTTTTTCGATTGGCTCTCCATCGATAGCCGTGATGCGCGCTGCCACCGCGAATGCCACCTCCGGCGCCTCCTTCACGCCCGGTTGCTGCCGGATGAACTCGCTCAGCGCCGCCCGCTGGCCGGCCGGAATATCCAGCAGGAACACGTTGGGCATCCCCGGCGGCGCGGAACCGCGAATCTGCTCCACCAGGGCGCTCTGCACCAGGAACACGGTCAGGGTGAACATCACCCCGACGCCGAGGGCCACCACCGCCGCCTGCGCCTGATTCCCCGGCCGGTACAGGTTCGCCATGCCGTGCCGCACCACGCCGGGAAGCCGCGCACCCGCCCGCCGGAGGAACCAGCGGAACCCGCGCAGCATGGCCCACCCGGCAAGCGCCAGCAGCGCGAGGCCAATGGCCAGCGCCAGCGCAAAAAAGCCGCCGGTGCGCAGCGCGTCGGCGAAACTGCCTTCGGTCAGCGTCCCCGCCACCACGCCGGTGCCCAGCAGAATTGCCACCCGCACCAGAAGAGCCGCCGCCCCGCCGCTCCGCCGTCCGCTACCCTTGGTTTCCACGTCGCGCCGAAAAATCAGCGCCGGACGAATGTCGCGAATCCCCAGCAACGGTGGCAGCGTGAAGAGCAGCGTCACCAGGCACGCCACCGCAATCCCCTGCACCGCCGGCCACGCGTCCCAGTACGCCGATACGTCCATCGAAAAATACTTGGCGATCAGCCCCGGGAACGCCGCCGCCACGCCCACGCCGAACGCCACGCCGATCACGCCGCCGCCCAGCCCCAGCATCAGCGTCTGCGCGGTGTAAATTCGGATCACCTGCGCCGACCGCGCCCCCATGCACTTCATCACCGCGATGGAATCCAGTTTCTGCTGCAAGTGGCCGTGCATGGCGCTGGCCACGCCCATGGCGCCGATCACCAGCGCGATCAGCCCGATCAGGCTCAGGAACGTGGTGGAGCGGTCCAGCCCCCGCGTGATGATGGGGTGCGTCTCCCGGTAGTCCGCGATGGTGGCTTCCGGAAACGCCTGCTTCAATACGGCACGCACCTCGGCCACGTCCGGCCCTCCCTGCGCCGGCAGCGCGAACAGGTAGCGCTCGGCGGCGCGGCTGCCCGGCGTGATCAGCCCCGTGCGGTCCAACCCCTGACGCGTGATCATCACCCGCGGCCCCACGTTCAGGCTGCCCGTCATGCGGTCCGGTTCCGACACCATCACGGCCGCGATGCGAAAATCCTGACCGCCGATGCGCAGCAGGTCGCCGGTGCGCACGTTGAGCCGGACCAGCAGGTCGTCGGACACCACCACCGCCTGAGCGTCGAGCGCCTCGCGCAGGGGGCGCGGCGGATTCAGCTTCACCACGCCGTAGTAGGGGTACGCGGCCGGGTCCACCGCCTTCACCGAAATCAGCAGAGGGTCCGGCGTGGTCACGGACGACGCCATGGTCACCGTCTCGGTAATCCACGTGCGCCGCACGCCGCGCGCTTCCAGACCGCGCAGCGCCGCCTCCTGTTCGGCTGTGGGCAGCGCGAACACCCGCGCCGTCAGGTCGCCCGCCATCAGCGTACGCGCCTCGCCCAGCAGCATGTGGCGGAACGAATTGCTGAAGCCGCGGACTCCGGTGAGCGACCCCACGCCGATCGCCACCGAGAGCACCACGAACAGGAACTTGGCGCGCGAGGCGCGCATTTCCCGCCAAGCGATGCGCGTGGCCGCACGCCAGGAGAGTTGCGGTTTCGGCTTCATTGGCTGGC
>PLDO01000254.1 GCA_003136215.1 Bryobacterales bacterium
CAGCGCCCGCGTCACCCTGCGGCCCGGTGGCCCCAACCGGACCGGTGTTACCCGTCGGGCCAGTTGCTCCGGCAGGGCCGGTGGCGCCGGCCAGCCCCGTCGGGCCTGTAGGACCGGCGGCCCCCACCGCGCCGGTCGGGCCAGTCGGGCCGGTCGGGCCCGTCGGGCCGGCAGCTCCCGTAACGCCCGTTGGACCGGTCGGACCCAGCGGCCCGACAGGTCCGGTGGGACCGGTCACGCCGGCTGGCCCGGCGGGGCCGGCAGGTCCATTCGGTCCCGTCACGCCGATCACGCCCGCGGGCCCCGCGACGCCCGTCGGACCCGGAGGTCCCACGGGGCCGGCCGGGCCGATGAACACCACTTCCATCGACGCGGGGTGGCTGGTGGAAACGCTCTCTTTGCTATCGAAATAAACCGTAGTAGTGGCGGGGTTGGCGGCGATCAGGAATCCGTTATTGGGCGCACCGTTGAGCCATGCCTTCACTTGGCTGGTGACATCCACCGTCAGATACACGCCGCCCAGGGAAACAGCCACTCCGCTCGCCACGGCGGCGCCCGCGCCCACTCCGCTGGTGCCGTTCACAGTGGACTCGCTCCAGGCCATGTTTGCGGCGGAAATATCCACCGCGCCCGGAACCGTGACTTTGTTGACGAACAAACGGAACCGGGCCGACGCCACGCTGGCGGCCGTAGTCCCGGGCGGAAAGCTGGTCAGGTCGAACTGCACCAGGCCCTGCGAGCCGGGAGCCCCGCCGATGTTGATGGTGGGCAATCCGCCGTAAGGCGTCGAGTCCCCAGGGTTGACATGGGCGTCCCCCGCTAGCGGCGCGGTGTCGCCCCACGCGAGCGAAGGGAGCAGCAATACACAACCGGCCAAGCCGATCTTGATGGTATGGAGTATGGTCTGTCGCTTCATCGTCCTGTCCCCCTACTCGAAGTGAATCGCCCGCCAGTTCCCTGCTCCGTCGGAGACCAGGCGGACCCAGAAGTACACATCCAACGGGGGGGTCGCGGCGGTGACCACCTGCTCGGCGAACAGGATCTTGTCGGAGCCCTGCGGCAGGACGAGGAGGTCAAATCCCGTGTCGAGCGTGAAATCGGAGGCCATCAGCGTAATCACCTTGCCCGCCACGTTGGCCGGCGGTAGAACGACCGGCGTGCCCGTTTGATTCAGCACGTAGATCACATGGCTGTTCTCGGAGGCGGAAATGGACCCGCCCTCGGTGTAAAGCGGTGACGCTTGCGTGCCGGCGACCGAGAAGTCATTGAGGATGAGGCCCTGCGGCCCGGTAGGGCCGGCGGCGCCGGCCGTTCCCTGAGGCCCTTGATTGCCGGTCGCACCCTGCGGTCCCTGCGGACCGGTAGGTCCGGTTGGCCCCTGTGCACCGGCCAGACCGGTCGGCCCCGCCGGCCCCGTCAGGCCAGGTAATCCCGTGGAACCCGTAGGCCCGGTAGGTCCAACGGCACCTTTTGCTCCGGCCGCGCCTTGCGCTCCCGTCGGCCCCGCCGGCCCGGTCGTCCCCACCGGGCCTGTCGGGCCAACCGCTCCCGCCGCACCCGCGGCGCCGGCAGAACCGGTCAACCCGGTGGGTCCTGTCGGACCCGTGATCCCGATAGGCCCGATGGCACCGGCCGCCCCCGCCGACCCTGCCGGCCCCGCGTCACCCGTGAGCCCGGCCGGCCCTACCGGTCCCGTACCTCCGGTGGCGCCCGCCGGCCCCGCTGGACCCGCCGGACCTTGCGGTCCCGTGGGACCGAGGATGCCGGTCGTTCCCGCCGGCCCCGGCGCTCCGGCCGGCCCGGAGAGGTCGATCTCCAACGCCGCTGGATGGCTGGTCGCGGTATTTTCCTTGCTGTCGAAGATTACCGACGTAGTCGAGGGATTCGCCATGATCAGAAACCCGTTATTAGGGTTCCCATTGAGCCACCCCTGCACCTGCCCGGTCACCGGCACCACGATGTAGGAGTCGGCCACCGACACCGGGACGTTGGCGGCCACCAGAGGTCCAGGCACGGGAGCGCCGGCGAGGCCGTTTACGGTAGATTCCGTCCACGCCCCGGCAGCCGCATAGATATTCACCGATCCGCCGACGCCGATAGAGTGCACGAATAACCGCAAGGTGGCTACCGTGACGCTGCTGGAGAGTGTTCCGGGCGGCAGTTTACTCAGATCGAACTGGAACAGCCCCTGGTAGCCCGGAACTCCGCCGACATTGACGTTCGGGCTGGCGCCAAAGTTGGTGGCGACGCCGGACGCAAAAAATGCGTCGCCGGCCAGCGGAACCGTTTGTCCCCATGCCGCCGCCGTCAACAACGCCAGCGCCCCGATCCGGAAAAATGCCTTTTTGGAAGCCCCACTCATTGCCGCTCCTTTTCCCGATGTCCCTGACTCGTTTGAGGATCTTACGAATGACCTACAACAAATGACGGATTCGGCGCCGTCCGAGCAGCAATAGGCCGGCGCAGCCCGTGAGCAGCAAAATGATGGGCGAAGGTTCGGGCGCGCCCGCGCTGATGTCCGCCGCCGTACGCACTCCGGTGATGTCTACCTCCCAGGCGCCTGTCCGCTGAGCGGGCGATTGATCGCAAAACGACGTTCCGCCGCACCCGAAAACCGCCGAGAAGTTGGGGCCGTCTTCCAGGAAGCCGTCGCCGTAGGTGGGGCCATTGGCGTAGTTGTCGGCCTGGGTAAGCACCAGAGTGTACACATCGCTGGCAAGAAGGCCCGTCAGTAACATATACGAGTCGAAGCAGTTGCCGGTAGCGGGATCCTGTCCCACGGTTGCGGTTCCAGTGCCGCAGAGTCCGGCTCCATTGTCATTGGAAGGTCCCACCAGGGTGCCCGGCAGCAGACCGCCCGTGGAATCGAACAGCGTAAGGACCGGGTCGAACCCTCCCGCCGGGATCACATTGCCGAGCGCATCCGTGCCCCCCGCATAGCCGTAGGTACGAAGCGTTACGCTCCCGGATGGCGCAGTGAAGGTGAACAACTCGTGCTGGTCATCCTGCGTGAAGATCCCGGTGAACGCGAAATTCCCGGCGCTGGCAACCCCCAACGACAGAATCAATAAAACACAGAAGCGGCTGAAACGAAACAGTCGAGCGGAACCCATCATCCCTCCGAGCGTCTGGCGTACGGCAGGTGAACTCCCCCTCACCGGCACGCACCCTTCGGCGAATTCGTCCGTTATCTTCGCACGACTTGGCGGATTTTTCCAACAATCGCGGCCAATTCAGGTCAGAAACAGTACTAGCACCGGTCTCGAAGGGCTACTTGCGGAGCTTCTGCGCCTCCGACCACGCCAGATTATTCCGCGCCAGCGGGAAGTCGGGACGGATGCGCAGCGCCTCGCGCGCCGCCGCGATGGCTTCATCCCACTTCTCTAAACCTTCGTAGGCCGCCGCGATGTTGTTGTACGCCTCGGCGTAATCCGGCTTGAGACGCAGCGCCTGGCGCGCGGCGTCAATCGACTCTTGGAAGCGGCCCGCCTGATGATTGAGCAGCGACAGGTTCAGATAGTACTCCGGCGAAGGGTTGGACTGCACCGCCTGCGCCGCTGCCGTCAATTCTCTGTCGGCGGCGGAGGCGCTATCCAGGTAGCCGAGGGCGGCCGGATCGCCGGGCGCCAGGCGGAGAATCGCGTGGCTCACGGTTCTCACTTCGCCCCAGTTGCGCTGGCCAGCCAGAATCCCGAGCAGCAGATACTGCGAGTCCAGGAAATCCGGATTGAGGGCCGCCGCCTGCCGAAGCTGCGACAGCGCCTCGGCGGTGCGCTGATTCTCTTGCAGCCAGCGTCCGTAGTAGAAGTGAGTCTGCGCGTCGCGCGGGGCCAAGGCCATGGCGCGCAGAAAGTGGGTTTCCGCTTCGGCGTAGCGCCGCATGCCGCCGCTGGCAATGCCGAGGTTGATCTCCAGCAGCGAGTAGGCAGGCGTATAGACGGCGGCACGCTGGAAATTCTCCAGGGCGCCCGGGTAGTCGCCGCGCGCCATCAAGGTGAGGCCGTAGTTCATCAGGCCCCGCCCGTTGCGCGGACTCTTAAGGGTGACGTCCCGCCACAGCGTTTCTTCGGTGCGCCACACCCGATTGCGCTGCCAGGTTCCCCAGCCGTACGCGCCCAACAGGAGGATCGACAAGCCAGCCAGCACCCTTTGACGGCGGCGAACGCACAGCCCCACCGCCCAAACCGCGCTCAGGGCGAGACCCACAAACGGGAAGAACATGCGGTGATCGTTCTCGATCTCCGACACCGGAAAGGCCGCGGCCGGCGCTTCCGCCAGCAGAAACCAGAGCAGGCCGAAGGCGATGGGTCGAAGCTCGCGCCGCCGCGAACAGGCGAACGCCGTCGCCCCTAGCCCAGCCACAAAGGCGATGCCCAGCAGCGCATCGGGACGCCAGAAGGCGGCCAGGGCCTGATGGTCCGTGTCGGCGCTCAGCCGCAGAGGCAGAAAGAAGCTGCCGAAGTGGCGCAGCATCACAAGCGGCTGGGTGATCCGGTAGGCATACGCGGAAACCGCGCCGGGTGCAAATGTGGCCGGCGACATGGCGGATTGCAGGACTACCATCAAGCCGGCCGCGACCGCCGCGGGGAAGCACCTTTTCCATGCCTGCTTGCCTTCGAACAACCAGATGTAGACCAGGAGGATGAGCGGGAAAATCAGCGCCGGAGGCTTGGCCAACTGCCCCAGCGCCGCCGGGATCAGGTACAAATGAGTGCGCCGCGCCCGCTCCGACGTGGCATACAGGTACAACGCCGCCACCACTCCCAGCGTGGACAGCAGGTCGCCTCGCTGGATCACGTAGTTCACCGTCTCGGCATTGGCCGGGTGCAGGCCGTACCAAGCCGCGGCGAAGAAGGCGAGATATGCGTTGCGGCCATCGTCCCTCGCCAGGTCAAAGATGTGACGGAAAAGGAAGAACATCAAGACCAGTTGGAGCAGGAACCACAGGAACGTGTCGAGGTGGAAAAACAACGGCTTCAGTCCGCCGCCCATCCAGTAGTCCAGCGCCAGGGTGGTGGCGACCACCGGGCGATAGGTGCGATTCGCGGGAAGCGTGCTGAAGGTCGCCCCGTTCGTCCAGAACTCGGGAACGTGGCGCAGGCTGCGGATGTAGGGGTTCTGCGTGATGGTGTGCGCGTCATCGAAGTGAAACGCGTTGTCGAAGTGATTGGCATACGCCAGAGCCACGCCGGCCAGCAATAGCGCCAACATCGGCAGTGAGGGGCGCGAACCGGCACCGGGAGTCATACGCAATTTGGCGGCGTCGCGCTACCGCGGCGGCGGCAGCGTGGAGGACGGCGCGGGCTTGCCGTCGGTGGTATCGAACTCCATCATCTCGACACGCGTCCCGTCCGGGTCGAACAGGCCCACCTGCCGCTTATTGTCCACGCCCAGGTTGATCTTCAGCTCGCGCGCGTAACCCTTGCGCGCCGGCCGCGCCTCGAGCGTCGCCACGGCCTGCTTGATATCCTTCACGGTCAGGCAGATGTGGTGCGGGCTGCCGCGGCGGTCCGGCGGCGGAAGTTCCTTATACAGCATGAACTCCACGTGGTTGGGGCCATCCGGCACGCGCATGTTGACCCAGTTCAACGTCGTGCTGGTCAGGCTGTTGCCGCGCCAGGTTTCCTGGCACCCGAGGATCCCGCCGTAGAATCTGGCGGCCGCCTCCATGTTGCCCACGAGGATTCCGGCGTGCATCATGCTGTCGGAAATGCGCGTGGCCGGCATGTGTTTGCCGGTGTCCTTGCCGGTCCAGCTATCGGGCATGTACTGCACGATCTCCAGCGCGTGGTTGTCAGGATCGACCAGCGAGATCTTCAGATTCCCAATGCGGTTCCTGGTCACCTGCTCCGGCACGTCAACCCCGCGCGAAACCAGGTATTGCCGCATCCGCGCGACGTCATCGGTGTAGAGTCCCAAATGGTTCAACTGGCCTTCCCCTTTGTTGGGTTGGTTGACCAGCTCCACATACTGATGGTCGTTGATTTTCACAAAGACCATCTGCACCGTGCCATCGGGCTTGGGGAGCGTGAACGCCTCCTCGTAGCCGAGGAAGTCCTCGTAAAATGCGCGCGCCTTCGCCAGGTCGCTGACGAAGATGGAGTAGTGGGCCACGCCGAAGACCTTCGGCCGCGCCGGAGGCGTCTGGGCGGAAAGGGACAGACACATCAGCCACGCGAAAACATATCTCATCGGTTTCAGGTTACCTCACAACGTTCAATAGATCAGTTTTAAAGACAGCTGAATCTGCCGCGACGAACCGGCGGTCCGGCTGATCTCTCCGAAACCGGGGCCCAGCACGGTGTTGGAAGGCAGGCCGAAGTTCACCAGGTTAAACACGTTGAAGAACTCGGCGCGCATCTGGAGGGATGCCAGTTCGCCGGACGCCCGCCTGCCCAAAGGCGTGTCCTTGATTAGCGCCAGGTCGAGGTTTCGAAGGCCCGGCCCGCGGAACGTGTTCCTGCCGAGCGACCCGAAGCGGCCGTGGTTCGGGCCGGTCCCGCCCGGTACATTGACTGGTATGCGGAAGAACGCGGCGTTGGCGTCACCGCGTCCGAAATAGTCTTCGCGCACCGTGCGGCCGGTGGAGAGCTCCGGCACGCCCACCTGGTCGGGCCGGTCGGTCCCGCCCGCGCCTGCTCCGGTCTGCTGCTCGCCCGAATAGATGGTGAACGGGACGCCTCCCTGGAGCGTTCCAATACCCAGCAGTTGCCAGCCGCGGGTCAGCGTCATGCCGAGCGGCCGCAACAGCCACAGGCGGTCGGCGTGGAGATCCTGAAACACGCTCAAGGCGAGCGCCTGGGTNNGGGTGATGTCGAAAGACGAGGGAGCTTTGTCGTTGCGCGTGTGGAAGGGGTCCTGGGGCGCGGTCTGCGATACCGCGCCGGACGTCCCCGGTCCACCGAGCACGGCACTGGAATCGTCGATCGACTTGGAAAACGTATAGCTGGCCTGAACCCCGAGGCCCCACGAGGTAAGGTTGTTCTGCACGGAGACCTGCAAGGCGTGATACGTGGAGTGGGACCGGTTGGTGACGAGAGTGGCCGGCCCGTAACCGCCGGTAACGCGGCCTGAGGAATCGTACTGGGTGTAGGGCGAGAACGCGGGGTCCGCGCCGGCGAAACCGTTGGGATAGTCCATGATGGGCAGCTTGACGCCGGCCGTGCCTACATACGCGGCGTTGAGGGCCACGCCGGCGAGTTTCCGTTCCAGGCCGGCGGTCCACGTGCCCATGTATCCGTTGCGGAAATTGCCGGCGATGCCGTTCACGCCGAGCGGCGTAATCTGGTGATCGGGCGATAGCGCCGCCAGGTCGCGCTCGTAGCGCAGCAGGTCCATCGGAGTGTTTCCGGGGACCTGCTTGGAATCGCCCGCCGCGAAGATGGGTTGTCCGGCAGTGTTGTACGCTACGGGCAATTGCTGGGGCGTGATGGACATGCCGAAACGAACCGGCTGCCCGGGCGCGGCGGTGAGGCGCGGGTACACCACGAACGGCGTGCCGCCGGTGAGGGCATTGTCCTGCCATACGTTGGTCAGCAGCGTGGTGATGGCGCCGCCGGCGCGCAACGTGGTGTGTGCGGTCGCCTGCCATTCGAGGGAAACGCGCGGACCCCAGCCGTTCTTGTCGAGCTTGTACCCCGGATCTGGATTCACCATCAGTTCCGACCCCGGCCGCCCCGTACCGCCGAGCACCAGTCCCGAGGTGCGCTTCGCCCTTTCGCGGATGGGCGTTTCGATCTCATACCGCAAACCGTAGTTCAGCTGCAGGCGGGGGCGCAGCTTCCAACTGTCCTGGGCGTAGAAGTTGAAGGCGTCGCGGGAGATGGCGGAATCGCCGATGTGGTCGCCCTGGGCAAACATGAGCGGCGCCACGGCCTCGGTATAGGTGAAGGCGCTGGCCGTCAGCAGGCCGGTAAGGGAGTCCGGCAGCGGGTCGCCCACGTGGATATCGTGCAGGCCGCTGGCGGAGCGGATCTCGACCGGAGAATAGGCCGCGCCGCCGCCAAACTGATACTCGCCGTTGGGGCTGATGCCAAAGAGCGTGGTGTCGCGATTGGCCCGCACTTCCCCGCCCGCTTTGACGGTGTGTTTGCCGCGCACCCAGGTGAAATTCTGGCGGATTTGAAACAGGTTGCCGTACGACGCAACTACACTCCCCGCCGCGTTGTTGAAGGCTTCGTACAGGCCGTCGCCGAATTTCAGCGCCGGCCCCGTCCCGCTAGCCGAGGGAAACGACGGGGTGGCGCGCGTGAAGCTGATGGAAGATTCCATGGTGAACCCGGGCGAGAGAGTCCCCGTGTAGGTAATGACGGCGTTGGTCTGGCGATCGGTGAACTGCACGCCGAAACTCGGGTCGATGGCGGTCTGGCTGGGGTTGGTGGTCGGGCCGGTGACGCCATCCACTGTGACGCGGCCGAACAACTGCGACTTGGCCGAGATCCGGTGATCGATGCGGGCCGAGAACTGGTTCGAGGACGTAGTCACTTTCGACGATGTGGCATAGGTGCGCGCGCCGTAGGGGCCTTGCGGGTCGTTGGGACGCGGGTACCTCGCCAGCAACTGCGCGATGCGCGGATCCACCGGCACAATCAGGGTATCGCCCGGGTAGGCCGTAGTATCCCGGCCGGCACGCTCGGCGTCGGTCGGGACGGGGATCACCTGGGTGGTTCCGAGCACCTGCCGGAAGCTCTGCCATTGGACGAAGTAGAAGGTACGGTTCCTGCCGTTGTACCGGCCCGGTATGACGACCGGTCCGCCGTTGGTGGCACCGAACTCGTTGCGGATGAACGGGGGGATGCGGCCGGGATTGGCGATGGACCGCCGGTCGAAGAAGTTGCGCGCATCGAGCGCGGCGTTACGCAGAAACTCGAAAGCCGATCCGTGTATTGAGTTGGAACCGGACCGGGTGATGATGTCGGTGAAGCCAGCGGAGCCGCGGCCGATCTCGGCCGGCATCCATCCGGAACTGGAGCGGATCTCCTGCACGGCATCGACATTGAAGTTGGTGAATGCGGCGCCGCCCATCTCGGGGTCGGTGCTGTCGGCGCCGTCCATGGCGAACACGGCGGCAGTGCCGCGCTGGCCGTTGACGGCGAACTGCTGGGTGAAGTTGGCGGCGCCGTTGACATCGGTCATGGCGCCCGCCGCCAGCAGCAGTAACTGGCTGAAATCCCGCTTATTGAGCGGCAACTCGGAGACGGCTTTGCCGGACAGCCGCTCGCCGCCGGCGCCCTGCGCTGCCGCCACCAGGGAGAGCGCGCCGTTGGCCCACTCGATGGCCGCCGGAAGTTCCCCTGGCAGGCGAAGGGTTCGCGCGCACGCCGCCGTGGCTCCATCGCGAACGGCGGTGATGGAGTACTCGCCCGGCGGGAGCGCCGGGAACGCAAACTGTCCGCCTTTGGCGGAGGTAGCCGTGAACTGAGCGCCGCCTGAGCGGACACTCAGGACGGCTCCGGCGATGGCCCCGCCGCTGCCATCGCGCAGCACAGCGTTCCAGACTGTTCCGGGGTCTTGGGCGCCGTTTGCCAGGGCGCAGGCCNNCTGCAAACACAGTACTCGTCTTGGTGGCGCAGGCGGGGTACCCTCTGGGTCCGCCTGCGTCGTCTAGCGCATCGGTGCCGCGCGGTGGCCTCGGCTGGAACCGGCATGGCCTCAATGCCCGGCCGCGGGGCGGGCGGCGGGGGGGTTGATCTTGGCTCTCAGCACAGCCCAACTGGCCATCAGCCCGTGGTAGGCGGCGGTCTGCCGGCTGCAAGCCTGCAACTGCGCCGCCGTGGGCGGCATCTCCGAGGACTGTATAGCCATGGCGGCGGCCACCATCTGACCGGCGAGGTTCGCCAGGTTCGGCGGAGGCGCCGGCGCCTGCGCTCCGAATCCGCCTCGGCCTCCCCCGCCCGAAGCCGGAGCCTCGACGGGGGCGATGTCATTCATCTGCTTAAGCAGGGCGTCATTGGCAGCCGATTGCGGACGGGCCTTGACCTTGGCAGACAAATCGCGCGCCTCTTTGTAAGCGGCGGCGGCGGCGCGGGCGTTGTCTTCGAGCTGCGCGGTCACGGTGAAGATCTGCTGCACTTCGGGCGTGAGCTTCACGCGCGGATCCATCCTGATGGTAATGGGCTGAGTCTGGCTCTGGCCATCGGCGGTCAAACGGACGGAATACGCGCCAGGCGCCACCCACGGCGAGTTGACGCCGGGGTAGGTGAGGTGGGGCACGGCTCCATTGCCGCCACCGCCGCCGCGTCCTCCTCCTCCGCCGCCGGGAAGGGGATCATAGTGCATGTCCCAACTGAAACGGTGCATACCGGCGCCGGCGCTCAGCACCTGCGGCGGCGCGGGCCAGTAGAGCGGGAGCCCGCAATCGGGCGCCGTGGGCGTCTCCTGGCACAACTTGTTGTAGGCCACCGGGTCGGTGGCCGGGTCGGGGCTGCGCACCGGATCTTTGCTTGAATAAGTGCGAATCACTTTACCCTGCGGGTTGAAGATCTCCAGTTTCACCTCGCCGGCGGCGGATGGCAGATAGTAGTCGATGAGGGCGCCAGGCGGCGGGTTCTCTCCGGCGGCCACTTCCGGTGGCCACGGGGTGGGATCGTTCATGGCGAAGCGCACGCGGATGCCGGTGGCCGGCTTGAACAGCCAGGGCTTGGAAGCGGCGGCGGCCTCGGCTGCCTGACGTAGCGGGGTGACATCGTCGAGGATCCAGAATCCGCGGCCGTGAGTGCCCGCCACCAGGTCGGAGCACATGCAGGCGGCATCGTCCTTGACGGCGATGTCGCGTACCGAAATGGCGGGCATGTTCAGGCGCAGCGATTGCCAGTGATCGCCGTCGTCGATGGAAACCCACTCCTGCGTCTCGGTGGCGGCGTAGAGCAGGCCTTTCTTGCGGGGATCTTCGCGGATGGAGTTGGCCACGGCGCCACCGGCGATGCCGCTGTCAATCTCGGTCCAGGTCTTGCCGCCGTCGTGGGTGCGCCAGAAATGCGGGTTCATGTCGTCCAGGCGGAGGGTATTGGCGGCGGCGTATGCGGTTTTGGTATCGAAATGGCCCGCGTCCATGTTGAAGATGCGCGTCCAGGCCTTGATCTGGGGCGGAGTGACGTTGTTCCACTTCGCGCCGCCGTCGGTGGTGACCTGGATGAGGCCATCGCCGGTGCCGGCCCAAAGCACATTGACGTCGAGGGGCGAGGGCGCGATGGCGGTGACGGTACCTTGCGGCGCCGGGGTCACGGTGGGGGCATACTTGCCGGCGTTGGCGGGAACCTCCCATGTCTGGCGGGTGAGATCGCCGCTGATGGCGGTCCAACTGTGGCCGCCGTTGGTGGTCTTCCACACGCCGGCGGTGCCAAAGAAGAGCACGTTGGGGTCCTTGGGCGACCAGATGAGCGGTTGGGTGCGGACGGTGCGGGCGGGTGGTTCCGGCGACGCGGCCGACGCGGCGCCACGTCCGGCGGTAGCGGGCTCGGGCGGCGCGGCGCCACGCCCGGCACCGGGAGCGATGCTGGCCTTCTGACCCGTGACACGGTTATAAACAGATACTTTTCCGCCGTAGACCAAATCGGGGTTTTTGGGATCGGGCGCGGCCATGCCGTACTCTTCGATGCCCACCGGATGCCAATCGCGGAAGGTGATCTCGCCATCGTTGCCGCGGCTGGCCACGCACGCCGAGCCGGAATCCTGCTGGCCGCCGCAGAGGCGGTATGGGAAGGCGTTATCGGCGGTCACGTGATACATCGCGGCGGTCGGCTGGGTGTACCAGTTGCTCCACGACTCGCCACGATTGGCGGAAATCACGGCGCCCTGGTCGCTGACCACCAGCAGGATATTGGTGTCGTTGGGATTGATCCAGGCCTTCTGGTAGTCGTCGCCGCCCGGAGCGCCGCGCACCGCGGACCAGGTGAGTCCGCCGTCCTCGGTGCGCCACAGCACGACCGAGCAGCTATACACGACGTTCTCGTTCTTAGGATCGACGGCAATGCTGGGCAGGTCGCCGCCGCCGATGCGGGCCAGCGGGCGTGGATCGGGCGAACGGCCCCGGCTCGCCGCCAGGGTCCAATGCTCGCCGCCGTCGGTGGATTTGTAGAGGCCGACGCTGCCGCCTCCGCCGCCGCGTCCGCCACGTCCACCCGCCGCGGGAGCGGGGGCGGCGCCGGCAGCAGGCGGGGCTGCCGCACCCGCCACCATGGCGTACACCACGCGCGGGTTGCTGAGAGAAATCGTCAGGTTCGCCTGCGTCACGGTGGGAAGACCGGCCGTCAGCGGCTGCCAGGTATCGCCGCCGTCGGTGGATTTGAAGATGCCTCCACCGGCGCCGGCAAACGCCCCGTTCTCCATGAAACCCTGTTGCTGCTGCCACAGAGCCGCGTAGACAATGTGGGGGGCCTTGGGATCGATGCGCACATCGCTGCCGCTGGTGTATTCGTCCTTGTACAGCACCTTATCGAAGGTGGCGCCGCCATCGGTGGAGCGGAAAATGCAGCGCTCGGGATTGGGGCCGTAGGGATGTCCCAGGGCGGCGACAAAGAGGCGGTTGGGATCGGCGGGATCGACCTCGATGTTGGCGATCATCTGTGAATCGCGCAGACCCAGGTGCGCCCACGTCTTGCCTGCATCGGTGGATTTATACATGCCGTCGCCGGTGGCCAGGTCGGGCCGGATAATCCCGGCGCCGGTGCCGACGTAGATGGTGTTGGGGGCCGAAGGCGCCACGGCGATGGCGCCGATGGAGCCGGTGGATTCGCCATCGAAGATGGGCGCCCACGTGGAACCGTAGTCGGTGGAGCGCCAGACGCCGCCGTTGTCGAAGCCGATGTAAAACACGTTGGGCTGGCTCGCCACGCCGGAGAGCGCCCGCGCGCGTCCCGCCCGCGGCGGTCCGATGGAGCGCCAGTGCATCTCGGAATAAAGCCGGGCATCCATCGATTGGCCCGGCGCCAATGGCGCCAGCGCAGCCAGTGAGAGACCAAGCAACGTCAAACGGCGAATCCACACACGCGGAATAGGCACAGCGGCAACCTCCTGAACTTCACGAGTGTAATACGATTCGGATAGTAGGTGGGACAGGCCTCTTGGCCTGGCACCGGAGTCTGGACATCCCGCCGCCGTCGTGGGGCAGGTTGTTAACCTGCGCGGCGGTTGG